>NZ_JBIVEG010000044.1:0-45767 GCF_044747545.1 Streptomyces sp. NPDC090077
GGGCTTTCCTCCGGGCTTTCGTTCTTGCGATTCAGACTCTATCAGAGTCTTTCTCGCTTGCTTTCCAGGTCCTTCGCTTTCGCGCTTTCCCTTTCGGCGTGGTCACTACGTTAACGCTTTTCCCCGCCGACTCATAATCGAGCCGGTCGGCGGGGAATTCGGGCATGCCGAATAAGACCCCGCCAGGGGTGATGCGTAGGTAGTGGTTTGGCCGCTCCGGGGGTTGCTGAAGACAGCTCCCCGTTCAAGCGGCTCGGGCTACGTTAGGCGTCTCCCAAGATCGAGTCAAGTTGCGCGGCGGCGCGGCGCGTGGGCCCGGTACGGGCTGACGGTCGGGTCCCCGGTGATCCAGTAGCGGTAGGGGTGGGCGGCGCCGGCCCCGCCCACCCCCGTGCGGGGGCCGTTGCCGACCAGGTCGGGCGGGGTGGGGCTGCCGGCGAGGAGGGACAAGGGGGAATCGGGGCCCCCGCACAGGTCCGTGCCGTCGAGGGAGCGGTCCACGTCCAGGGCCGTGGCCAGGCGGGCCGGGCCCTTGGCCAGTTCATGCGGGTTTCTGGCTGAAAGTCGACGTTTGGCGGCCAGCTCCGCACCCACCATTACCTCCCCCGCACGCAGCAGCACCCCGCTCGCGTGGCCCGGCGGGCCGCAGACGAGGTTGAGGCTGAACCACATGCCGTAGATGAAGTAGACGTACGCGTGTCCGGGCGGGCCGAACATCGAGGCGTTGCGTGCGGTGCGGCCGCGGTAGGCGTGGGAGCCGGGGTCGGCTTCGCCCTCGTATGCCTCCACCTCCGTGATGCGCAGTTCCACGGGGCCGTCCGGGGTGCGGCGGACCAGGGTCCTGCCGAGCAGGTCGGGGGCCACGGTGAGGACCGGGCGGTCGTAGAAGGACCGGGGCAGGGGCGTACGGTCGGGGCGCGCGCTCATCCGGTCGAGCGTAGTGGAACGCCCGCGGCTGCAACCGGGCCCTAAGGTTCCGCAGTGGTAAGGGTCAGTGGATCCGTATATCTGTGTAGGGGAGATTGACATGGGCTTCAGGAAGCTGCTCGCAAGCCTGGGTGCCGGCGGTGCGTCGGTGGACACGATCATCACGGAGCCGAACGTGGTGCCGGGCGGGATCGTGCAGGGCGAGGTGCGGATCCAGGGCGGCTCCGTGGAGCAGCAGATCGAGGGGCTGTCCGTCGGGCTCCAGGCGCGGGTGGAGGTGGAGGGCGGCGACGGCGAGTACAAGCAGGACATCGTCTTCGCCAAGCAGCGCCTCGGCGGTGCCTTCAAGGTGCAGCCCGGCGCCCTGCACGTGGTGCCCTTCGGTCTGGAGATCCCGGCGGAGACTCCGGTGACCCACTTCGGCGGCCAGGAGCTGCACGGGATGAAGATCGGGGTCAGCACCGAGCTGGAGATCGCGCGCGCGGTGGACGCGGGCGACCTGGACCCGATCAACGTGCACCCGGTGCCGGCGCAGCAGGCGATCCTGGACGCGTTCCGCCGGCTGGGCTTCACCTTCCGCAGCGCGGACATGGAGAAGGGGCACATCCGCGGGACCCGGCAGACGCTGCCGTTCTACCAGGAGATCGAGTTCCTGCCGCCGGCGCAGTACCGGGGGCTGAACCAGGTCGAGCTGACGTTCGTCTCGGACGGGCACGAGATGGACGTGGTGCTGGAGATGGACAAGAAGCCGGGTCTGTTCAGCGAGGGCAGTGACACCTACCGCTGCTTCCAGGTGGGTCTGCAGTCGTACCAGGGGACCGACTGGGCGGCGTACCTGAACCAGTGGATCGCCTCGGTCGGTTCGCAGCGCAACTGGTTCTAGGCTCGGCGCGTACGCCCGCACGCGTTTTCCCATCAGGAGGTACAGCTGTGGCCCAGCCGAACAGGGCGCCCCTTCCGCACGATTTCCACCCCGAGGTGGCGTCGTTCAGCGTCACCAGTGAGGACGTCTCCCACGGAGCCGACCTGCACGCGGCGCAGGTCCTCACGGGCAAGAACGTCTCGCCGGAGCTGCGCTGGGAGGGCTTCCCCGAGGGGACGAAGAGCTTCGCGGTGACGTGCTTCGACCCGGACGCGCCGACGGGCAGCGGGTTCTGGCACTGGGTGCTGTTCGACATCCCGGCCTCGGTGACGTCCCTGCCCGCGGGTGCGGGCAGCGGGGACTTCGAGGGGCTGCCGGAGGGTGCGGTGCACGTGCGCAACGACTACGGCACGCGTGACTTCGGCGGGGCGGCTCCGCCGCGCGGGGAGCGGCACCGGTACGTGTTCACGGTGTACGCGGTGGACCAGGAGGAGCTGGGTCCGGACGAGGACTCCTCGCCGGCGGTGGTCGGGTTCCACCTCCGCTTCCACGCCGTCGGGCGTGCGCAGCTGATCGCGGAGTACGAGTCGCCCAAGCGTTGATCGTTCTCCCGGTGTTCGCCCGGTCCTGGTCTAAAGAAGGCCAGGACCGGGCATTTTTATTGCGTTGTCCCGCGTGGCGCGCGCGGCCAGAGTGGTTGCGGGCCTTGCTGCCAGGGTGGTCGCGGGCCTGCACACGGGAGGTGGGCGAGATGCGGGACACGCTGGTACTGAACGCGAGCTTCGAGCCGCTGTCGACGGTGACGCTGAACCGGGCTGTCGTGCTGGTTCTGCAGGACAAGGCCGTCGTCGAACAGTCGCACCCCGAGCTGCGTGTGCGCGCGGCCACCATGGACCTTCCGATGCCTCGGGTGATCCGGCTCTGCCGGTACGTACGGGTGCCCTTCCGAAGACATGCTCCCTGGTCACGGCGGGGGGTGCTGGTCAGGGACCAGCACCGGTGCGCGTACTGCGGGAAGCGCGCGACGACCGTGGACCACGTGCTGCCGCGGGCCCAGGGGGGTGGGGACACGTGGCTGAACACGGTGGCCTCCTGTGCGGAGGACAACCACCGCAAGGCGGCGCGGACGCCGGAGGAGGCGGGGATGCCGCTGCTGCGGAAGCCCTTCGTGCCGTCTCCGGCGGACGCGATGCTGCTCGCTCTGGGGGTGGGCGGGGAGGACGCGCTGCCCGAGTGGCTGGCGCGCACCGCCTAGTCCGGTGCCGGCCCGGGCCCGCTGGGTGACGTATTTCCTCTACGTCACTCAGCGGAGCAGCAGTTGGACGATGGCCACGATCCCGACCGTCACGATGACCCCGCGCAGGACGGTCGGGGACAGTCGGCGGCCGACCTTGGCGCCGATCTGGCCGCCGATGGTGGAGCCGACGGCGATGAGGAGCACCGCCGTCCAGTCGAAGTCGGCGACGAAGAGGAAGAAGACGGCCGCGATGCCGTTGACGAGCGCGGCGAGCACGTTCTTGACGGCGTTGATCCGTTGCAGGTCCTCGTGGAGCAGCAGGCCCATCAGGCCGACGTAGAGGACGCCTTGCGCGGCGCCGAAGTAGCCGCCGTACGCGCTGGCGAGCAGCATGCCCGTCAGCAGGGCCGGTCCGCCGTCGGGGTGCCCCGGATCGGCTCCGGAGGCTTCCTGCCGGCGGCGCAGGGCCGCGGCGAGCCGGGGCTGGAGGACGACGAGCACGAGGGCCAGACCGATGAGGACGGGCACGATCGTGTCGAAGGAGTCCGACGGCAGTTTCAGGAGCAGGACGGCTCCCGCGAGCCCGCCGACGAGGGAGACGGCGCCGAGCCGCACGATGCGGGCGCGCTGGCCCTGGAGTTCCTTGCGGTAGCCGATGGCTCCGCTGATCGAACCGGGCACCAGGCCGAGGGTGTTGGAGACGTTGGCGGTGACCGGGGGCAGGCCGGTGGCGAGGAGCACCGGGAAGGTGATCAGGGTGCCGGAACCGACGATGGTGTTGATGGTGCCGGCGCCGATTCCGGCGCCGAAGACCGCGAGCGATTCCCAGATGGACATGGACATGGACGGAGCCATCCCCTTTGTGTGAGTGAGTCGCCTCCCCGCCATGAAGGTCGAGGGGCCTCACTGATCATGCACGAAGGGGAGGTTCGCGTCAGTCGATGGGGGGCTGTTCGCGCCGCTCGGCGGCGGTGTCCTGGGCCGGTGCGCCCTTGCCGGGGTTCTGCGGGTTGAAGCCGGTCGGACCGCCGCCGAGGGGGCCGAAGTTGCCCATGGCGCCCGAGAGGCCCTTGAGCGCGTCTCCGATCTCGCTGGGCACGATCCAGAGCTTGTTGGCGTCGCCCTCGGCGATCTTCGGGAGCATCTGGAGGTACTGGTAGGCGAGGAGCTTCTGGTCGGCGTCGCCGGCGTGGATGGACTCGAAGACGGTGCGGATGGCCTGGGCCTCGCCCTCGGCCTTCAGCGCGGCGGCCTTGGCCTCGCCCTCGGCGCGCAGGATGGAGGACTGCTTCTCGCCCTCGGCGCGCAGGATCTCCGACTGGCGGACGCCCTCGGCCTGGAGGATCGCGGCGCGCTTGTCCCGGTCGGCGCGCATCTGCTTCTCCATCGAGTCCTGGATGGAGGTCGGCGGCTCGATGGCCTTGAGCTCGACGCGGTTGACGCGGATGCCCCACTTGCCGGTGGCCTCGTCGAGGACCCCGCGCAGGGCGGCGTTGATCTCCTCGCGGGAGGTGAGGGTCCGCTCCAGGTCCATGCCGCCGATGATGTTGCGGAGCGTGGTGACGGTGAGCTGCTCGATGGCCTGGATGTAGCTGGCCACTTCGTACGTGGCGGCGCGGGCGTCGGTCACCTGGTAGTAGATGACGGTGTCGATGTTGACGACCAGGTTGTCCTGGGTGATGACCGGCTGCGGCGGGAAGGGGACGACCTGTTCGCGGAGGTCGATCCGGTTGCGGATGGAGTCGATGAACGGGACGACGATGTTGAGGCCCGCGTTGAGGGTGCGGGTGTAGCGTCCGAACCGCTCGACGATGGCGGCGCTGGCCTGGGGGATCACCTGGATCGTCTTGACCAGGGCGATGAAGACCAGTACCACCAGGATGATCAGGACGATGATGATCGGTTGCATGCGGTTCCCCGTGCCCTTCCGGCTGTCTGTGCTGCCCCGTTGATCGGAGTCTCGCAGACCCCGGGGCCGCGGGTGGGCTGCTTGTCACATGACGACCGCGGTCGCTCCGTCGATGTCGACGACGTCGACGGACTGGCCGGGTTCGAAACTGGTGTCCGAGTCGAGGGTGCGGGCGGACCAGATCTCGCCGGCCAGCTTGATGCGGCCGCCGCTGCCGTCGACCCGTTCGAGGACGACGGCGGATCTGCCCTTCAACGCCTCGATGCCGCTGCGGTGTTGGGGCCGCTGGTCGCGGTGGCGGTTGGCGATCGGCCGGACGACGGCGATCAGCGCGACCGACACGATCACGAAGACCAGGACCTGCGCGACCACTCCCCCGCCCACGGCCGCGGTGACGGCCGCGGCGACCGCGCCGACGGCGAACATGCCGAACTCCGGCAGGGCGGTCAGGACGAGGGGGATGCCCAGTCCGACCGCGCCGATGAGCCACCACACCCATGCGTCGATGTCCACATGGTCATGGTAGGTCGGGCGGGCGCGGCCGGACAGGGCGCGAACGGCGCGGCTAGGTCGTCTCTTCCGGATCTTGGCGGGTCAGGCCAGATCCGGAAGAGACGGCCTAGCGCAGGGGCAGGCCCTGGGCGGTCCAGCGGTCGTGCTCGTTGCGCTCGACGATGAGCGGGAGGCCGAAGCAGAGGGAGAGGTTGCGGGAGGTCAGCTCCAGGTCGATCGGACCGGCGGTGACGACCTTGCCCTGCCGGATCATCAGGACGTGCGTGAAGCCGGGGGCGATCTCCTCGACGTGGTGCGTGACCATGACCATGGACGGGGCCAGCGGGTCGCGGGCGAGGCGCCCGAGGCGGCGGACGAGGTCCTCGCGGCCGCCGAGGTCCAGGCCGGCGGCGGGCTCGTCCAGGAGGAGCAGCTCGGGGTCCGTCATCAGGGCGCGGGCGATCAGGGTGCGCTTGCGCTCGCCCTCGGAGAGGGTGCCGAACTTGCGGTCGAGGTACTCGGTCATGCCGAGGCGGTCGAGGAACGCGCGGGCGCGCTGCTCGTCGATGTCCTCGTACTCCTCCTGCCAGGTCGCGGTCATGCCGTAGGCGGCGGTGAGCACGGTCTGCAGGACGGTCTGCCGCTTCGGGAGCTTGTCGGCGAGCGCGATGCCGGCGACGCCGATGCGCGGGCGCAGCTCGAAGACGTCGCTGCCGGGCTTGCCGAGGGTGCTGCCGAGGATGGTGGCGGTGCCCTTGGTGGGGAAGAGGTAGCTGGAGGCGAGGTTCAGCAGCGTGGTCTTGCCGGCGCCGTTGGGGCCGAGGATCACCCAGCGCTCCCCCTCCTTCACCGACCAGGAGACCTGGTCCACCAGAGCCCGGCCCTCGCGGACCACGGATACGTCCACCAGCTCCAGAACATCGCTCATGAGCGTGTTGTCACCCCTTGCAGTCACGGTTCTCTGTGCGCCGGCAGGCGCAGCCCCAGGGGAAAACCTACGCCACTCGGAGAGGGCTCCGGGCGCCAGGCCGGGTCGGGGGGCGGATCCGTAGAGTGGGGGGATGCTTTTCGAACCACGTTCAGGGCGGCTGGCCGCCTGGGGGAACGCTCTGCTGGCCGGTCTGGTCTCGCCCGACGAGGCGGCGCTGTCGATCGTGGGCGAGGACGCCGTGCACCGGGTCTCCGGGCTGCCGGGCGAGGCGGGGCCGGTGGGGCTCACGCTGGCGCTGGGGCGGCTGCGGGCCCTGGGGGTGACCGGGCTGCGGGTGGCGCTGCCGGTGGCGGGGCATCCGCTGGGGCTGAGCGGGCCGCCGGAGTTCAACGCGCGGGCGCTGGAGGCCGAGGAGGCGGTGGTGTGCGCGGGGGCCGCGCTGGGGCTGGTGCCGGAGGTTTCGGAGGCGGGCCCGGCGGGTGACGTGCACGTCTCGGTGGTGTGGCACTGCCTGTCGGTGCGGGAGGCCCCGCCGGCGGACGTGCCGTCGCTGGGCGAGGCGGAGCGGGAGCTGGCGGAGGCGCTGCGCGAGGCGACGGTGGTGCTGACCCGGCTGGACGTGGCGGCGTCGGGGCCGGTGGCGGAGGCCGCGCTGTCGGCGTACCGGGCGCGGGCGGAGGCGGGGCGCGAGGTACTGGCGCCCGGGTATCCGGCGCGGGCGGTCCGGGTGCTGGCGCTGGCGCAGCGGGTGGACCTGCTGGTGTCGCTGGCGTACGAGCGCGGGCACGGGGGCGCGGTGGCGGCCTCGGAGATGGCGGCGCGGGCGGAGGCGCTGCGGCCGGTGGAGCGGGTCGCCCGGCGGGCGCTGGTGGCGGCGTACAACGCGCCGGTGGAGCAGCACTAGGGGGTGTCCGGCGGTCCCGCGGGGCCGCACGGCCGCGGCCCCGCTTCCCGGGGAGAAGGGGGGAGGCGGGGCCGCGGGGGTGTCGGGTCAGGCGTTGACGCCGGTGTTGCCCCAGGCACCGTTGAGCAGGCCGATCACGCTGACGGTGTTGCCGACCACGTTCACCGGGACGTGCACGGGGACCTGGAGCAGGTTCCCGGAGGCCACGCCGGGCGAGTTCAGGGCCTCGCCCTCCGCGGACGCACCGCCGTGCGCCGAGGAGACACCCGCGCCGGCGGCGACGAGGCCGCCCGCGATCATGGTGACGGCTGCGGCCTTCTTGAAGTTCTTCACGTTCTCGTCCTCCAGTACGTCTGCCGCGACCAGCCGTCGCGGCACGCCATGGAGAACGGCGTGCCCCCGGCCGGGATACGCCATGTGGGCTACATACACCCGACCGTATGAATCTCGGATCGGCACATTGATCCGCTCGTCATTCCGCGATGCCGTGCCGGACGGCCCACAGCGCGGCCTGGGTGCGGTCGGAGAGGTCCAGTTTCATCAGGATGTTCGAGACGTGGGTCTTGACCGTCTTCTCGGACAGGACGAGCGCCCGGGCGATCTCCCGGTTCGAGCGGCCGTCGGCGATCAGGCCGAGCACCTCGCGCTCGCGGTCGGTCAGCGCCCCCGGGCGGCCCCCGGGGCCGCTCTGGTCGTCCTGGGCGGCCAGCAGGGCCTCGGCGACCTCCGACTGGAGCAGGACGTGTCCCGCGTGCACCGAGCGGATCGCTCCGGCCAGGGCGTCGGGGTCGATGTCCTTGTAGAGGTATCCGGCGGCGCCGGCCCGCAGCGCGGGGACCACGGTCCGCTGTTCCGTGAAGCTGGTGACGACGAGGACCCGGGCCGGGTTCTCCAGGGCGCGCAGCCGCCGCAGGGCCTCGATGCCGTCGGTGCCGGGCATCTTGACGTCCATGAGGATCACGTCGGGCCGCAGCTCCTCGGCGCGGGCGGTGCCCTCCGCCCCGTCGGCGGCCTCTCCGACCACCTCGATGTCCTCCTGGACCTCCAGGAAGGTGCGCAGGCCGCGCCGGACCACCTGGTGGTCGTCGACGAGCAGGACGCGGATCCGGCCGCTGCCGGGGGTGTCAGCCACCGGGGACCTCCATCTCGATCGTGGTGCCCTCACCGGGCTCCGAGCGGACCTCCAGCCGGCCTCCGACGCCACCGGCGCGGTCCCGCATGGAGACGAGTCCCAGGTGCCGGCCGGCCTTGCGGACGGTGGACGGGGAGAAGCCCCGGCCCCAGTCCCGTACGCGCAGGACGGCGCCGCCCGCGGGGGTGCGGGCGAGGGCGACCTCGACGCGGTCCGCGCCGGAGTGCCGCAGGGCGTTGTGCAGGGCCTCCTGGGCGACCCGCAGCAGGGCCTCCTCCTGGGCGGCGGGCAGGGCCCGCAGGCCGTCGCAGACGAAGGTGACGGCGGCGGTGTGGGCGCGGTCCAGTACGCGGACGTGGTCGCGCAGGGTGTGGACGAGGCCGTCCTCGTCCAGGGCGGCGGGCCGCAGCTCGGTCACGGCGGCGCGGAGCTCGTCGGCGGCCTCCGCGGCGAGCGCGGCGACCTGCTGGAGCTCCCCCTTGGCGCGGGCCGGGTCGCGGTCCACGAGGGCGGCGGCGGCCTGGGCGGTCAGGCGCAGGGAGAACAGCTTCTGGCTGACGGCGTCGTGCAGCTCGTGGGCGAGCCGGGAGCGCTCCTCGGCGATGGTCAGCTCTCGGCTGCGCTCGTAGAGCCGCGCGTTGGTGAGGGCTATGGCCGCGTGCTGGGCGAGGAGGGAGAGGAGGGCCTCGTCCTCGTCGGTGAACCCGCCCGGGCCGTTCTTGTTGGCGAGGAAGAGGGCGCCCAGGTTCTCCTCCCCGTCCCGGATGGGCAGGCCGAGGAAGCCCGACATCTCGGGGTGGGCGGCCGGCCAGCCCTCGAAGCGCGGGTCCTCGCGCACGTCCGCGAGCCGCTCGGGGGTCTCCTCGTGGAGCATCGCCGCGAGGATGCCGTGCTGGCGGGGCAGCGGGCCGATGCGGCGCCACTGCTCGTCGCTGATGCCGTCCACGACGAACTGGGCGAAGCCGCCGTGGTCGTCCGGGACGCCGAGGGCGGCGTACTCGGCGTCGAGCAGTTCGCGGGCGGAGGCGACGATCGTGCGCAGGACGTCGTGGACCTCCAGCCGGCGGCTCATGGCGAGCAGCGCGGTGCTGACGGCCGCCAGTCCTCCCGTAGCGGGTCCGGTGTGCATGGGGTCACCGTACCGGCGGCCCTGACCTGCGGGATCGGGACTTGGGCGTAGGTCCTGGGACCCAGGGCGTACGGCCCGGGGAGGGGGTGCGGGGGCAGGGCCTCTGCCTTGGGGATGAGGTCCGGGGAGATCACCTCGTCCGGAAGGCGGAGTTCGGTCACGCATTGAATTGCTGCCGCAACTCCGGGTAAGACCGCCGTATGCCCGGTGTGAGCCCCGGCATAGGACGCACATCACTTACGAAGCCGCGTAGTGGACGCATAAAGACGCCGTCAGTGCTGCTGCGCCTAGCGGTCGGGGCGGAAATGCCGCTTCTGCGGAGGGCCCTGATCCACTAACCGGGATCGTACGTCACACCTTTGCCAGGCGATTTTGCCGCCGCTAAGAATGGCTGCCGTCGCACAGCGCCGCGGATCCCGGATCCGAGCGGCGCTTTCCTGCGGCACCGCCTAACGAAGAGGTTGCCCCGCATGTCTGCTTCCAGCACTCCCGGTCACTATCGTCTGACGAAGGCGCACAAGCTGTCGATCGCCGGTGTCGCCACCCTCGGTGCCGCCGCCCTCGCCTTCTCCCTCGTCCCCGCCGGTACCGAGACCGCTCAGGCTCAGACGTTCGAGGCCGCCCCGGTCGCCTGGACCCAGTCCGTGCAGAAGCACGTCGGCGCCCAGCAGGCCGTCGCCGACCAGAAGGCCAAGGACGCGGCGAAGGCCGAGGCCGAGGCGCAGGCGAAGAAGGACCGCGAGGCCAAGACCGCCGCCAGCCGTTCCGCGGCCCGCACGCCGGTCTTCGCGAACAACCTCGACGGCTGGATCAAGGAAGCCCTCTTCATCATGAAGAAGGAAGGCATTCCGGGCTCCTACTCCGGCATCCACCGCAACATCATGCGCGAGTCGAGCGGCAACCCCCGCGCGATCAACCTGTGGGACATCAACGCGAAGAACGGCATCCCCTCGAAGGGCCTGCTCCAGGTCATCCAGCCGACCTTCAACACGTACCACGTCAAGGGCACCAAGTTCGACCTGTACGACCCGGTCGCGAACATCGTCGCCGCGTGCAACTACGCCGCCGACCGCTACGGCTCCATGGACAACGTGAACAGCGCCTACTAGGCCCTTCACACCCCCCGTGCGCCTCAGGGCGGCCCCCGGAGTTCCGGGGGCCGCCCTGAGGCGT
Organism: Streptomyces sp. NPDC090077; assembly: GCF_044747545.1. Taxonomy (NCBI): domain Bacteria; kingdom Bacillati; phylum Actinomycetota; class Actinomycetes; order Kitasatosporales; family Streptomycetaceae; genus Streptomyces; species Streptomyces sp. NPDC090077. The sequence continues at coordinate 10,697 of NZ_JBIVEG010000044.1, forward strand.
TCCACGCGTGCGCGGTCCTGGCGGACCCGCCCGCTACTTGCGCATGACCTCGGGCTCGTGGCGGCGCAGCAGGCGCGCCACGGCGAAGCCGCAGATCACGCCGAGCAGCAGCAGGACGGAGACGTCCATGAACCACTGGCCGGCGGTGTGGTCCCACAGCGGGTCGGTGTTGGTGGGGTTCTGCGGGTCCCACGGCGCCATGAGCTTGCCCAGGTTCAGGGTGGTGCCGGCGGCGCCGATGGCCCAGCGGGACGGCATCAGGTAGGCGAACTGCTCCAGGCCGATCTTGTCGTACAGCTGGAACAGGATGCCGGTGAAGACGACCTGGACGATGGCGAACATGACGAGCAGCGGCATGGTCTTCTCGGCGGTCTTCACCAGCGAGGAGATCACGAGGCCGAACATCATCGCGGTGAAGCCGAGCGCGGTGACCGAGATGCAGAGCTCGACGGCCGGGTTCATGAACAGGCCCGCGGCGGGCAGCTTGCGCGGGGTGAACGCGATGGCGCAGATGATCACGCCCTGGAGGGCGGTGATCACGCCGAGGACGATCACCTTCGACATGAGGTACGCGGACCGGGACAGGCCGGTCGCGCGCTCACGCTCGTAGATCACGCGTTCCTTGATCAGTTCTCGGACGGAGTTCGCCGCGCCCGAGAAGCACATGCCGACCGCGAGGATCAGCATGATCGTTCCCGCGTCGCCGTTGAAGCGCGACGGCGGGGTCGGCGGCGCGAGGCCGAACTTCGCGGGGATCACGATGGAGACCACGCCGAGGACGGCGGGCATCAGCACCATCAGGGCGAGGAAGCCGACGTCGGAGACGATCACCGAGACGTAGCGGCGCATCAGCGTCCACAGCTGCGAGCCCCAGCCCTGCGGCTTCGGCGGGATCATCTGCTGCGGCGCCATGGCGACCGGCTGCGGGGCGACCGCGTCGAGGTCGGCGGCGTACAGCTGGTAGTGCTGCGAACCCTTCCAGCGGCCGGCCCAGTCGTAGTCGCGGTAGTTCTCGAACGCGGAGAACACGTCGGCCCACGTGGTGTAGCCGAAGAAGTTCAGCGCCTCGTCCGGCGGGCCGAAGTAGGCGACGGAACCGCCCGGGGCCATCACGAGCAGCTTGTCGCACAGTCCGAGCTCGGCCACGGAGTGGGTGACGACGAGGACCGTGCGGCCGTCGTCGGCGAGGCCGCGCAGCAGCTGCATGACGTCGCGGTCCATGCCCGGGTCGAGGCCGGAGGTCGGCTCGTCCAGGAAGATCAGCGACGGCTTGGTGAGCAGCTCCAGGGCCACGGACACGCGCTTGCGCTGACCACCCGAGAGCGAGGTGATCTTCTTGTCCTTGTGGATGTCGAGCTTGAGCTCGCGCAGCACCTCGTCGATGCGGGCGGAGCGCTCGGACTCGGCGGTGTCGCCCGGGAAGCGCAGCTTGGCCGCGTACTTCAGGGCGGTCGAGACCTTCAGCTCCTTGTGCAGGATGTCGTCCTGCGGGACCAGGCCGATGCGCTGGCGGAGCTCCGCGAACTGCTTGTACAGGTTGCGGTTGTCGTAGAGGACGTCACCCTGGTCGGCGGGCCGGTAGCCGGTGAGCGCCTTCAGGAGCGTGGACTTGCCGGAGCCGGAGGGGCCGATGACGCCGATGAGCGACTTCTCCGGGACGCCGAAGGTGACGTCCTTGAGGATCTGCTTGCCGCCGTCGACCGTGACCGTGAGGTGGCGGGCCGAGAAGGAGACGTCACCGGTGTCGACGAACTCCTCGAGCCGGTCGCCGACGATCTTGAACGTCGAGTGGCCGACGCCGACGATGTCGTTCGGGCCGAGCAGCGCGGTGCCGGACTTGGGCAGCGGCTGACCGTTGACGTAGGTGCCGTTGTGGCTGCCGAGGTCGTGGATCTCGAAACGGCCGCCGGTGGAGCGGAACTCCGCGTGGTGGCGCGAGACCTGGAGGTCGGAGACGACGAGCTCGTTCTCCAGGGCACGGCCGATGCGCATGACGCGGCCGACGGCGATCTGGTGGAACGTCGTCGGGCTGCGGTGGTCGTTGCCGTACCCGGGGGCCGCGGCGGCCTGCGGCTGCGACTGCGACTGCTGCTGCTGCGGTACGTACGGCTGCTGCTGCGGCTGCTGCTCCCAGGCGGGCTGCTGCTGCGGCTGCTGCTGGGCCGGGGCCTGGTACGCCGGGGCCTGCTGCCCCTGTGCCTGCGCGGCCGGGGCCTGGTACGCCGGCTGCTGCGCCTGCGCGGCGCTGAGATTCAGCCGCGGGCCGTCGGTCGCGTTGCCGAGGTGGACCGGCGTGCCCGGCACGAGCTCCGTCTGCTGGACCCGCGCGCCGTGCACGTAGGTGCCGTTGGTGCTGCCGTGGTCCTCGATGGCCCAACCCCGGCCGTTCCAGCTGATGGTGGCGTGCCGCCACGACACCCTGGCGTCATCGATCACCACGTCTCCCTGGGGATCGCGCCCCAGCGAGTACGACCTGGACGGATCGAGCGTCCAGGTCCTTCCGTTCAATTCCAGTACGAGTTCCGGCACTCCAGCCCCACTTAAGGTCCCCCGAGAATCCCCCTGGCGTCCAGGGAGAACGACGTCAGGGAGTCTAGGGATGGCGAACATCCGGTGGAACTATTTCAGGCCTGCGGCCACATGTGGAATCGGGGCCTTCCGCGGGTGGGGGCGAAAGGCACCCGGAGAGTGCGATAGGGGACTTCTCGCCCGGGAGTCCTTCACAGGGTTTTCGCACGAACCACCCTTCCTCCGGGCGGGGGCCGATGCGGGTGCGGGTGGTTGGCCGCTGCGCGGGGCGGTCCCCTACCCACCCTTCACCCGTTCCCCGGGCTGCGCCCGGACCCCTCCTGGGGGCTCCGCCCCCAGACCCCCGCGCCTCAAACGCCGGCGAGGCTGAGTTGTGCCGGCGGAGCTGGATGTGTCGAGCGGGTCGCCTGGCGGGCTGGAGGGCGCGGAGCGCACTTCCAGCCCCGCCGGCGATTGAGGCGCGGGCGCGGTAGCGCCGTACGGGTCCGGGCGAAGCCCGGGGAACGGTGGAAGGGCGGGTAGGGGACCCCCGCTCCGCGCAGCGGCCCACCCACCCACACCCGCCCACCGGCCCCCGCAACGCGAACCGGCCCCGCCCCCGGTCCGACAGCCGGAGGCTGTCGCAGCGGCGCGAAGCCGGGGAGGCCCCCAGGGGCCGAGCCGCGCGAGCGGCGCGTTCAAAAGGCGGACGGGGATTCGGGGGGAGCGGGCGGGAAGATACGGTGTGGGCACCATGAGCGCTTCGCAGACCTCCGACGTCCCCACCCTCCTCGTCAAGATCTTCGGCAAGGACCGTCCCGGGATCACCGCCGGGCTGTTCGACACCCTCGCCGCCTACTCCGTCGATGTCGTCGACATCGAGCAGGTCGTCACCCGTGGCCGCATCGTCCTGTGCGTCCTCGTCACCAAGCCCGCCACCGGCTCCGAGGGCGAGCTGCGCGCCACCGTGCACAGCTGGGCCGAGTCGCTCAAGCTGCAGGCGGAGATCATCTCCGGTACCGGTGACAACCGGCCGCGCGGCAGCGGCCGCTCCCACGTCACCGTCCTCGGGCACCCGCTCACCGCCGAGTCCACCGCCACCATCGCCGCCCGGATCACCGCCGCCGGCGGCAACATCGACCGTATCTTCCGGCTCGCCAAGTACCCGGTGACGGCGGTCGAGTTCGCCGTCTCCGGCGTCGAGACCGAGCCGCTGCGCACCGCCCTGGCCACCACCGCCGCGCAGATCGGCGTGGACGTGGCCGTGGTGTCGGCCGGGCTGCACCGCCGGGCGCAGCGGCTGGTGGTCATGGACGTGGACTCGACCCTGATCCAGGACGAGGTCATCGAGCTCTTCGCCGCGCACGCCGGCTGCGAGGCCGAGGTCGCCGAGGTGACCGAGCGGGCGATGCGCGGTGAGCTGGATTTCGAGCAGTCCCTGCACGCCCGTGTCGAGCTGCTGGCGGGGCTGGACGCGTCGGTGGTGGACAAGGTCCGTTCCGAGGTGCGGCTGACGCCCGGGGCGCGGACCCTGATCCGGACGCTGAAGACGCTGGGCTACCAGGTGGGCGTGGTGTCCGGCGGGTTCACCCAGGTCACCGACGACCTGCGGGAGCGGCTGGGGCTGGACTTCGCCTCGGCGAACACCCTGGAGATCGTCGACGGCAAGCTGACCGGCAAGGTCACCGGGGAGATCGTGGACCGGGCGGGCAAGGCCCGGCTGCTGCGCCGCTTCGCCGGCGAGGCCGGGGTGCCGTTGTCGCAGACGGTGGCGATCGGTGACGGTGCCAATGACCTGGACATGCTGAACGCGGCCGGTCTGGGGGTGGCCTTCAACGCCAAGCCGGTGGTCCGCGAGGCCGCGCACACCGCCGTGAACGTGCCCTTCCTGGATGCCGTGCTGTACCTGCTCGGCGTGACCCGCGAGGAAGTCGAAGCGGCCGACCTGGCCTGACCCCGTACGCACGTACCGCGCCCGGCCGGATCCTTCCGGCCGGGCGCGTGTCGTCGCGGGCTCAGTGCTCCTTGGGCGTCCAGTAGTCCAGGAGGGTGCACGCGCCGGGTTCGAGGGACTTCCACGAGCCGGTGAAGGAGACGATGGCCAGCGCGGCGGTCGGGAAGCCCGTACGGCTCATCCGGGCCAGGGTGTCGCCCTCGGAGCGTCCGGAGAGGACGTCGGCGAGGGCGTGCATGCCGGGGTTGTGGCCGATGACGAGGAGGTCGGACACCTCGTCGGGGGTCTCGTTCAGCAGGGCGATGAGCTCGCCGGGCGACGCTTCGTAGATCCGCTCCTCGTACGAGGTCTTCGGCCGGGACGGGAGCTCCTGGACGGCGAGCTTCCAGGTCTCCCTGGTGCGCGCGGCGGTGGAGCAGAGGGCCAGGTCGAAGGTGATGCCGGTCTCGGCCAGCTTCAGTCCGACGGCGGGTGCGTCCTTGCGGCCGCGTTCCGCCAGCGGGCGGTCGTGGTCGGACACCTGGGGCCAGTCGGCCTTGGCGTGCCGGAGGAGGGCGATCCTGCGGGGTGTGTCGGCGCTCATGGCCCCCAGCTTCGCACGAAACGAGCCACCGGGCGCAGGGTGTTGGGGCGCCTTCCCCCCTCGGTGGGGCGTGCCCGGCGCACCCGGGTCAGCCGACGGCGCGCAGCAGCTGGTGGGTGACCTGGAGGAGCGCGTTGCCCTCGTCGGTGGCGGCGTGGGCCTGGCCGGAGCCGGCGAGGAGGAGCAGGAGGAGGCCGAAGGCCAGGGCGAGCAGGGCCAGCGCCCACCAGTGCAGCCGGGTGTCGGGGGCGGTGGTGCGGGGGCCGGGAAGGTGTGCGGGGGCCGACATGGCCGCCTCCCTGTGTGTGCGGGTGGGACGGGCTCGCTCTCCTTCGAATCTATGGATCCGAAGGTGCGGTTCCCATCCGGGGCACACCCCAGGCAACCCTGAACCTGGCCCCCTAGGGGATGGTGGGGTTGTCCCCACCATCCCCCGGGGCCCCTGGGTGTCAGGGGGAGGCGATGGTCGCGATGACGGCGATGACCACGGTCACGAGCAGCATCGCGCCGAGCACGAGGCCGAGCTTCTTGTGGCCGTCCTGGGGGTTGGGTTCGAGTACGGGCGACATGCCGTTCAGTCTCGCATGCCGCATTCGTCCTCGATCGTGCGGTCCCGGCCGGCGAGGAGGCCGAGGGCGATCTGGGGGACGAGGAGGGCCGCCATCAGGGCGAGCGGGAGGTCCCATCCGCCGCTGTGCTGGTAGAGGGTGCCGATGACCAGGGGGCCGGGGATGGAGATGAGGTAGCCGGTGCTCTGGGCGAAGGCGGAGAGCTTGACGACGCCGGCCGGGGACTTGGCGCGGAGCCCGATCATCGTGATGACGAGGGGGAAGGCGCAGTTGGAGATGCCGAGCAGCAGGGCCCAGGCCCAGGCTCCGGCGGCCGGGGCGAGGTAGAGCCCGAGGTAGCCGGCGAAGCCGAAGAGGCCGAGGACGACGGCGATGGGACCCTGGTTGCGCATCCGTCCGGCGAGGCCGGGGATGACGAAGGCCAGGGGGACGCCCATGACCATGGTGACGGCGAGCAGGACTCCGGCGGTGGAGGCGGAGACGCCGGCGTCGCGGAAGATCTGCGGGAGCCAGCCCATGGTGACGTAGGCGCCGGTGGCCTGGAGGCCGAAGTAGCAGGCCAGGGCCCAGGCGGTGCGGCTGCGGACCACGGAGGGGCCGGTCGCGGCGGTCGCGGCGGGGGCCGCGGCCTTCTCGCGGCGGCCGGCGGCGGCGATGGGCAGCCAGGGCAGGACGGCGGCGGCGGCGAGGACGGCCCAGATCAGCAGGCCGGTGCGCCAGTTGCCGCCGAAGGCGTCGGTGAGGGGGACGGTCGCGGCGGCGGCGAGGGAGGTGCCGGCGGCCAGGGCCATGGAGTAGAGGCCGGTCATGGTGCCGACCCGGTCCGGGAAGTAGCGCTTGACGATCACCGGGAGCAGCACGTTGGTCAGGGCTATGCCGGCCAGGGACAGGGCGCTGGCGGCGAGGAAGCCTGCGGCGCCGTCCGCGAAGGGGCGGATCAGCAGGCCCGCGGCGACGGCGGCCATGCCGGCGCAGACGACGGCGGCGGGGCCGAAGCGGCGGGAGAGCCGGGGGGCGGTGATGCCGAAGACGGCGAAGCAGAGGGCGGGGACCGAGGTGATGAGCCCGGCGACGGTGCCGCTCATGTGGAGGCCGGTGCGGGCCTCTTCGAAGAGGGCTCCGAGGCTGGTGATGGCGGGCCGCAGGTTGAGGGCGGCCAGCACGATTCCGACGACGAGCACCGGGCCCAGCCACCGGGGGGCGGTGGTGGGGGCGGGTGCGGGTGCGACGGGTCCGCGGACGCCCGCTGGGCGGTTCATGGTCTGGATGTCTTCGTCGTGCATCCCGCCATCATAGAATCATGGGATGATTGGTTGTCCAGTCTTGAACCGTATGGTCCGGTCCCGGTCCAGCCGACCCCGAGGGGGTTCCACCCGCCATGCCGCTGACCTCGCCCCGGCGATCCGCGCTCGTCGACCAGGTGATCGCCCAGCTGAGGAACCAGATCACGTCCGGTGAGTGGCCGGTCGGGAGCCGGATCCCCACCGAGCCCGAGCTGGTGGAGCTGCTGGGCGTCGCCCGCAACACCGTGCGGGAGGCGGTCCGGGCCCTCGCGCACAACGGGCTGCTGGACATCCGCCAGGGTTCGGGGACGTACGTGCTCGCCACCAGCGAGCTGGCCGGTGTGATGCACCGGCGGTTCGCGGGGGCCGACCCCCGACACATCGCGGAGCTGCGCTCGACGCTGGAGTCCTCGGCGGCCCGGCTGGCGGCGGAGCGGCGGACCGCGCGGGACCTCGTACAGCTGGACGCGCTGCTGGCGCGGCGCGAGGAGGCGTGGGCGAGCGGGGACGCGGAGCTGTTCGTGGCGGCGGACGTGGGCCTGCACATGGCGGTGGTGGCGGCCTCGCACAACGAGGTGCTGATCGAGCTGTACGCGGACCTCGGCGACCTGGTCGCGGACTGGCTGCGGACGGACGTCGGCACCGAGCTGAACCCGGCGGACCACCTGGACCACGCGCGGCTGATCGAGGCGATCCGGAGCGGGGACGCGGACACCGCCGCGGCGGAGGCGGCGGGCTACCCCTTCGTCTGCCTGGGCAAGACCCCGGCTTAGGCCGCTCAGGGCCCTTCGGGGGTGCGCTGGTGGCTCACCCAGGCCGTGCGGACCTCTTTCCAGCAGCGGCCGGTGAGCCGGGTGCGGCCGGCCGGGTCCAGGGGGACGAGGGCGCCGTCGCCGTCCACGTCCCACCAGCGCTCGCACTCGACGTGCAGGCGGAGCAGGTCGGTCTCGGGGTAGGCGTTGTGGCAGGACGCCACCACCGTGGAGCCGGTGATCCGGGTGTCGCAGTCGGCGCCGAAGAGTTCCCCGGCGGGCGGCCGCGCGGGCCGTACGGGTGGCTCGGCGGGGATGTCGTCGAAGTCCACGACGGCCCGGCCGGCCGGTCCGGGGCCGGGCGCGGGTTCCCGTACGCCGGGCTGGGCGAGGGCTCCGGGGCCCAGGAGGCCGGTCAGGAACACCGAGGTGACCAGCAGCGACAGCGCTCGGCTCGGCCTCGTCCCCACGCCCGCACCTCCTCCCCGAACCCACCGGGAAGATCCCGGCATGGTCATTTTGCAGGCATCTGTCCGGGTTTTCGACTTGAGAAGATCCACCCCGGGCTCGGACATCCGATCGAGCGGGGCCGCACGGCGCCCCCTGAGGGCCCCTCACCCGCCGCCCCCGCGCGCGGGAACGGCGATGGCCGCGCCTTCCTGGAGGAAGGCGCGGCCATCGCCGTTCGTGCGGGTCGGTCCCGGGATCAGGCACCCATCGCGTGCAGGCCGCCGTCCACGTGGACGATCTCGCCGGTGGTCTTCGGGAACCAGTCCGACAGCAGCGCGACGACGCCGCGGCCCGTCGGCTCCGGGTCGCTCATGTCCCACTCCAGCATGGAGCGGTGGTTCCAGGTGTCCGCCAGGTCGGAGAAGCCCGGGATGGACTTCGCGGCCATCGAGCCGAGCGGGCCGGCCGAGACCAGGTTGCAGCGGATGTTCTCCTTGCCCAGGTCGCGGGCCAGGTAACGGCTGGTGGCCTCCAGGGCGGCCTTGGCCGGGCCCATCCAGTCGTACTGCGGCCAGGCGAACTGCGCGTCGAAGGTGAGGCCGACGACGGCCGCGCCCTCCGCCGGGAACAGCGGCTTGCAGGCCATGGTCAGCGACTTCAGCGAGAACGCCGAGACGTGCATGGCGGTGGCGACCGACTCGAACGGCGTGTTCAGGAAGTTGCCGCCGAGGGCGTCCTGCGGGGCGAAGCCGATGGAGTGCACGACGCCGTCGAGGCCGCCGAGCTCGTCGCGGACCAGGCCCTCCAGACGGGCGAGGTGCTCGTCGTTGGTGACGTCGAGCTCGATCACCTTGACCGGCTTGGGCAGCTTCTTGGCGATGCGCTCGGTCAGCGACGGGCGCGGCCACGCGGTGAGGATGACCTCGGCGCCCTGCTCCTGGGCCAGCCGGGCGGTGTGGAAGGCGATGGAGGACTCCATCAGCACACCGGTGATGAGGATCCGCTTGCCCTCGAGAATTCCGCTCATGGTGATCAGTGACCCATGCCCAATCCGCCGTCAACGGGAATGACGGCTCCGGTGATGTACGCGGCGTCGTCGGACGCCAGGAAGCTGACGGCTGCCGCGATCTCCTCGGGCTGCGCGTAGCGGGCGAGCGGCACGTTCGCCACGATGCCCGCACGCTGCTCGTCGGTGAGCACCTTCGTCATGTCGGTGTCCACGAAGCCGGGGGCGACCACGTTGAAGGTGATGTTGCGGGAGCCCAGCTCGCGGGCGAGGGAGCGGGCGAAGCCCACCAGCGCGGCCTTCGAGGCGGCGTAGTTGGCCTGGCCGGCCGAGCCCAGCAGGCCCACGACCGAGGAGATGAGGACGACGCGGCCCTTCTTGGCGCGGAGCATGCCGCGGTTCGCGCGCTTGACCACGCGGAAGGTGCCGGTGAGGTTGGTGTCGACGACGGACGCGAAGTCCTCCTCCGACATCCGCATCAGCAGCGTGTCCTTGGTGATGCCCGCGTTCGCGACCAGCACCTCGACGTTGCCGTGCTTCTCCTCGATCTCCTTGTAGGCCTGCTCCACCTGCTCGGAGTCGGTGATGTCGCAACGCACCGCCAGCACGCCGAGGGAGGTGAGCTCCTGCGGGGGCTCGCCCGAGCGGTACGTGATGGCGACCTTGTCGCCGGCCTCTGCGAAGGCACGGGCGATGGCGAGGCCGATGCCCCGGTTTCCTCCGGTGACGAGAACCGAGCGGCTCAACGGATCACCCTTTCGCTAGCGGTCTGATAAGCAAAAACCTATAGGCCGTGCCGGGCATCCGGAGAATCGGGCTCCCACAGGGCCCGGCGACCCGCGCTGTCGAGTCCCTACAGAAAGATGTAGGCACAGCCGCCCCGGGCGCGACATGATCGGGGCGACCGGCCCCGACCCCGGGAGGACTTCCGTGGCCCATTCCATCGACGCGGCTTTCACCGCGCTGCCCCTGCGGGCGCTCGCCGACGCGGCACTCGCCCGGGCCCGCGCGCTGGGCGCCGACCATGCCGACTTCCGGCTGGAGCGGATCCGCAGCGCCTCCTGGCGGCTGCGCGACGCCAAGCCCTCGGGCGGCTCCGACACCACCGACCTCGGTTACGCGGTCCGGGTGGTGCACGGAGGCAGCTGGGGCTTCGCCTCCGGCGTGGACCTGACCATGGACGCCGCCGCCAAGGTGGCCTCGCAGGCCGTGGCCATGGCGAAGCTGTCCGCCCAGGTGATCAAGGCGGCCGGTTCGGACGAGCGCGTGGAGCTGGCCGAGGAGCCGGTGCACGCCGACAGGACCTGGATCTCCGCCTACGACATCGACCCCTTCGAGGTGCCGGACACCGAGAAGTCGGCCCTGCTCGCCGACTGGAGCGCGCGGCTGCTGGCGGCCGAGGGCGTGGCGCACGTGGACGCCTCGCTGCTCGCCGTGCACGAGAACAAGTTCTACGCCGACACCGCGGGCACCTCGACCACCCAGCAGCGGGTGCGCGTCCACCCGCAGCTCACCGCGGTCGCCGTCAACGGGACCACCGGCGAGTTCGACTCCATGCGCACCATCGCCCCGCCCGCCGGGCGCGGCTGGGAGTACCTCACCGGCACCGGCTGGGACTGGAACGCCGAGCTGGAGCAGATCCCGGCCCTGCTCGCCGAGAAGATGCGGGCCCCGAGCGTGCGGGCCGGGCGCTACGACCTGGTCGTGGACCCGTCCAACCTGTGGCTCACCATCCACGAGTCCATCGGCCACGCCACCGAGCTCGACCGGGCGCTGGGCTACGAGGCGGCGTACGCGGGGACCTCCTTCGCCACCTTCGACCAGCTGGGCAAGCTCAAGTACGGCTCCTCGATCATGAACGTGACCGGTGACCGCACCGCCGAGCACGGCCTGGCCACCATCGGCTACGACGACGAGGGCGTCGAGGCGCAGAGCTGGGACCTGGTCAAGGACGGCACCCTGGCCGGCTACCAGACCGACCGGCGGATCGCCCGGCTGACCGGCCTCGGCCGCTCCAACGGCTGCGCGTACGCCGACTCCCCCGGGCACGTGCCCGTGCAGCGGATGGCGAACGTCTCCCTCCAGCCGGATCCGGGCGGGCTCTCCACGGAGGACCTGATCGGCGGGGTGGAGCGCGGGATCTACGTGGTCGGCGACCGCTCCTGGTCGATCGACATGCAGCGCTACAACTTCCAGTTCACCGGGCAGCGGTTCTTCCGGATCGAGAACGGCAGGCTGGCCGGGCAGCTGCGCGACGTCGCGTACCAGGCCACGACCACCGACTTCTGGGGCTCCATGGAGAAGGTCGGCGGCCCGCAGACCTACGTCCTGGGCGGCGCCTTCAACTGCGGCAAGGCCCAGCCGGGCCAGGTCGCGGCGGTCTCGCACGGCTGCCCGTCGGCCCTGTTCCGCGACGTGAACATCTTGAACACCACCCAGGAGGCCGGACGCTGATGTCGCCGAACCGCACGAAGCCCCACGAGATCGTCGAACGGGCCCTGGAGCTGTCCACCGCCGACGGCTGCGTCGTCATCGCGGACGAGGAGTCCAGCGCCAACCTGCGCTGGGCCGGCAACGCGCTCACCACCAACGGGGTGACCCGCGGCCGGACCCTGACGGTCATCGCCACCGTGAACGGCAAGGAGGGCACGGCCTCGGGGGTCGTCTCGCGCTCCGCCGTCACCGCCGCCGACCTGGAGCCGCTGGTCCGGGCGGCCGAGGCGGCCGCGCGGGCGGGCGGTCCCGCCGAGGACGCCCAGCCGCTGGTCACCGGCACCCCGGCCTCCCCGGACTTCACCGACGCCCCGGACGAGACCTCCTCGGCCGTGTTCGCGGACTTCGCCCCGGCCCTCGGCGAGGCCTTCGCCCGGGCCCGCGCGGGCGGCCGGGAGCTGTACGGCTTCGCGAACCACGAGCTGACCTCCACCTACGTCGGCACCTCGACCGGGCTGCGGCTGCGCCACGACCAGCCGAACGGCACCCTGGAACTCAACGCCAAGTCCCCCGACCGGCTGCGCTCCGCCTGGGCCGGCCGGGCCACCCGGGACTTCAAGGACGTGGACCCGACGGCCCTGGACGCGGAGCTGGCCGTGCGCCTGGGCTGGGCCGAGCGGAAGATCGAGCTGCCGGCCGGCCGCTACGAGACCCTGCTGCCCCCCACCGCGGTGGCCGACCTGCTGATCTACCAGATGTGGTCGGCGACGGCCCGGGACGCGACGGAGGGCCGGACGGTCTTCTCCAAGCCCGGCGGCGGCACCCGGATCGGGGAGCGGCTGTCGCGGCTGCCGCTGACCCTGCGCAGCGACCCGAACGCCCCGGGCCTGGAGTCCGCGCCGTTCGTGGTCGCGCGCAGCTCGGGCGACGACGCGTCGGTGTTCGACAACGGCCTGCCGGTCCCGGCGACGGAGTGGATCGCGGACGGGGAGCTGGCCCGGCTGACCACGACCCGGCACACCGCCGCGCTCACCGGCCTGCCGGTGTCCCCCTCCTTCGGGAACCTGATCCTGGACGGGGGCGGCGAGAAGTCCCTGGAGGAGATGGTGGCGGGTACCGAGCGGGGTCTGCTGCTGACCTGCCTCTGGTACATCCGCGAGGTGGACCCGGCCACGCTGCTGCTCACCGGCCTGACCCGGGACGGGGTCTACCTGGTGGAGAACGGGCAGGTCACGGGCGAGGTGAACAACTTCCGGTTCAACGAGTCGCCGGTGGACCTGCTGTCGCGGGCCTCGGAGGCGGGGCGTACCGAGAAGACCCTTCCGCGCGAGTGGGGCGACTGGTTCACGCGGGCCGCGATGCCGCCCGTCCGCATCCCGGACTTCAACATGAGTTCGGTCAGCAAGGGCGTCTGATCCACCTAGACTGAGCTCGGCATTTCCACAATTCGTAAGGAGTCGAGAGACCGTGACGGACATCGTCGACGAACTGAAGTGGCGCGGGCTGTTCGCCCAGTCCACGGACGAAGAAGCGCTGCGCAAGGCCTTCGCGGACGGTCCCGTCACGTTCTATTGCGGCTTCGACCCGACCGCGGCCTCGCTGCACGTGGGGCACCTGGTGCAGGTGCTCACCGTGCGCCGGCTCCAGCAGGCCGGCCACCGGCCGCTGGCGCTGGTCGGCGGGGCCACCGGGCAGATCGGCGACCCGCGTCCGACGGCGGAGCGCACCCTGAACGACCCGGAGACGGTCGCGAACTGGGTGAACCGGCTGCGCACGCAGATCGAGCCGTTCCTGTCCTTCGAGGGCGAGAACGCGGCGGTCATGGTCAACAACCTGGACTGGACGGCGGGCCTGTCCGCCATCGAGTTCCTGCGGGACATCGGCAAGCACTTCCGCGTCAACAAGATGCTGACGAAGGACTCGGTCGCCAAGCGGCTGGACTCCGAGCAGGGCATCAGCTACACGGAGTTCAGCTACCAGCTGCTCCAGGGCATGGACTTCCTGGAGCTGTACCGCCGCTACGGCTGCACCCTCCAGCAGGGCGGGTCGGACCAGTGGGGCAACCTGACGGCCGGCCTCGACCTGATCCACCGGGTGGAGCCGACGGCGCACGTGCACGCGATGGCGACCCCGCTCATGGTGAAGGCGGACGGGACCAAGTTCGGCAAGTCCGAGAGCGGGGCCGTCTGGCTGGACCCGGAGATGACCACCCCGTACGCGTTCTACCAGTTCTGGCTGAACGTGGACGACCGGGACATCTCCACCTACATGCGGATCCTGTCCTTCCGCTCCCGTGAGGAGCTGGAGGAGCTGGAGGCGCAGACCGCGGAGCGTCCGCAGATGCGGGCCGCCCAGCGGGCGCTGGCGGAGGAGCTGACCACGCTGGTGCACGGCGCGGACCAGTGCGCCGCCGTGATCGCCGCGTCGAAGGCGCTGTTCGGCCAGGGCGAGCTGGCGGAGCTGGACGAGGCCACGCTGGCCGCGGCCCTCTCCGAACTGCCGCACGCCCGCGTCACCGAGCTGGCGCAGGTCGTGGACCTGTTCGCGGAGACCGGCCTGGTCGCCAGCAAGTCGGCGGGCCGCCGGACCGTGAAGGAGGGCGGCGCCTACGTGAACAACGTGAAGGTCACCGCCGAGGACGCGGTCCCCGCGCCGGAGGACCTGCTGCACGGGCGCTGGCTGGTGCTGCGCCGCGGCAAGAAGAACCTGGCCGCGGTGGAGGTCACCGGCGCCTAGGTCGTCTCTTTCGGATCTTGCCGGTTAAGCCCGCGTCGTCCGGTGCCGTGCATCGGCGCGTTGGCGGGGCGCCCTTGTACTGGACGTACTCGGGTGCTCCGCCAACGCGGCGAGGTGCGGTACCGGACGACGCGGGCCAGGCAAGATCCGGAAGAGACGGCCGAGGCGCACGGAGCACGGCGAGGGGCCGGTGCGGACGTCTTCGTCCGCGCCGGCCCCTTCGCCGTGCCGCCCGTCATGCCGTATGGCTTCTGCCGCCCCGCAGGGCCTTGTAGGCCATGTCGCCGAGGCCGACGACGAGCACGGCCCCGACGAGCTGGAGCAGGTGCCGGGTCCAGTCGATGCCCCTGGTGTCCTCGACGCCGATCCAGCCCGAGACGGCGTTGCCGAGGATGGCGCCGGCGATGCCGAAGAGGGTGGTCAGCCAGAGGGGCTGGTGCTGCTTGCCCGGCAGGATGGCGCGGGCTATGAGGCCCAGCACGAAACCGACGATGATCGCCCACAACCATTGCATGTCGAGCCTCCTCGTCGCGCGTTGTGCGCATGTGGGCCCAGTTTCGACCCGTCCGGCGTACAGCGCATTTCGGACACTCCCGTTCGGAGGACACCCCCTCTCCTCCCCCGGGCACGCGCGGCGTACCGTGGTGTGGTCCGGACCGGGGAGCGTCCGGCGGGCGGATCGGCGGTGGAGCATGCAGCGGACGAAGCGGAACGGACCCGAGGTCTTCCGTATCACGGGGGCCCGGATGGGCCTCGCCGAGGACGTGCGGGGGCGCCAGCGCCGGTACGTCATCTCGATGGGGATCCGGACCCTTTCCGTGATCGCCACGGTGGTCCTGTGGAACGTGGAGCGCCATGTGGCCATGGTGACGCTGGCCGCCGGCCTGCTGCTGCCGTACATTGCCGTCGTCATCGCCAACGCGGGGCGCGAGTCGACGCCCAATCTGCCGTCGAACTTCATCCCGGCCCCTGTGCGCCCGGCACTGGACTCGGGAAACCTCAATAAAAGCTCAGATCAATCATGAAGTTCCGGTGCACCGCACCGGGTCGTGCGTGACATACTGCCTACGCGCTCCGCATCCCCCGTCGGAGCGACGGACCGACGCCGGGCAGCTCCCCCCGTGGCTGCCCGGCGTCGCCCTTCCGTTTGTAGGGTTGGGGCCGTGACTTCTCCCGAAACCCCCACCTGCTCCGCCAAGGGCTGCCGCGACGCGGCCGTCTGGGTCCTGGCGTGGAACAACCCGAAGCTGCACACGCCGGAGCGGCGCAAGACCTGGCTGGCCTGCGCCGAACACCGTGAACACCTCTCCCAGTTCCTGGGGGTCCGCGGCTTCCTCAAGGACGTCGTGAAGCTGGACGAGTGGGTCCAGCCCGAGGGCTCCGAGCGCGAACGCCCGTAGGCCCGGGGCCGGGGCCCGCGGGCCCCGGTGTCAGCCGCCGATCGCCGACATGGGCCGGTCGGGCTGCAGGAAGGACGGGTCGTCGAGCCCGGACCCGGCCTTCTTCCCCCACATCGCCACCTTCCACAGGCGGGCGATCTCCTCGTCCGGGGCGCCCGAGCGCAGGGCGGAGCGCAGGTCCGACTCCTCGGTGGCGAACAGGCACGTGCGCACCTGGCCGTCGGCCGTGAGCCGGGTGCGGTCGCACGCGCCGCAGAAGGGGCGGGTGACGGAGGCGATGACCCCGACGGTGGCCGGGCCGCCGTCGACCACCCAGCGCTCGGCCGGGGCGGAGCCGCGCTCCTCGGCGCCTTCCTCGGTGAGGGTGAAGCGGGTGCGCAGGGAGGCCAGGATGTCCCCGGCCGTGATCATGCCGTCGCGCTTCCAGCCGTGCTGGGCGTCCAGGGGCATCTGCTCGATGAAGCGGAGCTCGTACTCGTTCTCCACGGCCCAGGCGAGCAGGTCGGGGGCCTCGTCGTCGTTGAGCCCCGGCATCAGGACGGCGTTGACCTTGACGGGGGTCAGGCCGGCCTCGCGGGCGGCGGCCATGCCGTCGATCACGTCGTGGTGGCGGTCGCGGCGGGTGAGGGTCTTGAAGACCTCGGGCCGCAGGGTGTCCAGGGAGACGTTCACCCGGTCCAGGCCCGCGGCCTTGAGCGCCTGTGCGGTGCGCTTGAGGCCGATGCCGTTGGTGGTCAGCGACATCTTGGGGCGGGGCTCCAGGGCCGCGCACTGCTCCACGATGCCGACCAGGCCGGGCCGCAGCAGCGGCTCCCCGCCGGTGAAGCGGACCTCGGTGATGCCGAGGTGGGTCACGGCGATGCGGATCAGCCGGACGATCTCGTCGTCACTCAGCAGGTCGGACTTTCCCAGCCACTGCAGGCCCTCCTCGGGCATGCAGTAGGTACACCGGAGATTGCACCGGTCGGTGAGTGAGACGCGCAGGTCAGTGGCCACGCGGCCGTACGTGTCGAGAAGCACTGTGGGCCCCCTCCCCTGTCCGGATCTAGAGGTTTCTTCAGTTCGAGCGTACGCGACCGGTGTGTCGTGGAGAGGTGCCCGAATGAACGAGACGTAACGCGGCCGCGTCGTAGGGACCTACGACGCGGCCACGCACGGTGTTCGTACGGTTTCGGGGAGCCGCAGTCAGTGGGCGCCGGTGCCGGTGAGGGAGCGCACCTCCAGCTCGGCGAACTTCTGCGGGTCGGCCTCCTCCTTGGACAGGACCGTCCCAAGCCAGCCCAGCAGGAAGCCGAGGGGGATGGAGATGATCCCCGGGTTCTCCAGCGGGAACCAGTAGAAGTCGGCGTCCTTGAACATCGAGGTGGGCTTGCCGGAGACGACGGGCGAGAAGAGGACGAGCCCGACCGCCGAGACCAGTCCTCCGTAGATCGACCACAGCGCGCCCTGGGTGGTGAAGCGCTTCCAGAAGAGGCTGTAGAGGATCGTGGGGAGGTTCGCGGAGGCGGCGACCGCGAAGGCGAGGGCGACCAGGCCGGCCACGTTCATGTCGCGGGCGAGGGCCCCGAGGAAGATCGCGACGGCGCCGATGACCACGGTGGACCAGCGGGCCGCGCGCACCTCTTCCTTCTCCGTGGCCTGTCCCTTGCGGATGACGTTCACGTAGATGTCGTGCGCGAAGGAAGAGGAGGAGGCCAGGGTGAGGCCCGCGACCACGGCGAGGATGGTGGCGAAGGCCACCGCGGAGATCACCGCGAGCAGGACCGCGCCGCCGGTGGAGTCCGGGCCGCCGCCGATCTCCTGGGCGAGGAGCGGTGCGGCGGTGTTGCCGGCCTTGTTGGAGGCCAGGATGTCGGCCCGCTTGAGCAGGGCCGCGGCGCCGAAGCCGAGGGCGATCGTCATCAGGTAGAAGGCGCCGATGATGCCGATGGCCCAGTTCACGGACTTGCGGGCGGCCTTGGCCGTGGGGACGGTGTAGAAGCGGATCAGGATGTGCGGCAGGCCTGCGGTGCCGAGGACCAGGGCGAGGCCGAGGGAGATGAAGTCGAGCTTGGTGAGGCCGTCCTTGCCGTACTTGAGTCCGGGCTCCAGGAACTTGGTGCCCTGGCCGCTGTTCTCGGCGGCCTGGCCCAGCAGGGCGGAGATGTTGAAGTTGAACTTCAGCAGCACCAGGAAGGTGATCAGCAGGGCGCCCGCGATGAGCAGGACCGCCTTGACCATCTGGACCCAGGTGGTGCCCTTCATCCCGCCGATGGTGACGTAGACGATCATCAGCAGGCCGACCAGCGCGACGACGGCGACCTTGCCGCCGTCGCTGGTGATGCCGAGGAGCAGCGAGACGAGCACGCCGGCGCCGGCCATCTGGGCGAGCAGGTAGAAGATCGAGACCACGATGGTGGAGGTGCCCGCGGCGGTGCGGACGGGCCGCTGGCGCATCCGGTACGCGAGGACGTCGCCCATCGTGTAGCGGCCGGAGTTGCGCAGCGGCTCGGCGACGAGCAGCAGGGCCACCAGCCAGGCGACGAGGAAGCCGATGGAGTAGAGGAAGCCGTCGTAGCCGAAGAGGGCGATGGCTCCGGCGATGCCGAGGAAGGACGCGGCGGACATGTAGTCGCCGGAGATGGCCAGGCCGTTCTGGAACCCGGTGAACTGGCGGCCGCCGGCGTAGAAGTCGGCGGCGTCCTTGGTCTGGCGGCCGGCCCAGACGGTGATGATGAGGGTGGCGACGACGAACAGCCCGAAGAGGGTGATGATCAGCGGGCGGTGCTCGCTCGCCCCGGCGGCGAGCGTCAGGCCGGGGACGGTGGTCGTGCTCGGGGTCATGCGCCGGCCTCCATGCGTTCCTTGATGGCCTCGGCCTTGGGGTCGAGCTCGGCGGCGGCGTGGCGCGAGTAGAGCCAGGCGATCAGGAAGGTCGTCAGGAACTGGGCGACGCCGAGGACCAGGGCGACGTTGATGTTGCCGAAGAGCTTGGTCCCCATGAAGCCGCCCGCGTAGCTGGACAGCAGGACGTAGAGCAGGTACCAGGCGATGAAGGCCACGGTGAGCGGGAAGGCGAAGGACCGGTAGGAGCTGCGCAGTTCGGCGAACTCGGGACTCTGCTGGACGCGCGTGAACTCTTCGGCCGACGGGAGTGCCGGGGCCGGTCCCGCGCCGCCCGGCGGCGGCGCTGCTTCGGTGGTCACGGGGGGTTCTCCTTGTGACGCGGGTGCGGTGGGGACGACGGACAAAACAACCTCCGTGTGGGGGGACGGTGGTGCTGATCCCCCCTGTCAACGGCACGGCCGGCGTGTCGGGACGGTTCAACACCCGCTGATTCTTTGGGAACTTCTTTCTCGAACTGATGGCGCAAAGGGGAACGTCAGCGCTAGGTTCGCGTGTCATGAACCCGTCCGACGCGACCGCGTGCGGACGGCTTTTTCACGGATGATGTGGAGAACCCATGGCTCATCTGGGACACGGCCGCCGGCGAGCCCTCGCCGTACCGGTCGGCCTGGCGCTCAGTGCCTCGCTCGCCTTCCTGCCCTCGGTGGCCGCCTCGGCCGCGCCGCTGGGCAACACGGCGGACTCGGTGACGGCCGCGAAGCCCGCCGCCACCGGTCCGAAGCTGTCCTACGTGGCGAACCTGAACGTGTACGCCACGGCGACGGCGGCGAAGAAGGCCGTCGAGCGGGCCGGTGGGACGGTGGTGATCGCGTACGAGGAGATCGGGGTCATCGTCGCGCACTCCGAGAACCCGGACTTCGCCAAGCAGCTGCGGGCGCAGCGCGGCCTGTTCAACTCGGTCGGCGCCACCCGCACGGCCCCCCTGAAGCCGGTGCAGACCACCGAGGAGGGGACGACCCAGAGGCTGAGCGCGGCCGACGCCGCGAAGGCGGCGGCGCAGGCCGAGCCGGGCCAGGAGCCCCTGGAGTCCAACCAGTGGGACCTGCGGGCTATCAAGGCCGATGCGGCGCACAAGATCAACGATGGCAGCCCCGACGTCACCGTCGGCGTCATCGACACGGGTGTGGACGACACTCACCCCGACTTGGCCCCCAACTTCTCCAAGGGGCAGTCCGCCAACTGCGTGGGCGGCGTCGCCGACACCAGTGAGGGCGCCTGGCGTCCGTACCCGGACGGCAGCGACCACGGCACCCACGTGGCCGGCACCATAGCCGCGGCCCGGAACGGGATCGGCGTCAGCGGTGTCGCGCCGGGCTCGAAGGTCGCCGGCATCAAGGTGAGCGAGCCCGGGACCAGCCTCTTCTACACCGAGGCGGTCGTCTGCGGCTTCATGTTCGCCGCCGAGAAGGGGATCGAGGTGACCAACAACAGCTACTACGTCGACCCGTGGAACTACACCTGCAAGAACGACGACGACCAGAAGGCGCTGGTGGAGGCCCTCACCCGGGCCACCAAGTACGCCGAGCGCAAGGGCGTCCTCAGCGTGGCCTCGGCGGGCAACTCCAACCACGACCTGGCGGCGGACTCCATCGAGGACACCACCAGCCCGAACGACTCCACCCCGGTGCCGCGCACCATCGACCCGAAGGTCTGCCTGGACCTGCCCACCCAGCTGCCGGGCGTGGTGACGGTGAGCGCGACGGGTGACAAGGGCCTCAAGTCGTACTACTCCAGCTACGGCCTGGGCGTCGTCGACGTCGCGGCCCCGGGCGGCGACAAGTGGCAGGTCCCGGCCACGCCGGACGCCAACGGCCGCGTGCTGTCGACCGTCCCGGGCGGCGGCTACGGCTACAAGCAGGGCACCTCGATGGCCGGCCCGCACGTCGCGGGCGTCGCGGCGCTGCTCAAGAGCGCGCACCCGAACGCCACGCCCTCGCAGCTCCAGGCCATGCTGAAGGCCCAGGCCACGAAGGTCCCCTGCCCGGAGAAGATCTACGACGCCACCGGCCAGCTGGTGGACGCCACCACCTGCACCAGCAAGTGGGGCCAGACGGCGTACTACGGCTCGGGCGTGGTCGACGCGCTCAAGGCCGTCAAGTAGTACCGGACGCGTGAGCACGGAGGGGCCGGGCGGGGTGCTCCCCGCCCGGCCCCTCCGCGTATGCCGCCCGCCGGGGTCAGGGCTTGATCAGGACCTTCAGCGCGCTGCGGTCGTCCATCGCGCGGTAGCCGTCCGGGACCTCGTCGAGGGAGACGGCCCGGTCGAAGACGGGGGACGGGTCGATCGCGCCGCTGAGGACGTCCTCCAGCAGCTCCGGGATGTAGGCGCGGACCGGGGCGACACCGCCGCGCAGGGTGATGTTCCGGTCGAACATCACCCCGAGGTCGAGGCCGGTGCCGCTGCCGTGCGGGACGCCGACGTAGCCGATGGCACCGCCGTCGCGGGTGATGTTGACGGCCGTGCGCATGGACTGCTCGGTGCCGACCGCCTCGATGACGGCGTGCGCGCCCTGGCCGCCGGTCAGCTCGCGGACGGCGGCCTCGGCGGCCTCCCCGCGCTCGGCGACCACGTCGGTGGCCCCGAAGAGCTTGGCTATGTCCGTACGCACGCTGTGCCGGCCCAGGGCGATGATCCGCTCGGCGCCGAGGCGCTTGGCCGCGAGGACCCCGCACAGGCCGACCGCGCCGTCGCCGACGACGGCGACGGTGGAGCCCGCGCGGACGCCCGCGCCCAGGGCCGCGTGGTGGCCGGTGCCCATGACGTCGGACAGCGCGAGCAGACCGGTCAGCAGGTGGTCGTCGGAGGCGGCCGCGGCGGGGAGCTTCACCAGGGTGCCGTCGGCGTGCGGGACCCGGACGGCCTCGCCCTGGCCGCCGTCGAAGCCGACCGAGCCCCAGAAGCCGCCGTGCACGCAGGAGGTGTACAGGCCCTCGGAGCAGTAGTCGCAGGTGCCGTCGGACCACATGAAGGGGGCCACGACCAGGTCCCCGGCCTTCAGGCCGGAGACGGCGGAGCCGGTCTCCTCGACGATGCCGAGGAACTCGTGCCCGATCCGCTGGCCGGGCTGCCGCGCGGCCTCGCCGCGGTAGGCCCACAGGTCGCTGCCGCAGATGCAGGCGCGCAGGACGCGGACGACGGCGTCCTCGGGGCGCTGGATCGCAGCGTCGGGCACCTCCTCCACGCGGATGTCGTGCGGGGCGTGGATGACGGTGGCGCGCATGGTGGTGCAGCCCTCCGGATCAAGTAGTTCAGTCTTGTATGACTTCCCTACGGTACGCCTGCCCGCGAGTGATCGCGCCGGAGGCCAGCAGGTACTGGGCCCCGAGGTAGGTGGCCATGATCCAGAAGTCGGGGCGCGGGAGCTGCGGCCAGTCGGCGACCCCGGTCGCGATGAGGGTGTCGGAGAGCAGGAACAGCGCGCCCCCGATGCCCGCGGTGCGGCCGAGCGCGCTGGAGCGGTAGGCCATGGCGGTGAGCAGCAGGCTGTACCCGGCGACCGGGATCCGCAGGTCCTGCGGCAGGTCCGGCCACAGCAGCGCAACGGTCCCGACGAGCGCGACCGCGTACGCGCCCCCGAGCGCGGGGCCGGTCCGCCCCCGCCCGAACAGGACGAGGTAGCAGACGTGCCCGACGGCGAAGGAGCCCATGCCGAGGAGGAAGGCGGGCTCGGCGTCGAAGAGCAGGGCGAGGTCCCCGCCCCACCCGAAGAGCAGGGCGGCCACCAGCAGCCGGGGCGCGCCGCGGGTGATCACGTGGGCCACCAGCAGCGGCATCAGCAGCGGCTTGGCGAGGACGTGCCCGAGGTGCCAGCCGGCCAGCAGCGACACCAGGTCCACGGCCGCCGCCGCGCCGAAGGCGGCGAGCAGCACCCGCCCGGCCCGCCCGGCGGCCGCGGGCCGCACCGCCCAGGAGGGCGCCCGGGTCCCGGCGGCGCTCACGCGGCCCGCTCCGGCGCGGTCGCGGTCGCGGCCGGGACCGCGGCTTCGGCTCCGGCTTCGGCTCCGGCTCCGGCCCGCTCGGCCGCGGGCTGCCAGCCCGGCCCCCGGAACACCCGCCCGGCGCGCTCGCGCCAGCTGCCGGCGGCGCGTACGTCGCGGGCGATGGCGGCGTACTCGTGGGTGGCGACGCGCAGCGGGTTGTACGTGCCGATGTTCTTGGTCAGGCCGTAGACGGGGCGTTCCGTCTCCCCCACCCAGGAGCCGAACATCCGGTCCCAGACGATCAGGATCCCGCCGAAGTTGCGGTCCAGGTAGCCGCCCTGGGAGGCGTGGTGGACGCGGTGGTGGGAGGGGGTGTTGAAGACGTACTCGTAGGGCCGCGGGAGCTTTCCGATCCGCTCGGTGTGCACCCAGAACTGGTAGAGCAGGTTGATGCCGTAACAGAACGGGATCGCGGCCGGGTGCACCCCGAGGGCGACCATCGGCAGGTAGAACCACCAGGTGGTCGCACTGGTCCAGGGCTGGCGCAGGGCGGTGGTGAGGTTGAACCTGCGGCTGCTGTGGTGGACGACGTGGCAGGCCCACAGGATGCGGATGACGTGGTGGAGCCGGTGCTGCCAGTAGTAGAGGAAGTCCTGGGCGAGCAGCATCAGCAGGGCGGTCCACCACAGGAACGGCACCCGCAGCGGGGTCAGTTCGTAGACGGCGGTGAAGACCGCGACGACCGGGATCTTCCAGAGCAGGTCGAAGCCGATGCTGCCGAGCCCCATGGTGACGCTGGTGACCGCGTCCCTGGTGTCGTAGCCGGCGGCGTCCTCGTCGGGATGGAGCCGGTAGCTGACCACCTCGATGACGGTGAGCAGCACGAAGGCGGGTATGGACCACAGCACGACATCGGGCAGATTTGGCATGGGCGCACCTTAGGGCGGGTTCCGGGGTGCCGCTAGGGGTTGTTACCGATCAGTATCCGACGGGGTTACCCGGGGTACAAGGGGGAGGGCGCATGGCAGGCCTCGAAACGGTTCTCTTACGCGTGGCCGGCACGGCCGCAGGGGCTCTGGTGAAGTCGCTGCTGGACCAGCAGGCCCTCGATCCGGACAGCCTGGTACGGCACCGTGGGCTCACCGACCTGTACTTGAGCACCAGCACGCTGACCAGCGGGCTGGAGCCCCTGCGCGAGCTGCCTGCGCTGACGCACGTCAGCATCCACCAGTGCGGTCCGGCGGTCGACCTCGGCCCGCTGGCGGACCTCGACCGGGTACAGGTCAGCTTCTCCGGTACGGCCCAGGTCCTGGGAACCGGGCTGTTCCCGCCGGGACGGCTCAGGGTGAGCAGCTGAACCGCCCCGGCGGGAGCCGCCCGTCACCAGACCCGGACCGACGCCCCCCGGGCGAAGGCCGGGCTGGTGGCGGCCGGCGGGATGTGGGTCAGGGGCTCGGCGATCTCCGAGACCAGGGGGCCGTGTTTCGCCGCGAGGGGGTCCAGCAGGCCCAGGTCGAAGCCGTACACGCGGGCCGCGTTGCCGCCGGCCATCGCCGCGACCTCCTCCCGCGGCAGGCCCGCGTACGCGATCCGCAGGCCCTCGCGGGAGAACGGGGTGGTGCCCTCGTCGTGGGGGAAGTCGCTGCCCCACATGATCTTGTCGAGGCCGATCCGCTCCCGCAGCGGGACCTCGTGGGGGCGCATGAAGCTGGCCCCCACGAAGCAGTTGTCCCGCCAGACCTCGCTCGGCCCGCGGCCCATGGACTCGGCCAGGCCCGCGCCGAACTTGGCCTCGGCGGTGGCGGAGGCCGCGACCAGGCGGCCGTGGTAGTAGTCCAGCATCTCCAGCACGCCGGGGATCCAGCCCGAGCCCTGTTCCGTCAGGACCAGCTTGAGGCCCGGGTGGCGGCGGAAGGCGCCGCCGAAGATCAGGTGCCACAGGGCGCGGTGCGAGAACCAGGTGGTCTCCACCATGAACACGGCCCGCGCGGCCGGTTCGTCGCCGAGCGGCGGGGACGCCGAGCCGCCGTGGTGGTTGACCGGGACGTCGAGCTCCGCGCACACCGCCCAGATCGGGTCGTACGCGGCCGAGTACAGCTCGGGGACGGGCGAGCCGGGCGGGACGCCGGGCAGCAGGATCCCGCCGGTCAGCCCGGCCTCGCGGGTGCGGCGGATCTCGGCGACCGCCGCGTCCACGTCGTTGAGGAGGATCTGGGCGACCCCCGCCCGCCTCCCCGGGGCGTCGGCGCAGAAGTCGGCCAGCCACCGGTTGTGCGCCTGGAGGCCGGCCCACCGCAGCTCGTACTCCTCGGCCGTCGGCGGCTGGGCCATCAGCGAGGCCTTCGGGAAGAAGGGCGGGATGGTGTTCGGGAAGATCACCTCGGCGACGATGCCGTCCGCTTCGAGTTCGGCCAGGCGCCGGGCCGAGTTCCAGTTGAGGTCGGCCGAGTCGGCGAGGAGGTCCTCGTACGGGTTGACGTACGTGGCGGCCCAGGCGTCGAAGGCCTCGTGGTGGCGCTTGGCCAGGTACGGCCGGTAGTCGAGGAGGTCGGCGCCCGCGTGGCAGTCCGCCGAGATGACGGTGTAGCGGTCCTCCGTACGGTCCTCCGTACGGTCCTCCGTCATGACGAGACCCCCGTGACCGGGAAGTCGTTGCCGGTGAGCCAGTGCCGGCCCACCTCGCGGGAACGGGCCCAGGAGGCCTCCACCGCCGCCTGGTCGGGGCTCTGGCCGAGGTCGGCCGGGGTGGGTCCGATGCGGCGGGCGAGCGGGGCGAGCGCCTGCGTGTCGAAGCCGAAGACCTCGGCGGCGGCCAGGCCCAGCATCCGGCGGGTCTCGGCGACCGGAATGTCGTGGAAGGTGTTCCGCAGCCAATTGCGGGTGTCGGGCCAGGTGCCCTCGGGGTGCGGGAAGTCCGAGCCCCACAGGATGTTGTCCACGCCGATCTCGTAGCGCTGGGCGAGCTCCCGGCGCTTGGTGTTGGTCGCGCAGACGAACACCTGCCGGTCGAGGTACTCGCTCGGGGGCCGCTTCAGCTCCGAGAAGGGCGAGAGCTTCTTGCCGCCGTGGGCGCCGAGGTAGAGCCGGTCCATGAACCACAGGAGGTTCGGGAGCCACCAGCAGCCCGACTCGGCGACGCCGAACTTCAGGCCGGGGTGGCGCTCGAAGACCCCGGACCAGAGCAGGAACCACAGCGGCCGGGCCGGCCACCAGGTGACCTCGGAGACGTAGATGCCCAGGTGGTCGCCGTACTCCTGGCGGGGTGCGGCACCCGAGTGGGTGACGATCGGCATCGCGGTCTCGGCCGCGGCCGCCCACACGGGGTCGTAGCGGCGGTCGTGGTAGGGCGCCCGGTCCACCCACATGGAGGGGATCATCAGGGCGCCGAGGCCGGACTCCTTGGCCCGGTGGACCTCGGCGACCACCCGGGAGGGCTCGCCGGTGATGGGCAGCAGGGCGACCCCGCAGTGGCGTTCGGGGTTGCGTCCGACGAACTCCGCAAGCCAGCGGTTGTGGGCCTGGGCGCCCGCCATGCCGAGTTCGGGGTCCTGGTCGCCGGAGAGGCCCAGGCCCACTCCGAAGGGGGCGGCGGTCTGGCTGTCGACGGCGTCCGCGTCGGGGAAGACGACCTCGGCGGCCACTCCGTCGCCGTCGAGCTCCTTGAGCCGCTGGGTGCTGTCCCAGCCGCCCTTGAGGCCTTCCTCGTGGTCGTGGAACCACTTCTCGGCGAAGGCCTCGTTGCGCACGCCGAGCCGGGTGGCCTCCTCGCGGCGGGCGTCGCGCTGGCCGAGGAACTCGTCGAACTGCCGGTGGAAGCGGGAGTCGAGGTAGGGGCGGTACTGCTCGGTGGGCAGCCCCGCGTGGCAGTCGGAGGAGATGATCAGGTACGGGTCTTCGTACGTCTCGTCAGGCACGTCGGTCCCCTCAGTCGAGGATGAAGCTCTCCAGGTAGGCGGGGTTGGCGCGGTCGAGCATGGACTGCGACCGGGCGCGGATCTGGCGGTCGCTGTGCTCGCTCGCCGGCAGCATCCAGAAGCGGTCGGCGCGGATGCCGTCGACGACGTGCCCGGCGACCTCCTCGACCGGGGTGAAGCGCACCTCGTGCCCGGCCTGCTTCATCGCGGCCTCGTACTGGTCGAGGCTGCGGTACGGGGACCTGCGCGGGCGCTGCTTCGCGTAGCGGTCGGGCCGGTTGCGGTGGGACTCCCACAGGCCGGTGCGCAGCATGTGGGGTCCGGGGAAGAGGACGGAGGCGCCGACGGGGGCGCCCTCGGCCCTGAGGTGGGCGTAGAGGGACTCGGTCATGGTGACCACGGCCGCCTTGGTGACGGCGTACACGGAGGCGGTGGGCAGGGGGGCGATGCCGCCGTCGCCGGAGGAGGTGTTGACGACGTGGCCGGGGTCGCCGGAGGCGATCATGCGGGGGACGAAGGCCTGGATGCCGTGGAAGACGCCCCAGACGTTGACGGAGAAGGCCCACTTCCAGTCGTTGGGCTCGTGCTCCCACATGCGGCCCTCGGCGCCGGATCCGACGCCCGCGTTGTTGCACAGCACGTGTACGGCGCCGAAGGTCTCGTAGGCGGCGTCGGCGAGGGAGACGACGGAGTCGCGGTCGCTCACGTCGACGAGCCGGGCGAGGACCTCGGCGCCGTCCGCGGCGAGTTCGCCGGCGGCCTTGCGCAGGGCGGCCTCCTCCACGTCGGCGAGGACCACCTTGAGGCCCTCGGCGGCGAAGCGGCGGGCCATGGCGAGGCCTATGCCGCTCGCGGCGCCGGTGACGACGGCCACCTGTCCGGGTTCGAGCCGCACGTCACACGCTCCCCTCGGGCGGGCCGTCGAGGATCTGGAGGGGGTCGTCGTAGCGCTGGTGGAGGTACGGGAGGAGGGCCTGGGCGCTGACCCGCTCGACGACGCGGCCCTTCTGGTCGGTGGTCTTCTCGCCGATGGTGAGTTCCACTAGGCGGCGTACGGGGAGGTCGGCGACGGGGTCGTACATCGACTCGCGCAGGACCACGTCACCGGTGAGGTGCTCCAGTTTGCGGACCTTCTCGTTGCGGGTGCAGTGCACGAGGACCGGGTCGCCGTCCAGGCCGGAGCCGTCGACGGCCGGCAGGAACTTGAAGTAGAAGTCGGTCTTCACCGTCGGCTCGGGCAGCGGCAGCGCGCGGTCCACGGCCCCGCGCACCTCGACGAAGGCGATCCCGTGCCGGGCGAGGGCGGCCCGGACGACGAGCCCGTCGCGCTCGACGGTGACCTCGCCCAGCTTCTTCGGTTCGCCGAACACCTCGCGGCCGCCGGTCAGGGCGCGCTCGTGGGTCATCGGCATGACGAGCGGGTACCAGCCCTCGACCCCGCCGTGCCGGGCGGCCACGGCCACCGAGCCGGCGCCGAGGGGGTAGCCGGGCAGGTCCACCTTGCTGATGTTGGCCCGTACGAGGGGCCGTTCGGCGGGCTTGAGGGGCGGGGGCAGGACCGCCGCCACCACGTCGGGATCGGTCTCCCAGACGGCCACCACACCGGTGGACCAGACGTCGGGGAGCCTGGCGCTCTTCTCGCGCGACGCCGCGATCTCGGCCTCGGTCCGCGCTCCGTACCGTATGCGTGCCATGTCTCGCACCACCCTTCCGAGGGTCCCCCCGGCGGGGGCCGGGGGCGGTTCTGTAACACAGTTACACCGCCGCCGATGAAGGGTAAAGACCCCTGCACGGACCGGAACTGACGCAGCGACAGATTGGCGGACCCGGGCCCATGGCCAGAAGCGCGCTGACCCGCGAGGAGGTGCTGGAGGCGGCCGCCGCCCTGGTCAGGCGGCACGGTCCGGCGGGCCTGACCATGCGGGGGCTCGCCGCCGAGCTGGGCACGGCGGTGACCTCCATCTACTGGCACGTCGGCAACCGCGAGCGGCTGCTCGACGCCCTGGTCGAGCGGACCGTCCAGGAGATGGGCGCCGTCCGCCCCGAGGGCCGCACCCCCGCCGAGCGGATCGTCTCGGTGGCCCGGACCCTGCGGCGCGAGATCCGGGCGCGCCCGCACCTGATCGCGATGGTCCACGAGCGCGGGCTCACGGAGCGGATGTTCCTGCCCGCGCAGCGGGCGCTGGTCGACGAGGTGCACGCCGCCGGGCTGCGCGGGGCGCGGGCCGCCGACGCGGTGCGCGCCGTGCAGTTCCAGATCGTCGGCTTCCTCCTCGTCGAACGCAACCGCGAGCGCTCCCCCGCCCAGTCGCCGGGCGAGGGCGAGCTGTGGGACCCGAGGGCCGCTCCCGACGACCCGGAGCTCGCCCGCGCACTGGCCGGTCCGGCGGACCCGGAACGGCTGTTCCTGCTGTCGGTCCGGGCCCTGGCGGCCGCACTGCTCGACGGGCCCGGCGGCTAGGTCGTCTCTTTCGGATCTTGCCTGACCCGCGCCGCCCGGCACCGCACCTCGCCGCGTCGGCGGAGCACCCCAGTACGTCCAGTACAAGGGCGCCCCGCCAACGCGCCGATGCACGGCACCGGACGACGCGGGCTTAACCGGCAAGATCCGAAAGAGACGACCTAATCGGATTGCCCCGGTGCGCGCGCCCGTGATCAGATCGGTCCTGCGGGGGCGGCTCCCCGGCGCGCATCCTTCTCCACTCCTTTTGCAAAGAATCCCGCGCGCCCACTCTCCGCCCCCGCTTCGTCGTTCCCGGAGGGGGAGTTCCGCCCGTGTCTGCCGTCGTGTCCGCCCACGAGTCCGTCGTCGACTCCGCCGTCGAGTCCTCCGTCGACTCCGTCCTGCTGCGGCGCCTCGGGGCCGTCTACGTGGACCGGCCCGAGGCCGCCGCGTCGCCCGGGCGCGAAGGGGTGCGGCCCCTGGAGGGCGAGCTCCTGGAGCGCGGCCACGCCCTCGCCCCGGAACTGCACGCCGCGCTCGGCGATCTCGCGCCGACCGACCTCGCCGAGGAGCGGCTGCGGCTGCTCGCGCTGGTGGACCGGGTGATGGGCTCCGACCGGGTAGACGAGCCGCTCTTCCGCCGCTTCCCCTTCTCCGTCCCGCACGACACCGAGCGCTGGTACGTCAGCCGCGTCTTCGCCCTGCTGCTCCAGGAACCCGCCCAGCCCTGCGTCCTGTGCGGCGAGAACGGCACGGTCCACCCCGTCGCACCCTGCGCCCACCTCGTCTGCCGCACCTGCTGGGACGGCGCCGACTACACCGGATGCCCCGTCTGCCACCGGCGCGTCGACCCCGCCGACCCCTTCCTGCACCCGGAACACGAGGAGCCCCACCGCTCCGCCGACCGCAAGGCCGAGGACCTCCCGGCGGGTCCGCTGCGGCTGCTGCGGCTCGGCACCGACCGGGCGGCCGACTGCGCGCGCGTGGTCGCCTCGCTCCTCGCCCGGCAGACCCCGCTGTCCCCCGAGGACCGCGACGACCTGGACCTCCTGCTGCCCGCCGCCCCGACGGACCTCGACTGGCTCCCCGGGGAGATCCCGGTGCGCGAGACCAAGGCCCAGGTCCTCGGCCGGCTGCTGGCCGACCCACGGACCGCGGACGCCGTACGGCCGCTGCTCGCCGCCCGGCTCACCACCGCCACCGACGTCCTGCGGCTGCTCGCCGTGCTGTCCGGCGGGGACGCGGGCCTGCTGCCGCTGCCCCGGTTCGCGAACCCGGGACGGCCGCTGCGCCGGGAACTCCTCGCGGTGCTCGACTCGTTCACCCCCCAGTACCTGGTCGAGGACCTGCTGCGGCACCCCACCGCCTGGAAGCGGGCCGCCGAGCCGCTCCACCCCTTCGAGCGGCACGCCCGGCACCCGCGGGCCGCGCTCGCCTTCGCCGTGCTGCGCGGCACCACCGCGTCCGCCGCCACCCCGCTCGGCGCGGCGCTGCTGGAGAGCGCCGCCGCGCATCCGGACGCGGTCCGCGTGGACGGGGACCGGATCCGGCCCGCCACCTGGGCCGGACGGCTGGAGCAGGCCCTCGCCGAGGGGGACGCGTCAGCCGCCGCCGCGCTCGCCGGGGAGCGTCCGGGGGAACTCGTACGCCGCCTCGACCACCTGCTGCGCCTGCACCCGGGCGCCGAACCGCTGCCCGAGCTGGAGCGGGCGCTCGACCGGGGGCTGCCCAAGGTGGGCGCCGGCCCGCTGCTGTCCGCGCTCGGCGCGCTGCGCACCCGCGCCGAGGACCGCCTCGGCGAGCGCCGGGTGTTCTTCCCGCGCGGCCGGGTCGCGCGCGCCCAGGTGGTCCGGGAGGGGCGGGCCCCGCTGCCCGCGCCCCTCGTCGGGGCGGTCACGGCCCGGCTGGAGGCGGAGGTTCTGCGCCGGTTCGCCGCCGCCGGCGGGGAGGCGTACGACCTCGCGGTCCTGGACGCCGGGCTCGCGGACCTCACCGTGCCCTTCGGCGAGCGCAACGCCGCCCGGGCGCTGGTCGCCGTACCGCGCGGCAGTACGCAGACCCTGCCCGAGGGCGAACTGCTGCGGCTGTTCCTGCACTGGACGGAGCCGACGGGCAACCGCACCGACCTGGACCTGTCCGTCGCCTTCTTCGACGCCGACTGGAAGTACACCGGGCTCTGCGACTACACCCGCCTGCGGTACGGGCCGCACGGGGCCGCCGTGCACTCGGGCGACCTCACCTCGGCGCCCGCTCCGGACGGTGCCACGGAGTACGTGGACCTGGACCTGGAGGCCCTCGCCGAGAACGGGGACGCGTACGCCGTCCCGGTGGTCTTCAGCTTCAACAACATCCCCTTCGACGAACTGCCGGACGCCTTCGCGGGCTTCATGGCCCTGCCGGCGGACGGCCCGCGCGGCTCCTCGTACGACCCGCGGACCGTGCGCCAGCGCTTCGACCTGACGGGCGAGTCCCGGATCTGCATGCCGATGGTCGTGGACCTGCGCGACCGCCGCGCCCTGTGGACGGACGTCCACCTGCCGCCGTCCGGCGGGTTCCAGAGCGTCGCCTCGAACGGGGAGCGGCTGGCGTCCGTGGCCCGGGACGTGTGGGAGCACTTCGGTTCCGGAGCCCGCACCACCCTGTGGGACCTGGCGGTGTGGCGGGCCGCGGCCCGCTCCCGCGAGGTGGCCGTCCTGCGTTCCGGTGAGGTGTGGCGGTACCGGGCGGGCGCGGCGGAGACGGTGGCCGGATTCGCCGCCCGCGTCGCCGCACTGGGCGAGCCCGAGGAGAAGCGGCGGGCCCCGGACGCGGGGGCGGCCGCCGCCGAAGAGAGCGCGGGCCGCAAGGTGTTCCTGGCCACGGTGCACGCCACCGCCGCCGGGGCCGGTGCTTCGGGAACGGCGTACCGGCTCTTCCCGGGGCCGGCCGAAGTGGCCGGATCCTTCGCCCCGGTGGGCGCCCCGGACCTGGTGGCGGAGCTGGCGGCGGGGATCTGACCCTTCTGGAGCCGGAGTCGGGCCGAGGGGTATCGGGCCACGGGTGTCAGTGCGTGCCGATATCCTCTGTGACCATGCTCTACGACCGTACGACCGCAGAGGCGGAATGGCCGACCGCGTACCCACAGGGGTACGCGGTCGTCGACGTGGAGACCACCGGGCTCGCTCGCGACGACCGGATAGTCTCGGCGGCCGTCTACCGGCTCGACGCCCAGGGCAACGTGGAGGACCACTGGTACACCCTGGTCAACCCGCGCCGTGACCCCGGACCCACCTGGATCCACGGCCTGACCAGTGCGATGCTCCAGGACGCCCCGCTCTTCGAGGACATCGCCGAGGAGTTCGCGGGCCGGCTCGCCGACCGGGTGCTCGTCGCGCACAACGCCATGTTCGACTGGCAGATGATCGCCCGGGAGTACGCGCGGGCGTCGGTGACCGCGCCCGTCCGGCAGCGGCTGTGCACCATCGCCCTGTCGAAGGAACTGAACCTCCCGCTGCCCAACCACAAGCTGGAGTCCCTCGCCGCGCACTACGGCGTGGTCCAGCAGCGCGCCCACCACGCGCTCGACGACGCCCGGGTCCTGGCGGAGGCCTTCCGTCCGTCGCTGCACGCGGCCGCGCGGGACGGCGTACGCCTGCCCCTGCTGGAGTGCCGTCCGCTGACGGAGTGGTCGGACGCCCCCGCGGCGCCGCGGGTCGGCTACCAGTCCTCGTACGGGAACGGCGGCACCTGGCGGGCCTCGCGCAAGCGGCCGCCGTGCCCGCACCCGAACCCGGGGCGCTTCGAGGACGGCAAGCCGCTCAAGCAGGGCATGCGGATCGCCTTCTCCGGGGACACCTCCGTGGACCGGGAGCTGCTGGAGGACCGGGCGGTAGAGGCGGGCCTGCACGTGGCGACCAGCGTGTCCCGGCTCACCAGCCTGCTCGTGACCAACGACCCCGACTCCTCGACCTCCAAGACGGTCAAGGCCAAATCGTTCGGCACCCCGATCGTGGACGAGGCGGCCTTCACCCACCTGCTGCGGGACGTCGCGGCGGCCGGGGACGCGTAGCGGCGTTGCTCCGGCCGGGTGCCGGCGGGGCGACTCACCCCGGTGGATCTTGTTCCGCCGGGCCGCCCCGCACAGCATGCGGCGCATGGCACGTTGCGAGGTCTGCGGAAACGACTACGGCATGTCCTTCGAGGTGCACGCGCAGGGCGCGGTGCACGTCTTCGACTGCTTCTCCTGCGCCATCCACCGCATGGCGCCCATCTGCGAGCACTGCCGGGTCCAGATCATCGGCCAGGGCGTCGAGGTCGAGGGCCAGTGGTACTGCGGCGGGCACTGCGCCCGGGCGGAGGGGAGGGTGGGCATCGTCGACCGCGTCTGACCCTCGTTCCGTTCCCCCTCTCCGCTCCCCCTCCCCGCTCCCCCGGACCCCGGAAGGCCACCCGGCCGCCGGGGTCCTCGTCGCTGGGGGTACCGTCGTGGGCGTGTACCGCTTTGTGCTGACCCGGCAGTGGGTGTCCCTCACCCTCGTCGCCCTCGTCCTCATCCCCGCGATGATCAAGCTGGGGTTCTGGCAGTTCCACCGCCACGAGCACCGGGTCGCCCAGAACGAGCTGATCGCGAAGAACCTGTACGCGAAGCCGGTACCGGTGACCGAGGTCACCTCGCCCGGACACACCGTCCCGCGGGCCGACTACTGGCGTGCCGTCACCGCCACCGGCACCTACGACCCCGCGCACGAGGTCGTCGTACGGATGCGCACCTCCAACGACGACAAGGTCGGCTTCCACGTGGTGACGCCGCTCCTGCTGGGCGACGGCCGGGCGGTCCTCGTCAACCGGGGCTGGGTGGCCGGCGGCGACGACCCGCGCGCCTACCCGCCGGTGCCGGCCGCGCCCTCGGGCGAGGTCACGGTGACCGGGCGGCTCAAGGCCGACGAGACCAGCGGTGGCAGCGGGATCAAGGACCGCAAGGGCCTGCCCGACCGCCAGGTGATGCTGATCAACAGCGAGCAGCAGGCGGCCGCGATCGGCAAGCCCGTGCTCGGCGGCTACCTCGAACTGACCGGCCCCGAACCGGCGGGGGGCAGCCCCGAGATGGTGGCCGAGCCCGACCACGACTCGATCGGCGCGCACATGGCGTACGCCGTGCAGTGGTGGCTGTTCGCGGCGGCGGTACCGGTGGGGTGGGTGGTGCTGGTGCGGCGCGAGAAGCGCGACCGCGAGGAGGCGGCGGCCAAGGGCGAGAGCGAGGCCGGGGCCGTGTCGCCGGAGGCCGCTTCGGCGTAGGTTGTCCGGCATGGATCTTGGACTGAAGGACCGCGTCTACGTCGTCACCGGTGCCACGCGGGGACTGGGCTTCGCCTCCGCGCGCGAGCTCACCGCCGACGGGGCGAAGGTCGTACTGACGGGCAGGGACGAGAAGCGGGCGGCTGAGGCCGCCGCCGAACTCGGCCCGAACGCGGTGGGCGTGGCCGCCGACAACTCCGACCCGGAAGCCGCCGCACGGCTGGTGGCCACCGCGCGGGAGCGTTTCGGCCGCTTCGACGGCATCCTCATCAGCGTCGGCGGCCCCCCGCCGGGCCTGGCGGCGGACAACACCGACGAGCAGTGGGCGGCGGCGTTCGACACCGTCTTCCTGGGCGCGGTCCGCCTCGCCCGGACGGCCGCCGCCGAACTGGGCGAGGGCGGGGTCATCGGCTTCGTCCTGTCGGGCTCGGTGCACGAACCGATCCCCGGCCTGACCATCTCGAACGGCCTGCGGCCGGGGCTGGCGGGCTTCGCCAAGTCCCTGTCGGTGGACCTGGGCCCGCGCGGGATCCGGGTGCTCGGGCTGCTGCCGGCGCGAATCGACACGGACCGGGTGCGGGAGCTGGACGCCCTGTCCGGCGACGCGGCCGCGGCCCGCGCGGGCAACGAGGCCCGCATCCCGCTGCGGCGCTACGGCACGCCGGAGGAATTCGGGCGCACGGCGGCGTTCCTGCTGTCGCCGGCGGCGTCTTACCTCACGGGGCTGATGATCCCGGTGGACGGCGGCTCCCGCCACGGCTTCTAGCCGCCCCTCCCTCACGCGAGCTTCGGGCCCGCTGCGCCTGCCTCCGGCCGTCGGACCGGGGGCGGGGCCGGTTCGGGTGGCGGGGGCCGGTGGGTCGGGTGCGGGTGGTGTGCCGCTGCGCGGGGCTGGGTCCCCTACCCGCCCTTCCACCGTTCCCCGGGCTGCGCCCGGACCCATACGGCGCTACCGCGCC
>NZ_JBIVEG010000045.1:0-45655 GCF_044747545.1 Streptomyces sp. NPDC090077
GCAGTCTTTCGGCTTTCCGGGGCGGGTCGGTCTGTCAAGGGTGGAGCGAAGCGACATCGCGCAGCGACGCGACCGCAGGGAGCGCCCTTGACAGGGCGGCCCGACACGGAAGGACGATGGACTGACGGGAAACCCCCAACCCTCCCTGAGACCGCCCGAGGGGCTACCGCTCACCCGACCACCGGCCCGCACCCAGGGAGGCGGGTGGGCAGGCGCCGATCGGCGTCCGGGGGTCGAGGGGGAGATGGCGGGCCTGGGCCGCAG
Source organism: Streptomyces sp. NPDC090077 (assembly GCF_044747545.1). Lineage (NCBI taxonomy): Bacteria > Bacillati > Actinomycetota > Actinomycetes > Kitasatosporales > Streptomycetaceae > Streptomyces > Streptomyces sp. NPDC090077. The sequence goes on from NZ_JBIVEG010000045.1 coordinate 265, forward strand.
ACCCGTGGCCCCGCAAGCAGTCGGAGCTGCGCCCCGCGCGGCGTCACCCCGCCGGGAGCCGTAGCGCCGCCAGGACCGGGAGGTGGTCCGTCGCTGCGCGGAGGTCGGGGGGTGTCACCCCGGGGAGTCCGGCGGGGACGCCGCAGGCCAGGACCTCCACCCCCGGGGAGGCGAAGACGGCGTCGATGCGGCGGTTCGGGGCCGCCGACGGGAAGGTGTCGCCGTCGCCCCACGGGGAGACCGTCCAGCAGTCCTGGAGGGCGCCCGACAGCCGCCCGAAGGCGGGGCCGCCCGCCTGCTCGTTGACGTCGGCGGCGGCGATCACGTGCGGGGCGCCCAGGGCGGCGGCCCGGTCCAGGAGCAGCTCGGCCTGGCTCCGCCGCTCCCCCGCGTCCAGGGACAGGTGGGCGCTGACCACTCCGACCCGGGCGGCTCCGAAGCGGACCACGGCGGTGGCGAAGCCCCGCCGGTGCAGGCCGGGGGTGCGCGGGAGGAGTACGTCCTCCGTGCGTTCCACGAAGGCCCGCAGCGAGCACAGCAGGAGCGGTCCGGCCGCGGTGGCTCCTCCGCCGAGCACCACGAGGTCGGTCTTGGCGGCGAGCCTGGCCGCGTGCTTGCGCCAGCGGAAGAACCGGGGCGCTTCCTGTACGAGGACCAGGTCGGGGGCGCAGGCGCGGATGACCCGGGCCAGGGCCTCCTCGTCGTCGCGCAGCGAGCGGATGTTGTAGCTGAGCGCCCGGATCACGGCTGAACCGTCGGGCTCGGTCACAGACTTCGGCAGCGTGTGCGGCGTGTACGGCATGTCCCGCAACATACGCAGCTGCCCGCCGCTCCCACAGGGGGCACGGCGGGCAGTCGCAGCCGAAAAGCAGCCCGGAAGGGGCGGGTGTCAGCCCTGGCGGGCGAGGTCGGCGGCGCCGACGAGGCCGGCCTTGCCGCCGAGCTGCGCGGCGAGTACCTGTGCGTGGGGCCGCCAGGCGCCGCCGACGAGCCAGCGCTTGAAGGACTTGCGGATCGGGTCGAGGACGAGGTCGCCCTCGTCGGAGACGCCGCCGCCGACGATGAAGGCGGACGGGTCGAAGAGGGAGGCCAGGTCGGCGAGGCCGGCGCCGGCCCAGCGGGCGAGCTCGCGGAAGGCGTCGATGGCGACGAGGTCGCCGGCGCGGGCGGCTTCGCTGATGTGCTTGCCCTCGATGCCGTCGGCGGTGCCGTCGCCGAGGCCGAGGAGGATCGCCGCGTTCTCGGGGGTGGCGTTGGCGCGCTGCTTGGCGTAGCGGACGAGGGCGCGGCCGGAGGCGTACTGCTCCCAGCAGCCCTGGCTGCCACAGCCGCACAGCAGGCCGTCGGGGACGACGCGGATGTGCCCGAATTCGGCGGCGACGCCGAAGCGGCCGCGGCGCAGCTTGTTGCCGATGATGATGCCGCCGCCGAGGCCGGTGCCGAGGGTGATGCAGATGACGTCCTCGTGGCCCTGGCCGGCGCCGAAGCGGTATTCGCCCCAGGCGGCGCAGTTCGCGTCGTTCTCGACGACGACGGGCAGGCCGATGCGCTGTTCGACCTTGTCCTTGAGCGGTTCGTGCCGCCAGTTGATGTTGGGTGCGAAGAGCACGGTCGCGCGCTTGTCGTCCACGTAGCCGGCGGCGCCGATGCCGACGGCCTCGATGGTGTGGCTGCTGCTGACTTCGGACACTGCGGCGCAGATCGCGTCCGTCACGCCGTCCGCGGTCGGCGGGGTGGGCACCTTGTACGTCTCAAGGATGGTGCCCTCTTCGTCGACCACGCCGGCCGCGATCTTCGTGCCGCCGATGTCGACGCCGATGGTGAGTCCCATTAGTCCCTCGGTTTCCGGTCAAACCCCGCCACGGCCAACCGTACACGGGGCCGGCAGAGGTTCAGTCGAGATCGATCCGCTCGGCCGGGCCGGTACCGGGGTCCTCGTCGCCCTTGTCGGTGGGCTTGCGGGGGGCGGGCGGTTCGCCGTGGGTCCAGCGGCGCTCGTGGCCTTCGACGGCGGAGCGGTAGGCGGCGAGGAGCTCGGATCCGGCGGCCGCGAGGTGGCCGAAGACCTCCGGGTTGCGTTCGATGACGGGTTTGGCGGCGGTCTTGGCCTGGTTGACGAACTGGCGTACGGCGTCCTGTGCGGCGGCGCCGGCGGCGCCGACGGCCGGGTTGTTCAGGGAGGAGACCTTGTCGGCGACGGCCTCGAAGAGCTTGAACAGTTCCTCGGCGGCGGTGCCGGTGCCGGCCCCGGAACCGGTACCGGAACCGGCATCCCTGCGGCGGCGTTCCTTCTCGGCGGCGAGGTCCTCGGCGCAGGCCCGCGCCCAGGCGTCGTCGGCGGCGGGGTGGTCGGTGGCCTCGCTCATGGCGGACTCTCCTGGCGGCAGCTGCGGTGGGTCTTCCTTCGACGGTACCCGAACGGCGGTACGGGCCTCGGTACGGCCCTCGGTACGGGTCTCAGCGCTCCCTGGGCCACAGCCGCGGGTCGGGGGTGAAGCGGACGCGGAGGGCGCCGTCGGCGAGGGCGGCGCCGGAGACGGTGCAGCGGCGCAGGGCGGAGGGGAGCGGAACGATCCTGCGGTGCGGTCCCGCAGCGACGAGGAGCTCGTCCCCGCGCCGCACCAGGTCGAGCTCGCTCTTGCGGGCGCGGGGCAGCGGGATCGCCCAGACGAGCACCCCGTCCTGGGCGAGCCGGTCCTCGACGGCCCAGCCGGAGCCGGGCAGCAGGTCGGGGGCGGGTCCGGGACCGGGGGCGATGCCGCGGGCGGCGCCGAGCGCTTCCAGGTCGTCGGTGCCGCGGGGGTCCCGGCCGAGGTGGGCCAGCTCGTGGACGGGGAGGCCGGGGGCGGCCCACGCGTCGAGGAGGGCCCGCTGCTGCTCGGCGATGCCCGCGGCCCAGGGGTGGGCCGCGGCGGCGTCCGGCGGCACGAGCCGGTTGGCGACGAGGGCCTCGACCCGCAGTTCGTGGAGGGCGAGGCCGAGCATGCCGGTGCGCAGGGCGTCGTCGGCGGCGGGGCCGGGTTCGGCGACGAGGCGGATCCGGGTGGTGGGGGCTTCGACGACGGCCTGGACGGCGGCCAGCTCCTCGTCCCAGCGGGCGGCGGTCTCGTAGAGCCACTGCGCGGGCATGGGGACTCCGGCCAGCTGGGCGAGTACGGGGCGCAGGGCGCGGGCCGCCTGCCGTTCGGCGGGCAGCAGCCGGGCGAGGTAGCGGCGCAGCTGGGCGGGGAGGGCGAGGGTGGCCACGGCCTGGTGCAGCGGGGGCATGTCCACGACGACGAGGTCGGTGGCGGGTTCGGCGGCGGCCCGGCGCAGGGCGCGGAGCAGGGCGAACTGTTCGGCGCCGGGGAGTTCGGTGAGTTCCTCGGCACCGAGGGGGCGTCCGCCGAGCATGCCGATGAGGGAGGCGCCGCGTTCCTGGAGGGCGGCGAGCTCGGTGCGGAACTCCCGGCCGGAGTCGACGGGGGTGACGCGCAGCCCGGGGACCGGGGCGGGGAAGGGGTCGGCGCCGGCGTCGCACAGCAGCAGGACCCGCCGGCCCCCGCGTGCGGCGGCGAGTGCGGTGGCGGCGGCGAGTGTGCTGCGGCCTGCGCCTCCCGGGCCGGTGACGAGGAGGGTCTGCATGGTGGTGCCGTGCCTTTGCTCTGCGTGATGCGTGGTGCGAGGTGCGTGCCGGCGCGGGTGCCCTTCCGGGTGCCGCGCGCGCGGTGTTCCGGAAGGGCCCGGTGCGTCAGGGGCGGTGGGTCTCGACGCGCTTCTTCAGGCCGGCGAGGGCGCGGTCGATGATGACCTTCTCCGCCTTGCGCTTGATCATGCCCAGCATGGGGATCTTGACGTCCACGGTCAGCTGGTAGGTGACCTCGGTGCGGCCGCCGTCCAGCGGGGCCAGCCGGTAGGAGCCGTCCAGCTGCCGCAGCATCTGGGACTTGTCCAGGGTCCAGCTGACCTCGTCGGCGCCCTTCCAGGTGTAGGCGAGGGTGTGGTCGTCCTTGATCGCACCGGCGTCGAGCAGGAGGCGGACCTTTTCGGCGCGGCCTTCGGCGTCGGTGGCCAGGACCTCGGCCTCCTTCACCTCGCCGGTCCACTCCGGGTAGCGGGCGAAGTCGGCGATCACGGCCATCACGTCGGCCGGGGAGGCGTCGATGGTGATGCTTGAGCTGGTGTGTTCCGCCATCGCGGTGGCTCCTCCGGGGGGAGATTCGAGGAAGTGTGCGGCCCGCGGCCGCCGCGTGCAGGCTACCGTGCGTGTGGAGCCCGACACTTCAGGGAGGTCACCACTCCAGGGCCCAGGGCCTTCCGGTGGCGGCGAAGTGGCCGACGTTGACGCATTCGGTGGCGCCGATCCGGGCCCGGCGTGCGAGCGGCTGGTGGACGTGGCCGAAGAGGGCGTACCGGGGGCGGGTGCGGCGGATGGCGGCCAGCAGGGCTTCGCTGCCCCGTTCGAAGCGCCGGGCGACGGTGTCGTAGCAGAGTTCGGGGACCTCGGGCGGGATGTGCGAGCAGAGCACGTCGACCTCGCCGAGGGCTTCGACCTTGGCGGCGTACTCCTCGGGGTCGACCTCGTAGGGGGTGCGCATCGGGGAGGGCAGTCCGCCACCGACGAAGCCGAAGACGCGGCCGCCGATCTCCACGCGCTGGCCGTCGAGGACGGTGGTGCCGGGTCCGGCGTACTCGCTCCACAGGCCGGGGATGTCGACGTTGCCGTACGTGGCGTACGTCGGGCTGGGGAAGGCGGCGAACATCTGCGCGTACTGCCGCCGGACCGCTTCCTCGATCATTCGTTCCCTGTCGAGCCCGTCCCACAGCCTGCGGCCGAATTCGCGCGCTTCCGCGAAGCGGCGGGCGGTGCGGAGTTCGACGATGCGGTGGGCGTTCTCGACGCCGAAGAGGTCGGGGAAGATGCCGCGGGAGTGGTCGGCGTAGTCGAGGAAGAGCACCAGGTCGCCGAGGCAGAGGAGCGCGTCGGCGCCGTCTCCGGCGCGTGCGAGCGCTTCGGTGTTGCCGTGGACGTCGCTGACGACGTGGACCCGCGTACGCCTCTTGCTGCCACCCATGCGCTCACCCTAGGGGGGCCCGGCCCGGGCCGGGTAGAGGGAGGGTCGCAGGCGGCCGGACCTGCGGTTACTTCCGAGTCGCGAACACGGTCGACTACTGTCGGCAGCGTATTGGCGGGTCTTGCGGCCCATCGCGATGTACAGAATGTGACGCACGGAACATCTGGCCGGTTCCCTCTATCGGGAACCCACTACCGGTGGGTAACGTCCGGTCGGTCCACACGGTGGCGATGGCGCCCAGAGGAGCAGCAGTCTTGCGCGAGTTCAGCCTTCCGGCCCTTTACGAGGTCCCGTCGGACGGGAACCTGACGGATCTCATCCGCCGCAACGCCGCCCAGCACCCAGACACCGCCGTCATCAGCCGCAAGGTCGACGGCCGGTGGCAGGACGTGACCGCGGTGGAGTTCCTCGCGGAGGTGCGCGCGGCCGCCAAGGGCCTGATCGCGGCGGGCATCGAGCCCGGCGACCGGGTCGCCCTGATCTCGCGCACCCGCTACGAGTGGGTGCTGTTCGACTTCGCGATCTGGACCGCGGGCGGCGTCACCGTCCCCGTGTACGAGACCAGCTCCCCCGAACAGATCCAGTGGATCCTCGGCGACTCCGGGGCCGTCGCGGCCATCGTGGAGAGCCCCGGGCACAGCGCGAGCGTGGCCTCCCTGCGGGACCGACTGCCGGAGCTGCGCGAGGTCTGGGAGATCGACCAGGACGCCCAGGGGGCCCTGGTGGCCGCCGGCGCGGAGGTCACGGACGCCGAGGTGGACGCGCGCAGCGCCCTCGCGGTCGCCGACGACCCGGCCACGATCGTCTACACCTCGGGCACGACCGGCCGCCCCAAGGGCTGCGTGCTGACCCACCGGAACTTCTTCGCCGAGTGCGGCAACGTGGTGGAGCGCCTGAAGCCGCTCTTCCGCACCGGCGAGTGCTCCGTGCTGCTGTTCCTCCCGGCCGCGCACGTCTTCGGCCGCCTGGTGGAGGTGGCGGCGGTGCTGGCGCCGATCCGGCTGGGCTGCGTACCGGACATCAAGAACCTCACCGACGAGCTGCAGTCCTTCCGCCCCACGCTGATCCTCGGCGTGCCGCGCGTCTTCGAGAAGGTCTACAACTCGGCGCGGGCCAAGGCCCAGGCCGACGGCAAGGGCCGGATCTTCGACGCGGCCGCCGACACGGCGATCGCGTACAGCCGGGCGCTGGACACCCCCTCTGGCCCGTCCTTCGGCCTGAAGCTGAAGCACAAGATCTTCTCCAAGCTCGTCTACTCCAAGCTGCACGCCGTCCTCGGCGGGCGCGGCGAGTACGCGATCTCCGGCGGCGCCCCGCTCGGCGAGCGGCTCGGCCACTTCTTCCGCGGCATCGGCTTCACCGTCCTGGAGGGCTACGGCCTGACGGAGACCTGCGCGGCCACCGCCTTCCTCCCGTGGGACAAGCAGAAGATCGGCACGGTCGGCCAGCCGCTGCCCGGTTCCGTGCTGCGCATCGCCGACGACGGCGAGGTGCTGGTGCACGGCGAGCACGTCTTCAAGGAGTACTGGAAGAACGAGGCGGCCACCGCCGAGGCGATGACGGACGGCTGGTTCCACACCGGGGACGTCGGCACCCTCGACGAGGACGGCTACCTGAGGATCACCGGCCGGAAGAAGGAGCTCATCGTCACGGCGGGCGGCAAGAACGTCGCCCCCGCGGTGATCGAGGACCGGATCCGGGCGCACGCGCTGGTCGCGGAGTGCATGGTGGTCGGCGACGGGCGGCCGTTCGTGGCCGCGCTGGTCACCATCGACGAGGAGTTCCTCGGCCGGTGGGCCGCGGAGAACGGCAAGCCGGCCGGGGTGACGGCGGCGGAGCTGCGCGAGGACGCGGAGCTGATCGCCGCCGTCCAGAAGGCCGTCGACGACGGCAACGCGGCGGTGTCCAAGGCGGAATCGGTGCGGAAGTTCCGCATCCTGGGCTCCCAGTTCACGGAGGAGTCCGGGCACATCACGCCGTCGCTGAAGCTGAAGCGCAACGTTGTGGCGAAGGACTTCGCGGACGAGATCGACGCGCTCTACCGCGGCTAGGCGGTCGGGCGGGCCCCGGGGGTCCGGACTCAGGGATCCGGACTCAGGGGTCCGGACTCAGGGGTCCGGTCTCAGGGTTGGGCGAGGATCCGCTCCATGTTCCGCTCGGCGAGGGCCGTGATCGTCACGAACGGGTTCACGCCGAGCGAGCCGGGCACCAGGGAGCCGTCCAGTACGTACAGCCCCTGGTAGCCCTTGACCCGCCCGTAGGCGTCGGTGGCCTCGCCGAGGACGCAGCCGCCAAGCGGGTGGTACGTGAAGTTGTCGGCGAACGCCTTGTTCTCGCCGAAGAGGTCGTAGCGGTAGATGGTGACGTTGCGGCGGTTGATGCGGTCGAAGAGGTTCCGGGCCGCCGCGACCGCCGGCGCGTTCTGGTCCCTCGTCCAGTTCAGCCGCGCCGAGTCGCTCGCGGCGTCGTAGGTGAAGCGGCCGCGCTCCGGGTTCTTGGTGATGGCCAGGTACATCGAGATCCAGTGCTCGATGCCCATGGGGAGCGGGGCGATCTCCGCGAAGACCGGGTTGGCGGCGTTGTCCCAGTCGTCGATGCCGAGGGCGGGCATGGTGGCCTGGTTGCAGCCGACCGTGTCCCACAGGTGGTTGGCGCGGGCGGTCATGACGTTGCCGTTGGGGCCCCAGCCGAGTCCGACCTTCTCGCTGAGCGCGGGCAGTGCGCCGGTCTCGCGGGCGCGCAGCAGGATCTCGGTGGTGCCGAGGCTGCCGGCGCCCAGGAAGAGCTGCCGGCAGCCGAGTTCGCGGACCTGGGTGACGCGGCCGGTGACGTCGCTGGTGTGGACGGTCAGGACGTAGCCCCCGGCCGGGTCCTGGCGTACGGCGACCACCCGCTGCATGGTCTCGATGGTGACGTTGCCGGTGCCGAGGGCGGCGGCGAGGTAGGTCTTGTCGACGCTCTTCTTGCCGTGGTTGTTGCCGTAGATGACCTCGCCCGCGAGGGCCGAGCGGGGGGCGGTGCCGGCGGCCTCGCGCTTCATGTGGTCGAAGTCGTAGACGTTGGGCACGAAGGTGGTCTTCAGCCCGGTGTTGTGGGCGTGTTTTCTGGAGATCCGGGCGAAGCGGTACCACTCCGTGGACTCGAACCAGGCGGGGTCGATGTCGTTGACGCCGAGCATGGAGCGGGCGCGCGGGTAGTAGGTGCCGTACATCTCCTCGGCGTCCACGCCGGGGAAGACCTCGGTGAAGTAGGAGCGTCTGGGGGTCGGGGCCATGCCGCCGTTGACGAGCGAGCCGCCGCCGACTCCGCGGCCCACGTAGACGGACATGTCCCCGTGGTTGACCCGGTCCAGGACCCCGGGGTACGGGCTGATGTCGCGGTTGACCACGTCGAGCCAGAGGAACTGGGCGAGCGGGGCCTCGGTGCGGTTGCGGAACCACATGGAGCGCTGGTCGGGCGCGGAGGTGGAGGGGAACACCTTGCCGTCGGGGCCGGGGGTGTCCCACAGCCGCCCCATTTCGAGGACGACGGTGCGGACGCCGGCCTGCCCGAGGCGCAGCGCGGCGACGGCGGCCCCGTAGCCGGAGCCGACGACGACGGCGGGGGCGTACGGGGCGGCGGCGGGCTCGGCCGCGGCGGCGGCGCCGAGTCCGATGCGGGTGATGCCGAGGGCGGCGGCGGCGCGGAGGGCGTTGCGACCGAGTTGACGGCGCGTCAGGTTGTGTGTCATGGCCGCATCATGAGCGGATTCCGCCCAACCGGCCATAACTCGCACTGCCACGCATGTGAGTAACAGTCAGACATGTGTGGACCGTAACCGGGCAGGGGTGGAAGGCCCCTGGTCTGCACGATTCCGCCCGTGATTGTCCTTGCTGGACCGGCAATGCCGCTGGTTGTTCCCTTTTGGCGGTGGGCCGCCGTGGCGGTTCCCGTGGCCGGGGCCGGGGGGTCGAGTGCGGGTAGTTGTCCGCTGCGCGGGGCGGTCCCCTACCCGCCCTTCGCCCGTTCCCCGGGCTCCGCCCGGACCCCTCCTGGGGGCTCCGCCCCCAGACCCCCGCGCCTCAAACGCCGGCGAGGCTGGATTTGCCGGGGCTGGATGTGCTGGGGCGGGTCGCCTGGCGGGCTGGAGTGCGCGCAGCGCACTTCCAGCCCCGCCGGCGTTTGAGGCGCGGGCGCGGTAGCGCCGTATCGGGGTCAGGGGCGGAGCCCCTGGGAACGGTGGAAGGGCGGGTAGGGGACCCGCACCGCGCAGCGGCAACGCACCCGCACACGCCCACCGGCCCCGCCCCGGGACCGACGGCCGGAGGCTGTCGCAGCGGGCCCGAAGCCCGGGAAGCGCCCCGGCGCCGAGCGGTGCGAGGACCGCGTCGAGGAGGGGACGGACGGAGTCCGGCGCAGCGGCGCGAAGCCGGGGAGGCCCCCAGGGGCCGAGCCGCGCGAGCGGCGCGTTCAAGGGGGCGTGGCCGCCCGCGGCCGCACCGCGCGAGCGGCGCAAGTCAGAGCAGCGCGCGGAGGCCTTCGGCCAGGTGGTCCCAGCGCCACTGGCGTTCGACCCAGGCGCGCCCCGCCTCCCCCATGCGGGCGCGGAGTTCCGGGTCCTTCAGGAGGGTGACGATGCGGTCCGCCGCGTCGTCGGGGTCGCCGCCGCGGACCACCCAGCCGGTCTCGCCGTCCAGGACCGCGTCCGGTGCCCCGCCGGAGTCGCCCGCGACCACCGGCAGGCCCGTCGCCGAGGCCTCCAGGTAGACGATGCCGAGCCCCTCCACGTCCAGCCCGCCCCGCCGGGTCCGGCACGGCATCGCGAAGACGTCCCCCGCGCCGTAGTGGGCCGGGAGCTCCGCCCACGGGACGGCCCCGGTGAAGACCACCGAGTCCGCGACCCCCTTCGCGGCGGCCAGCGCGCGCAGGTCCGCCTCGTAGGGCCCGCCGCCGACGATCAGCAGCGCCGCGTCCGGCACGGCCGCCAGGATCCGCGGCATCGCCTCGATCAGGGTGTCCTGCCCCTTGCGCGGGACGAGCCGCGAGACGCAGACCACCACCGGCCGGCCGGACAGGCCCAGCCGGGCCCGGACCTCCGCGCCGCCCGAGCCGGGGTGGAAGGTCTTCTCGTCCACCCCCGGCGGGAGCTGCACCATCCGGGCCGCCGCCCGCTCCGTCACCGCCGAGGCGATCCGCGAGCGCGTGTACTCCCCGAGGTAGGTGAGGGTGTCCGTGCCCTCGCCGATCCGCCGCAGCAGCTGCCGCGCGGCCGGCAGCTGCGCCCAGCCGGCCTCGTGCCCGTGGGTGGTGGCGACGATCCGCCGCGCGCCCGCCCGGCGCAGCGCGGGCCCCATCAGCCCGAGCGGGGCCGCGGCCCCGAACCACACCGACTCACAGCCGTGTTCGCGCAGCAGGGACACCGCCCGCCGGGTCACCCGGGGCGTCGGCAGCAGCATGGTCGTACGGTCGCGGACCACCCGGAACGGCTGCTCCGCGTCGAAGGCGGCGGTGGCCTCGCGGCCCTCCGCGCCGTGCTTCCAGGTGGACGCGTAGACGACGACCCGCTCGGGGTCCAGCCGCAGCGCCATGTTGTGCAGGAAGGCCTGGATGCCGCCCGGGCGCGGCGGGAAGTCGTTCGTCACGATCAGCGTCTTGTGCATCCCCGTCAACGTACCGGACGGCTACCCCAGCTCCTCCCGCAGTGCCCGCCGCCAGGCCTCCGTGAGCGCGGGGAGGTCCGTGCCCAGCGCCTGTTCCAGGGCCACCGGCAGCGGTTCGCGGCCGGCCAGCTCGTACAGCCGCACCAGTGCCGCCCCGCCCCAGCGGTCGGCGACGAGCCGGCAGGCCAGCCAGGCGCCCTCGTACGCGCGGGCCGCCGCCGACGGGTCCCCGCCGAAGGCGAACGCGTCATCGGCCGGGAGCGCGCCGGGCAGCTCGCCGCGGCGCACGGCGCGCGCCAGCTCGGGCGCGCCCTCCGCCGGGGTGGTGGAGCTCCCCCGGTACGCTGCCCAGTCCGCGAAGCCCTCCGACAGCCACTGCGGGGTCCGGGCCGAGGTGGCGGCGCGGGTCGCGACGTGGGTGACCTCGTGGGTGAGGACGATCCGCCGCCCGGCCTCCGAAAGGCCCGCGTACCCCTCCGGGTTGACGACGACGCGGTCGGCCGGGGCCGGCCCGCCGCCGGTGCTGCCGGTGGTGACGGCCCCCAGGCCCCGGTAGGTGTCGGCGGGCCGCCCCAGCAGCGCGGCCATCGCGTCCAGCGTCGCGGGGGCCAGGACCACCACCCGCCGCGCCCACTCCCCCGGCCAGGCGGCGTTGACCTCCGGGACCGCCCGGTCGGCCCCGGCCGCGAGGGCGGACAGCTCCTGCGGGGTCCGGCCGACGCCGATGACCAGGCTGTGCGCGCCGCGTACGACGGCCGGATCGCCCTGGTCCCACAGCTGGGCCGGCGCCCCAGGGGCGGGGCGGTCGGCGGTGACCCGCCAGCCGGTGCCGTCCCGGGTCAGTTCCACCTCGCGGGCCGAGGAGGCCGGGGCCGCGTCGTGGCCGGCGAGCCGGTAGCGCAGCTCCGCGCGCGCGAAGGCCCGTACGCCGTCCTGCCGGACCGAGGTGATCTCGTACGACCAGCCCTCCAGCGGGATCGCGGCGAGCCGTGCGGGCGGGGCCGCCGACCAGTCGGCGACGGCCCGCCGTACGGCCGCGTCGGCGGGGGCGGCGGGCGCCGGGTCCGTGCAGCCGGCCAGCGCCGGGAGCGGGCACAGCGCGAGTGCGAGGAGGCGCACGGCGGTGCGGCGGCGGACCGGGGTCATCCGCCGATCGTACGCACGGCCGGGCTCAGGGCCGGGTCACGGAGGACACCGGCATCATCCCGACGGGGTCGTAGCGCACCCGCGCGCCCGGGTACGGGGCGTGCACCACCTGGCCGTTGCCCACGTACATGCCGACGTGGCTGGCGTCGGAGCGGTACGTCACCAGGTCGCCGGGCTGCGCCTGCGAGAGCGGCACCTGCCGGCCCGCGTACCGCTGGGCCTGCGAGGTGCGCGGCAGGGAGACCCCGGCCTGGCGGTAGGACCACACCATCAGCCCGGAGCAGTCGAAGCCGGAGGGGCCGGTGGAGCCCCACACGTACGGCCGGCCGACGGCGGCCCGGGCGGCCATCACGGCGGTCATGGCGCGGCCGGAGGCCCGCCCGCCGCCGGAGGGCAGGTCGGGCATGCCGTCGACGGAGCCGCGGCCGCCGGAGCGGGAGGCCCGCTCGAAGTCGGCGCGTTCCTCCGAGGGCATGTCGTTGAGCAGCCGGCGGGCGGCGGCGAGCTTCGCCGTGACGGAGCGCTTCTGGGTGGCCACCTCGGTGCGCAGGGCTTCCAGTTCGGCGAGCTTGCGGGTGGCCTCCTGGCGCTGGCGGCCGATCCGGCTCTGCTCCTCGCGGAGTTCGCCGAGCTGCTGGGCGCGGCGGCCGCTGAGCCGGCCCAGGACGGCGGCCTTGTCGAGGTAGGCGGCGGGGTCGTCGGAGAGCATCAGCTCGACGGTGGGGTCCAGGCCGCCGGAGCGGTACTGGGCGCCGGCGAAGGTTCCGAGGACCCCGCGCATGGTGTTGATGCGGTCCTGGCCGCGGGCGACGGCGTCCTGGGCGCGGCTGATCTCGGCGCGCAGGGCGTCGGCCTTCTCGCCGGCCCGGTTGTACCGCTCGGTGGCCTGCTCGGCCTCCTCGAAGAGCCGGTCGACCTGGGCGCGGGCGCCTCCGGCGGGCTCCTGGGGGAGCCCCGGGGAGGCGAGCGCGGGTGCGCCCGTGAGGGCCACGGCGGCGCCGGCCGCGGCGGCGGTGAAGGCGGTGACCTTGGTGTTCCGGTCGAGGCCGCTGGGCCCGGACCGGCGGTGGGACGCCATGGGGAACCGCTCCCTTCGGCTGCGCGGGGCCCGGGTCCGCCCCCCGTGGACGGCCGTGTGCCGGGTTCCGCGCTGGCAGACAGTAACCGTGCGGCCACGCACCGGCCAACGACCCCCGGGGGCCCCTCGCGCCCGCGCCCCGCCTCAGACGCAGGTCATGGGCGGGGCGCGAGGTCACAGCGGGTCCGTGCAATTCGCCCGGATGGGCGGTGTGCGGCGCGTCCCCCGTGCGGGGTCAGATGCGGACGCCGAACTGGAAGGGCATGTTGTCCATCGACTCGTACTTGACGCCGCCGCGCGGGTTGGAGGCGTGCAGGGTGGTGTTGTTGCCGGCGTACAGGCCGACGTGGTGCAGGTCGTCGTAGAAGAAGACCAGGTCGCCGGGCTGGAGCTGGCTGCGGCCGATGCGCGTGCCCTCGTTCGCCTGGGTGTAGGTGGTGCGGGTGATGCCGATGCCGGCCTGGCCGTAGGCCCACTGGGTCAGCCCGGAGCAGTCGTACGCGCCGGGGCCGGTGGCGCCCATGACGTACGCGCTGCCCAGCTTGGTCTTCGCCGCGGCCAGCGCGGCCGCGGCGCGGCCGGAGGCGTTCACGGCGGGGGCGGCCTTCTCCCCGGCCCTGCTCCGCCCGGCCTCCTCGGCCCTGAGGCGGCTGCGGTCCTGTGCGCTCAGGGTGTTGAGGAGGGCCTGGGCCTCGGCGAGCTTGCCCTGGGCGGCCTTCTTCTGCCCGGCGAGCTCCTTGCGGGCGGCGTCGAGGTCGGCGAGCTTGCCCGCGGCTTCCTGGCGCTGCTGGGCGAGGGTGCGCTGTTTCGCCTGGATCCTGGCCACCGCCTCCAGCTGCCGGCCGGTCAGCTGCTGGAGCGTGGCGGCCTTGTCGAGGTAGGTCTCGGGGTCGGCGGAGAGCAGGAGTGCGACGGAGGGGTCGATGCCGCCGCCCCGGTACTGGGCGGCGGCCAGCGAACCGAGGGTGTTGCGCAGGTCGTTGAGCTCGCCCTGGTCGCGGGCCACGGCGTCCTGGAGCTGCGCGATCTCCTTTTCGAGGCGCTCCTGGTGCTCGCGGGCCCCGTTGAACTTCTCGGTGGCCCGCTCGGCCTCGTCGTAGAGGGCGTCGACCTCGGTCTTGACCTCGTCCTTGTCCGGTCCGCCGGGGGCGGCCACGGCGGACTGGCCGGAGAGGGCGACCGCCGCGGCGGCGGTGGCGGTGAGCACGGTCACGCGCGTGCGGGCGGGCGGCTTGGGCCGACGGTGGGACGCCACGGGGGCGGGCTCCTTCTCCTCAGGGGCCCACACCCGAACGGGTGAGCTACCGCACGAAGGTTTGAGCGGACCCTAGCGAGCCGTCCTTGATCACTTCAAACCCCCTGCAGAAAAAATCCCGACGCCGTTCCGCTTCCTTCACAGAAGCCCCACGCTGCGTACCGAGGAGCTGACGGTACGTCCTCCACTTGCGTCACGAAACGCGCGCGAGCCGCTTCAGCAGCAAGGCGGACGTCACCGGCCGGGCACCCGCCTTCGCCACCCCGTCGGCCACCTCCCGGTCGGTGGAGACCACCACCACCGGACGGCCGGGCGGCTCGGCCCGCACCAGCTGGCGGATCAACTCGTCCGCCGTCACACCCGCCTTGGAGAACAGCACGCGCACCCCGCGCGGCGGCGCGAGCAGCACCGGCGCCGCCAGCTCCGCACCGTCGAAGACGCACGTCATCTCCGCACCCGTCTGCGCAGCCAGCATCGACAGCCCGCCCAGCAGCCGCAACCGCTGCTTCTCCAGCGGCATCGTCGGATAGCCGGTCTTCGTCACGTTGTACCCGTCGACCACCAGATGCGCCTGAGGAAGCGCCAACAGCTGGTCCAGCAGCGCCGGATCGGTCTCCGACAGGGCCCGCGCCGCGATGTCCTTCGGCGTCATCCGGCCCGGCTCCACCGCGTCCACGGTGTCCGCCGGCCGCGTGGACACCGGCGGCAGCGCCAGCTCGCGGCGCAGCCCCGCCGCCGCGTCCAGCACGGTGTCCAGCAGCAGCCGCAGCCGCATGTCCTCGATGCTGCGCCCCTCCCGGGTGGCCCGGCGCGAGGTCTCCAGCGCCGACTCCACCTCCGCGAGACGGGACTTCAGGCGCCGGGACTCGCTCTCCGCGGCCGCCACCTGCGCCGCCGCCTCACCGCGGATCCCGTCGATCTCGCCGTTCAGCTTCCGCAGCGCCGCCTCGCCCCGCTTGACGTCGCTCAGGGCGCTGCGCAGCTTGCGCTGAAGCGATTCCGCTTCCTTGCGGGCGGCCTCCAGCTCGGCCCGCACCTGCTCACCGCCGGAACGCTGGGCCTCCTTCAGGTGGGCCAGCTCCTCGCGCAGCCGCTCCAGCTCCCGCCGGGTCTCGTCGCCGACCCGCTCGGCATCGGCGCGCTGCGCCTCCTCACCGGCGGACGCCACCAGCTTGACCCAGCCCGCCGGGCGCAGCACGTACGCCGCGGCAGCCACGTCCAGCGGGTCCGCCGCGGCGGGCGGGGCCCCCGACTCCAGTGCCCCGGCCAGCTCCGGCTGCGCCTCGCGCAGCTTCTCCGCGATCCGGCTGCGGAACACCCCGTCGGTCTCCACGGCCGCGGCCATGGCGTTGCCCGCGAACTTGGCGCGCCGGGTCGGGGTGAACCGGGCGTACTGGCGCAGCTGCGCCGGGAGGTCCCCGACCGTCAGACCGCCGAAGGCCTCCGACACGATCGCGACGACCCGGCGCCGCACGCCTTCCGGCAGCGGGCGGTCGAGGACCTCCGCGGCGTCGCCGGCCGCGTCGGCCGGCGTCGCGCCGCTTGCTGGCTCCACAATCCGTCACCCCTACCGTGATCTACTGTGGGCCCGGCTCCCTCAGGAGTCGGTGCCCGGCCTGTCCACGAGCTCGATCTGGTCCACCGCGTTGCACCAGCGGCAGCGGACCGACTCGATGGTCTCACTGACCACCTCGCGCTCCTCGACCTTGGGCTCCCCGGCAAGATCGAGGTGGACGTACTCCACGACCTTCGACGAACGGGTGACATCGAACCGCGTGAGGTTGCCGCACAGGGTGCAGCGCCACCGGGTGGTGTCGGTCGGCAGGGGAACCGTCATCAGGCCGCTCTCTCCTTCGTAGCTCATTCAATCAAAGCCCTACGCCGCGGTCGGCGGACCGCAGCACGTAACCCTACGGCCTGGCACCACCCTCAGGTGGGTCCGCCTGCGTCATGCTCTGTCGCATGATCGTAAAGTGGCGGACCCTGTGCGATGCCGCGCGGGGGCCCGTGGTCACGTACGCGCTGATCGCCGCCTGCTGCGCGGTGTTCTTCCTCGGCCCCGCTTCTGGCCTGAACCCGGCCTACGGGACGGGCGATCTGCTGACGGAGACCGGGACGGCGTACTTCCGGCACTGGGGCGTCGTCCCGGACGAGCTGTTCTCGGGGGCCGGGCGCCCGCTGCTGACCCCGCTGACGGCGCTCTTCGTCCACGGCAGCTGGCTGCACCTGCTCGGGAACATGCTGTTCCTCTACGTCTTCGGCGCCATGACGGAGGAGCGGATGGGCCGGGCGCCGTTCCTCGTCTTCTACGTCTGCACGGGATACCTCGCGCTGGCGGCCTACGCGGCGGCCAACGCCTCCTCGGACCAGACCCTGGTGGGCGCCTCCGGGGCCATCTCGGCGGCGCTGGGGGCCTTCCTCTGCCTCTTCCCGCGGGCCCGGGTCACGAGCCTGTTCCCGTTCCTGCTGTTCCTGCCGCTGCGCTTCCCCGCCTGGATCGTGCTGCTGTTCTGGTTCGGCCTCCAGTGGCTGGCCGCGCACCGCGCGGGGAGCGGTCCGGGAGTGGCGTACCTGGCCCACGTCGTGGGCTTCTCGCTCGGCTTCTGCTACGCGTGGGCCCGCTACCGCCGTACGACTACAGTGAGGAGACCAGTGACTGCCGGCGAGGGAGACAGCCAACCGTGATCACCGCGATCGTGCTCATCAAGACCAGCGTGGACCGGATCCCCGAGATCGCCGAGTCCATCGCGCAGCTGGACAGCGTCAGCGAGGTCTACTCCGTCACCGGTACGTACGACCTGATCGCCCTGGTCCGGGTGGCCCGGCACGAGAACCTCGCGGACATCATCCCGGGCCGCATCAGCAAGATCCCGGGCGTCGAGGCCACCGACACGCACGTCGCGTTCCGCACGTACTCCCAGCACGACCTCGAAGCCGCCTTCGCCATCGGCCTCGACGCGTAGCCCTCTCTCCGGGCCGGTACCGGGGGCCGCTCCCCGTGCCTACACGGCCGGGACGCAGCGGCCCTCTTCCGTGCGGTACTGCCACTTCGCACCGTCCGCGACGAGTTCCTTCACCGCGCCGACGAACCGCTCCACGTGCTCGTCCGGGGTGCCCGCCCCGAAGCTGACCCGGATCGCGTTCAGCGACCGCTCCCCCGGCGCCGCCTCCGGCGCCCCGCACTCGCCCTGGGCCTGCGGCTCGCTGCCCAGCAGGGTGCGTACCAGCGGGTGGGCGCAGAACAGGCCGTCCCGCACCCCGATCCCGTACTCGGCGGACAGCGCGGCCGCGAAGTGCGAGCTGTTCCAGCCGTCGACCACGAACGAGATGACGCCGACGCGCGGCGCGTCGTCCCCGAACAGGGACAGCACCCGCACGGCCGGGACCTCCGCGAGGCCCTCGCGGACCTTGGCGATGAGGTGCTCCTCCCGGGCGACCAGGTTCTCGAAGCCCGCCTCCTGCAGCGCGCGGCAGGCGGAGGCGATGGAGTAGACGCCGATGACGTTCGGGGAGCCGGCCTCGTGGCGGGCGGCGGTGGTGTGCCACTCGACGTCGACGCCCCCGTCCTCGCGGCGGGCCACCTTGCGGGAGGCGCCGCCCCCGGCGAGGTACGGCTCGGCCTCCTGGAGCCAGTCGGCCCGGCCGGCGAGCACGCCCGAGCCGAAGGGCGCGTACAGCTTGTGCCCCGAGAAGGCGACCCAGTCCACGTCCAGCTCCCGCACGGAGACGGGGTGGTGGGGGGCCAGCTGGGCGGCGTCCAGCACGATCCGGGCGCCGTGGGCGTGCGCGGCGGCGGCGAGCTCCTTCACCGGCCACAGCTCACCGGTGACGTTGGACGCGCCGGTGACGCACACGAGCGCCGGGCCGTAGGGCTCGCGGTCGGCGAGGGCCCGCTCCAGGGTGGCGACGGCCTCGCCGGGGGTGCGGGGGGCGTTGAGGTAGGTGACCCGGGCGTCGCCCCAGGGCAGCAGCGAGGCGTGGTGCTCGGTCTCGAAGACGAACACCTGGCAGTCGGCGGGCAGCGCTGCGGCGAGCAGGTTGAGGGAATCGGTGGTGGAGCGGGTGAAGACGACCTGGTCGGAGGGGCGGCAGTCGAGGAACTCGGCGACCGTGACGCGGCTCTGCTCGAACAGGTCGGTGGACAGCTGCGAGAGGTAGCCGGCACCGCGGTGGACGCTGCCGTAGTACGGGGCGTACGCGGCGACGTCGTCCCAGACCCGCTGGAGCGCCGGGGCGCTGGCCGCGTAGTCGAGGGCGGCGTAGGTGACCTCGCCGCCGGTGACGAGGGGAACGGTGACGTCCCGGCCGAGCACCGGCAGCGGTCCCTCACAGGCGGGGCCCTCGGCGGCGGTGGCGCAGGCGGTGGTGGCGGCGTTCAGGAATGCGGACATGGCGGTATCTCCCGGCAGGCAGGGCTGAATGGCTTCGGTGTGCCCGTACGCGGGTGCGGCGGCGCGGCCGTCAGGGGGTACGGGAAAGTCCTCGGACTGATCGGGGGCACGCGGAAACGGCCCTGATCCGAGGGGTGAAGAAGGGGCGGATTCGCCCTATCGCATTCGCTTGCTCACGGAAAACGCTCCTCGAGAGACCAGGACCCCTGGTGTCGAGGGATCCGCGCTTGCCGTAGACCTCGCTGCCTACGACCTGGTCATCACCCGGGGCACCCCGCCACGGAAGGAGGGTTGCCGGACAGCAAGCCGGGGCCTAAACGCTGTCACTCGTGACCTTGGAGAGCATCCTGCCACAAGATCCCGCACGCGCAAGACCCCGGTCCACATCGTGGACCGGGGCCGTGTGCGGGAGGAGCGCCCGGGATCAGGCGTTGCTGGCCGCCACCCAGCGCTCCAGGGTGGCGCGCGCCGACCCGGAGTCGATGGACTCGGCCGCGCGGGCCATGGCGGCCGCGAGCTGCTCCTCCAGCGTGCCCGTGCCGGGATCCAGGGCCACCAGGGCGCTCGCCGAGTTCAGCAGGACGGCGTCGCGCACCGGTCCCGTCTCCCCCGCCAGCAGCCGGCGGGCGACGTCCGCGTTGTACGAGGGGTCCCCGCCGCGCAGGGCCGAGATGTCGACCGTCCCGATGCCGACGTCGCGCGGGTCGAAGGCGTGCTCCGTGACCTCGCCGTCGCGTACCCACCACACCCGGGAGGTCCCGGTGGTGGTCAGCTCGTCCAGGCCGTCGTCCCCGCGGAACACCAGGGCGGAGGTGCCCCGCTCGGCGAGCACCCCGGCCATGATCGGGGCCAGCCGCGGGTCCGCCACGCCGACCGCCTGCGCCGTGACGCGGGCGGGGTTGGTGAGCGGGCCGAGGCCGTTGAACGCGGTGCGCACCCCGAGGTCGCGGCGGGCCGAGGCGGCGTACCGCAGGGCCGGGTGGAAGACGACCGCGGCGCAGAAGGTGATGCCGGCCTCCTCGGCGACCTCGGCCACCCGCCGCGGGGTGAGGGCGAGGTTGACGCCGAGCTTCTCCAGCACGTCGGAGGAGCCGCTGGCGGAGGACGCCGCCCGGTTGCCGTGCTTGACGATCTTGGCGCCGGCTCCGGCGGCCACGATGGCGGACATGGTCGAGATGTTGACCGTCTTGGCGCCGTCGCCACCGGTGCCGACGATGTCGACCGTCCGCCCGGGCACCTCGATCAGGTTGGCGTGGGCGTACATCGTCCGGACCAGCCCGGTGTACTCGGCCACCGTCTCGCCCTTGGCCCGCAGGGCCACCGCGAAGCCGGCGATCTGCGCGTCCGTGGCCTCGCCGCGCATGATCCGCTCCATCGCCCAGGCGGTGTCCTCGCTGGCGAGGTCCTGGCGGTTCAGCAGCGCTTCCAGCACGCCCGGCCAGCCGCGGGCCGCCACGCTGTCGCCGCCTGCCGGGGTCGCAACGTTCATGGTCAGCTCCTGCTGCTCGTCGGGGGTCGTACGTCGAATGGGAAGGATCTCTAGCCTATCCAGCCCGGGGGACGGCAAAGAGCCCCGTCCAGCGACTGGACGGGGCTCTCGCCGTGGCGACACCAGGACCGGCGGGGCCGGTCCCTCAAGCGGTCGTGCCGGAGATCAGTGGTGGCCGTGTCCGGCCTGGATCTCCTGGTACTCCTCCACCGTGGGCTTCGGAATCTGGTTGTTCTCCGCGTAGAAGCCCTTGCTGAGCTTCGCCCGCAGCTTCTCGGTGCGCGTCACCTTGCGCTCGACGCCGTTCTCGTCGACCGTCGGGCCGATCTCGACCGGGCGGTACTGCTCGTGCGCGGTGAGCGTGTGCAGCTTGCCCTGCGACAGCGGCTCGTGGACCTCGACGAACTCACCGTGCGGCAGACGCTTGATGATGCCGGTCTCGCGACCGTGCAGCACCTTGTCGTGGTCCCGGCGCTGGAGGCCGAGGCAGATCCGCTTGGTGGCGATGAAGGCCAGGACCGGGACGACGAAGAAGCCGATCCGGACGAACCACGTGATCGAGTTGATCGACAGGTGGAAGTACTGCGCGAACATGTCGTTGCCGCCGCCGATGAGGAGCACGATGTACTCCGAGATCCAGGCGACACCGAAGGCCGTACGGGTCGGGACGTTGCGCGGGCGGTCCAGGATGTGGTGCTCGCGCTTGTCGCCGGTGACCCAGGACTCGATGAACGGCCAGACGGCGATGGCGCCGAGGACCAGCGGGAAGAGCAGCAGCGGGATGAACACGCCCAGGACGAGCGTGTGGCCCCACAGGTTGATCTCCCAGCCCGGCATGGCTCGGATGAGGCCTTCCGGCATACCCATGTACCAGTCGGGCTGCGCACCGGTGGACACGTGGTCCGGGCGGTACGGGCCGAGCGCCCAGATCGGGTTGATCGAGGCGATCGCCGCGATGGCCGCGATGACACCGAAGACCAGGAAGAAGAAGCCTCCGGCCTTGGCCATGTAGACCGGCAGCAGCGGCATGCCGACGACGTTGTTGTTCGTCTTGCCGGGGCCGGCGAACTGGGTGTGCTTGTGGAAGAACACCAGGATCAGGTGCGCGACCAGCAGGCCCATCATGATGCCGGGCAGCAGCAGGATGTGCACCGAGTAGAAGCGTGCGACGAAGTCGCCGCCCGGGAACTCCCCGCCGAAGAGGAACATCGACAGGTAGGTGCCGACGACCGGGACGGAGAGGATGGCGCCCTGCATGAAGCGGACACCGGTACCCGAGAGCAGGTCGTCCGGCAGCGAGTAACCGGTGAAGCCGGTGAACATGCCGAGGACCAGCAGCAGGAAGCCGAAGATCCAGTTGACCTCACGCGGCTTGCGGAACGCGCCGGTGAAGAAGACGCGCATCATGTGCACGACCATGGCCGCGACGAAGATCAGCGCCGCCCAGTGGTGGATCTGGCGGATCAGCAGGCCACCGCGGACGTCGAAGCTGATGTCCAGGGTCGAGGCGAAGGCCTCGGACATCATGACGCCCTGCATCGGCACGTACGAGCCGTGGTACACGACCTCGTTCATGCTCGGGTGGAAGAACAGCGTCAGGTACACACCCGTGAGGATGATGATGATGAAGCTGTAGAGGCAGATCTCACCCAGCATGAAGGACCAGTGGTCCGGGAAGATCTTGCGCATGTTGGCCTTGGCGAGGCCGTAGATGCCCAGGCGGCCGTCCGCCCAGTCGGCTACGCGCTCGCCGCGCGACGCGTTGCGCGCGTTGTTGTCAGCGGTGCTCATCCGCGCTCCCAGAATGCAGGACCGACGGGCTCTTCGAAGTCGCCGTGCGCCTCGAGGAAGCCTTCGTCATTCACGCCGATCCGCAGCTGCGGAAGCGCGTGACCGGCCGGGCCGAAGATGACACGGGCGCCGTCGGAGAGGTCGAAGGTGGACTGGTGGCACGGGCAGAGCACGTGGTGCGTCTGCTGCTCGTACAGGCTGATCGGGCAGCCGACGTGGGTGCAGATCTTGGAGAAGGCCACGATTCCCTCGTGGGACCACTCCAGCTCCTGCTTGTCCTTGATGTCCTCCGGCTTGATGCGGACGATCATCAGGGCGGCCTTGGCGATCTGGGTCTGGAAGTCGTGCTGGTCCTCCTCCAGGCCTTCCGGCATGGCGAAGGTCAGCGAACCGACCAGGACGTCCTCGGGACGCAGCGGCTCCATCGTGTTCTGGTTGATGAGCAGCTTGCCCTTGGACCACAGGGTCTTGCGCAGCTTGTCCTCGGGCAGCGGGCCCAGGTCGCGCAGGATCACGACGGCGGAGAGCGGCAGCAGGGCCAGCGCGCCGAGCATCGTGTTGCGGATCAGCGGGCGGCGGCCGATGCCGGACTCGTTCGCACCGTCGGCGAAGTCCTGCATGACCTTCGCCTTGACCTCCGGGGAGGCGGCGATCTCGTGGCGCTCGTCGGCGACCTCGACGTCCGACATCAGCGTGCGGGCCCAGTGGACCGCGCCGGCGCCGATGCAGAACAGGGCCGTGCCGAGCGTCATGCCGAGCGCGAAGTTGAGCGCGCTGACCTTGCCGATCGGGAAGATGAACACGATCTTGTCGACCGGGAGGGCCACGTACGAGGCGATGAAGCCGATCGTGGCCAGCATCGACAGCGTGAACAGCATCGCGACCGTGCGCTCGGACCGCTTGGCGGCCCGCTCGTCGATGTCCTGGATGCGCGGCTTGTGGACCGGGAGGCCGGGGTCCGCGAACGGGTCGTCCGCGACCGCTACGGCACCGTGGTGCGCGTCGCCCTGCTCGCTCGGCAGGTGCTTGTCTTCGGGAATGTCTTGGCTACTCATGACTTCTTGGCCTTAGCGGTGTGGGCCGCGACCCAGACGGCAACGGCGATCAGCGCACCCAGACCGAAGATCCAGCCGAACAGACCCTCGGAGACGGGACCGAGGCCGCCGAGCTTGAGGCCACCGGGGCTGGTGGACTTCTCGCCGTTGACGTTCTCGAGGTACGCGATGATGTCCTTCTTCTGCTTCTCCGGCATGGTGCTGTCCGGGAAGGAGGGCATGTTCTGCGGGCCGGTGAGCATGGCCTCGTAGATGTGCTTCGGCGAGACGTCCTCGAGGTTCGGGGCGTACTTGCCGTTGGTCAGCGCGCCACCCTCGCCGGTGAAGTTGTGGCACTGCGCGCAGTTGTTGCGGAACAGCTCGCCACCAGCGGCGATGTCGGCACCGGCCGGGTCGTACTGCTTCTCGGTCGGCGTGATCGGGCCGGCACCGAGCGAAGCGATGTACGCCGCCAGCTGGTCGATCTGGGGCTGGGTGTAGATGTTCGGCTTCTTCGGCACCTGGGCGCCGGGCTGCTGGGCGGGCATGCGGCCCGTGCTCACCTGGAAGTCGACGGCCGCGGAGCCGACGCCGACCAGGCTGGGGCCGTCAGTGGAACCCTGACCGCCGGTTCCGTGGCAGCTTGCGCAGCCCACGGCGTAGAGCTTCTTGCCCTCCTCGATGGCGAGGGACTGGGCGGTTTCATCGGCCTGCGCCTTGCCCGCGGGCGCGAAGGCGGCGTACAGCCCCCCCGTGACCGCCAGCGCGAAGAGTAGAACGACGACCGCCGCCAGCGGATGGCGTCGTCGTGCGGAGAGCTTTTTCACGGATTACCCCGGTGTCAGGATCTTCTGCGTCGGTGTTTCTGGACGGTGTGCCGAGCGGTACCCGGCGACGTGTTCGCTACTTGATCAGGTAGATCGTCGCGAAGAGGCCGATCCAGACGACATCGACGAAGTGCCAGTAGTAGGACACGACGATGGCCGACGTGGCCTGTTCGTGGGTGAACCTCTTGGCCGCGTACGTCCGGCCGAGGACCAGCAGGAAGGCGATGAGACCGCCCGTCACGTGCAGACCGTGGAAGCCGGTGGTCAGGTAGAACACCGTGCCGTACGGACCGGACGAGAGGGACATGCCCTCGTGCTTGACCAGCTCGGTGTACTCGAACACCTGGCCGCCAATGAAGATCGCACCCATGACGAACGTGATGATGAACCACGACCGGAGCTTCTTCACGTCACCGCGCTCTGCGGCGAACACGCCGAGCTGGCAGGTGAGGGAGGAGAGCACCAGGATCGTGGTGTTCGTCGCCGAGAAGGGCAGGTTCAGGCTCGCGGCCTGCTCTGTCCAGTACTCGGCGCCCGTCACGGATCGCAGGGTGAAGTACATCGCGAAGAGGGCCGCGAAGAACATCAGCTCGGAACTCAACCAGATGATGGTTCCGACGCTGACGAGGTTCGGCCGATTGACCGTCGGGTGCGCGTGCCCGGTATCTACTGTCGTTGCTGTCGCCACGACCGACATTATGTCGGTCGCTTATCCCGCCCTCACCCCGGGGGGTGCCGTTCGGAGTGTCAGGGGGGTGTGCAAGGCCCGAACGGCCCATCAGAGGAGGGGTCGCGAGGCTTGCGGAACCGATGTTGACAGCGGGTCGGACGGAGTAGCATCCCGCGCATCATCAGCGTGATTCACGGCCGGGTGGAGGACGAAATGCGGGCGACTGCGCGGGTTCTGGTCTACAGCGACGACGCGGGCACCCGGGAGCAGGTGCGGCTGGCCGCCGGGCGCAGGCCCGCCGCGGACCTGCCGCCGGTGGAGTTCCTGGAGTGCGCCACGCTTCCAGCGGTCCTCAAGGAGCTGGACGCGGGCGGCATCGACCTGTGCGTGCTGGACGGCGAGGCGGTTCCGGCCGGGGGCATGGGCGTGTGCCGGCAGATCAAGGACGAGATCTTCCGGTGCCCCCCGGTGCTGCTGCTGATGGGGCGTCCCCAGGACGCGTGGCTGGCCACGTGGAGCCGGGCGGACGCGGCGGTCACCCTTCCGGTGGACCCGGTCGACTTCCCCGACACCCTCGCGGGTCTGCTCCGGTCGCGGCTGTCACCGGCCGCCTGAGGCTCCCGGGGCGTCCGGGACGCCCCGGTACGTGAAAACGGGCCCGCGGGCGGCCTGACTCGGCCGCCCGCGGGCCCGTACGGCCTTCTGCGGGGCTCTCAGACGGTGGGGCGCAGCCGCGCCTGGTCGACGGCGCTGCGGCCTTCCTGGGTGCCCTTCAGGAGCGCGCTGCCCTCACGCCACTCCTTCCACTCCATGTTCCAGTCTCCGAAGCCGTTCCCGAAGGTGTCCATGTCGTCGCCGATGCTGTTGATCACCCTGACGATGTCGCCCTCGGTGATGTTCTCGTAGAACCAGGCGGCGTTGCCAGTGCTCATGCCGGTGCAGCCGTGGCTGACGTTCTCGTAGCCCTGGGAGCCGACCGACCAGGGCGCGGCGTGCACGTACTCGCCGCTCCAGGTGACCCGGGTGGCGTAGTAGACGGGCAGGTTGTAGTACTCGCTGCCGCCGATGCCGACGGTGTCGCCGCGCATCTGGACGAAGTACTGCTTGCCGAGCACCACCTTGACCCCGTTGCGGGTGGAGAAGCCGGGCTTGCCGGTGGTCACCGGGATGGTGTTGATCACTTCGCCGTTGCGCTCGAACGTGAGGTAGTGCGAGGCGGCGTCGGTGGTGACCTCGACGCGGTCGCCGATCTCCAGCTTCAGCGGCTTGGACGCGGCCCCGTGGAGCTCGTCGGAGACCTTGATGCCCTCCAGGTTGCTCCGTACGGAGACGGTGGTGTGGGCGGGCCAGTAGTCCTTCGGGCGGTAGTGCAGGTTCTTGTCGTCCACCCAGTGCCAGGCTCCCTGGACGCCGGCCGGCGCGTCGACGACCAGGGCCCGTTCGACGATGGCGCGGGCGGCCTTGTCCTTGACGGGTTCGTTGAGCTCGGCCGTGAGGGGCTGTCCGACGCCGTACTTACCCTCGTCCGGGCCGAATTCGACCTTGAGGACCTTCTTGGCCGGGGTGGTCTCGAAAGTCAGCGTGCGCTGCCCCGGGGCGCCGCGCTGGTCCTCCGTGCTCACGAGGACGGTGTAGCGCACGCCCGCGGCCATCGGGACGGTGCTGTGCCAGCGGTCGCCCTTGGCCGAGAGCTCGCCCGCCAGGCGGCGGCCGTGGGTGTCGACGGCCATCACGTCGGTGATCCGCGCCTCGGCTCCCTTGGCGGTGACCTCCAGCGGCTTGTCCGGGTCGGTGGGGCGGCCGCCCGGGGGCTGGTTGAAGACGACCTGGTCGCCCGCGTCGTACGGGCGGGCGGACAGCGGGTTGTTGTCGCCGGACCCGCATGCGGTGGCGCCGGCCCCGAGGGACGCGACCAGCAGGGAGCAGCTGAGTACCGTCCAAAGACGCGGTGAGTGGTTCATGGGCCCAACGCTATGAAGATATGACAAATCCAGCGCGCGGGGTGACTGCAAACGAGGGGCCCGGACTCCTCCGAAAAGGTGTCCGGGCCCCTCTGCACTGCTCCGTACCGCTGGTACCGCTACCGCTTACTGGTTCTGGTTCTCACCGCGGTAGTACTCGTACACCCAGCCCCACAGGCCGATCAGGATGATCGGGGCCGAGAAGTACATGAGCCACCAGCCGAAGATGACGCCCATGAACGCGAGCGCGCCACCGATGGCGAGCGAGAGCGGCTGCCAGCTGTGCGGGGCGAAGAACCCCAGCTCGCCGGCCTCGTCCGCGACGTCGGCCTCCAGGTTGTCCTGGGCCATCTCGTCCACGCGCTTGGCCGTGAAGGCCAGGTAGTAGCCGATCATGGCGCTCAGGCCGAAGGCCAGCGCGAGAGCGGTGGTTCCGACCGGCTCCTTCGACCAGACGCCGTAAACGACGGTCATGATCAGGATGAAGACGGAGAGCCAGAGGAACATCTTGCCCTGGATCTTCACTTGCCGGCCTCCTTGCCACCGGTGACGGCCTTCGCCGGGGCGTGGTCCTCGAGGTGGTCGAGGGCCGCGATCTCCGGGTGGTGCAGGTCGAACGCCGGCGATTCACTGCGGATGCGCGGCAGGGTGAGGAAGTTGTGCCGCGGCGGCGGGCAGGACGTCGCCCATTCGAGCGAACGGCCGTAGCCCCACGGGTCGTCGACCTCGATCTTCTTGCCGTACTTGGCGGTCTTCCAGACGTTGTACATGAACGGAAGCATCGACAGGCCGAGCAGGAAGGAGCTGATCGTGGAGATCGTGTTCAGCGCGGTGAAGCCGTCGGCCGCGAGGTAGTCCGCGTAACGACGCGGCATGCCCTCGGCGCCCAGCCAGTGCTGCACCAGGAAGGTGCCGTGGAAGCCGATGAACAGCGTCCAGAAGGTGATCTTGCCGAGGCGCTCGTCCAGCATCTTGCCCGTGAACTTCGGCCACCAGAAGTGGAAGCCGGAGAACATCGCGAAGACCACGGTGCCGAAGATGACGTAGTGGAAGTGCGCGACGACGAAGTACGAGTCGGAGACGTGGAAGTCCATCGGGGGCGAGGCCAGGATGACGCCGGTCAGACCACCGAAGGTGAAGGTGATCAGGAAGCCGACGGCCCAGAGCATCGGGGTCTCGAAGGACAACGAGCCCTTCCACATGGTGCCGATCCAGTTGAAGAACTTCACACCGGTCGGTACCGCGATCAGGAAGGTCATGAAGGAGAAGAACGGCAGCAGCACACCGCCGGTGACGTACATGTGGTGGGCCCACACCGTCACGGACAGACCGGCGATCGCGATCGTCGCGGCGATCAGACCGATGTAACCGAACATCGGCTTGCGCGAGAAGACCGGGATGACCTCGGAGATGATGCCGAAGAACGGCAGCGCGATGATGTACACCTCTGGGTGTCCGAAGAACCAGAAGAGGTGTTGCCACAGCAGTGCGCCACCGTTGGCCGCGTCGAAGACGTGTGCACCGAACTTCCGGTCGGCCTCCAGCGCGAAGAGCGCGGCGGCGAGGACCGGGAAGGCCAGCAGGACCAGGA
Organism: Streptomyces sp. NPDC090077; assembly: GCF_044747545.1. Taxonomy (NCBI): domain Bacteria; kingdom Bacillati; phylum Actinomycetota; class Actinomycetes; order Kitasatosporales; family Streptomycetaceae; genus Streptomyces; species Streptomyces sp. NPDC090077. Next base: position 28,191 of record NZ_JBIVEG010000045.1, read on the forward strand.
CACCGGTCAGCAGCACGTTCCAGGTGAAGATCGGCATGCGGAACATCGTCATGCCCGGAGCGCGCATGCAGATGATCGTGGTGATGAAGTTGACCGAGCCGAGGATCGTGCCGAAGCCGGAGAAGGCCAGACCCATGATCCACATGTCGGCGCCGATGCCCGGCGAGCGGACGGCGTCCGACAGCGGGGAGTAGGCGAACCAGCCGAAGTCGGCCGCACCCGAGGGGGTGACGAAGCCGGCGACCGCGATGGTCGAGCCGAAGAGGTACAGCCAGTACGCGAACATGTTCAGCCGCGGGAACGCCACGTCGGGCGCACCGATCTGCAGCGGCATGATCCAGTTGGCGAAACCGGCGAACAGCGGGGTCGCGAACATCAGCAGCATGATCGTGCCATGCATGGTGAACGCCTGGTTGAACTGTTCGTTCGACATGATCTGCGTGCCCGGTCGGGCCAGCTCGGCGCGCATGAAGAGCGCCATGATCCCGCCGATGATGAAGAACACGAACGACGTGACCAGGTACATCGTGCCGATGGTCTTGTGGTCGGTGGTGGTGAGCCACTTCACGACCACGTTGCCCGGCTGCTTGCGCCGTACCGGCAGCTCGTTCTCGTACGAGTCAGCTGCGGCGGCACCCTGGGATTCGTTGAGGATGCTCACAGTTTGTTCGTCTCCGCATTCCGGGCGGGGTCAGTCTGCTTGATGCCGGCCGGCAGGAAGCCGGTCTGACCCTTCTCCGCCAGCTCCTTCAGGTGCGCGCGGTACTTCTCCGGAGAGACGACCTTCACGTTGAAGAGCATGCGGGAGTGGTCGACACCGCAGAGCTCGGCACACTTGCCCATGAAGGTGCCTTCCTGGGTCGGGGTGACCTCGAAGACATTGGTGTGGCCGGGGATGACGTCCTGCTTGAACAGGAAGGGCACCACCCAGAACGAGTGGATGACGTCGTTCGACGACAGGATGAAGCGGACCTTCTCGCCCTTGGGCAGGTACAGCGTCGGCCCAGGGTTGCCGGTCTGCGGGTTCCGGTCGCCGGGAACGCCCTTCTCGTAGACGCCCTCGGCGCCCGCCGGGAAGTCCTTGATGAAGCGGTCCGGCAGGGAGGCGAGCTCCTTGGGGGTCTCGCCGGCCTTCGGGGTCGCGGCATCGCCGTCGACGTTCTCGACGTAGTTGAAGCCCCAGCTCCACTGGAAGCCGATCACGTTGATCGTGTGCGCCGGCTTCTTGGAGAGGGAGAGCAGCTTCGACTCATCACGCGCGGTGAAGTAGAAGAGCACCGAGACGATGATGAGCGGGACCACGGTGTACAGCGCCTCGATGGGCATGTTGTACCGGGTCTGCGCGGGGACCTCGATCTTCGTCCGGCTACGCCGGTGGAAGATGACGCTCCACATGATCAGGCCCCACACCAGGATGCCCGTGATGAGAGCGGCCGCCCAGGATCCCTGCCACAGGGAGAGGATGCGAGGCGCCTCCTCCGTGACCGGGGTGGGCATTCCGAGGCGGGGGAAGTCTTTCCAGGTGTACGAGCAACCAGTGGCGGTCGCCAGGACCACGCCCGCAGTCAGCGCCTGCAGCAGCTTCCGCCGCATCGGGCGCCGCGGCGAGCGGTCGGAGCCGTAGGGACTCACGTAGCGCCTTCCCGAGAGTCTCGGCCCGCGCGGCCGGCCGCGGCCGTGTTCGGGTCGGTCGCCGGCCCTGACGCAGGCAGGGGTTTGGATGTTTATGCGGACCAAACCCTACTGGACGCTATTTGGGGTCGCGCGGGGAGGGTGCCCAACGCGCCGCTACTGCCCCCGAAGGGATGGATCCGCCGTACGGGGGACGGGCCGAACGGCCCTGAACGGCGCACCGCGGACGGCATCTGACGGTCCCTGAAGCCGCCGGCCGCGGGGCGGGGTCCGGCCCCCGCGCCGGCCACCATCTACCGTGGCCGGATGCCGTACTTCGACACCGCGTCCGCCGCTCCCCTGCACCCCGTGGCCCGGCAGGCCCTCCAGGCCGCCCTGGACGAGGGCTGGGCGGACCCCGCCCGGCTGTACCGGGAGGGGCGGCGGGCCAGGCTGCTGCTGGACGCGGCGCGCGAGGCAGCGGCCGAGGCGGTGGGATGCCGCGCCGACGAGCTCGTGTTCACTCCTTCGGGGACGCACGCGGTTCACACGGGCATGGCGGGCGTGCTCGCGGGCCGCCGCCGGGCCGGCCGCCATCTGGTCGTGTCGGCGGTGGAGCACAGCTCCGTACTCCACGCGGCGGACGCGCACGCGGCGGCCGGCGGCACGGTGACGGAGGTTCCGGTGGACCGGCTCGGCGCGGTCTCGGCCGCCGGGTACGAGGCCGCGCTCGGCTCCACCACGGCTCTGGCGTGCCTCCAGTCGGCCAACCACGAGGTGGGCACGGTCCAGCCGGTTTCCGAGGTGGCCGAGGTCTGCGGGGCCGCCGGCGTGCCGCTGCTCGTGGACGCCGCCCAGTCGCTGGGCTGGGGCCGGGTGGAGGGCGCCTGGTCCGTCCTCGCGGCCAGCGCCCACAAGTGGGGCGGCCCGCCCGGGGTGGGCCTGCTCGCCGTCCGCAAGGGGGTCCGCTTCTCCCCCCAAGGCCCCGCCGACGAACGGGAGTCGGGCCGCTCCCCCGGCTTCGCCAACCTCCCCGCGATCGTCGCGGCGGCCGCCTCGCTGCGGGCCGTACGGGCGGAGGCCGACGCGGAGGCGGCCCGGCTGCGGATCCTGGTGGACCGGCTGCGGCGGCGGGTGGTGCGGCTGGTGCCCGACGTGGAGGTGGTCGGGGACGCCGACCGGCGCCTGCCCCACCTGGTCACCTTCTCCTGCCTCTACGTCGACGGGGAGACCCTGCTGCACGAGCTGGACCGGGCCGGCTACTCGGTCTCCTCCGGCTCCTCCTGCACCAGCTCCACGCTGACCCCCAGTCACGTGCTGCGGGCGATGGGGGTGCTGTCGGAGGGGAACGTACGCGTCTCCCTGCCGCCGGGCACCTCCGCCGACGAGGTCAACGGCTTCCTGGAGGTCCTGCCGGCCGCGGTGGCGGGCGTACGGGAGAAGCTCGGCGTCCCGGACCCGGCCGCGGCCGCCGCCCCGGTGGCGGACGCGGTGGAGGTCGACGCGCTGGGGCTGCGCTGCCCCCAGCCGGTGATCGAGCTGGCCCGCGCCATCGTGACGGTCCCGGTCGGCGGGACCGTCACCGTCCTCTCGGACGACGAGGTGGCCCGCCTGGACATCCCGGCGTGGTGCGCGATGCGGGGGCACGCGTACCTGGGCGAGAGCCCGCGCGCGACGGGCGTGGCGTACCGGGTCCGCCGGGGGGCGTGACCTTCCGGACGGGCCGCTGCGCGGGGCTGGGTCCCCTACCCACCCTTCGCCCGTTCCCTGGGGCTCCGCCCCAGACCCCGCGCCTCAAACGCCGGCGAGGCTGATATCAGCCCCGCCGGCGTTTGAGGCGCGGGTCCGGGCAGCGCCCGGGGAACGGTGGAAGGGCGGGTAGGGGACCCTGCTCCGCGCAGCGGCAACGCACCCGCACCCGACCCACCGGCCCCGCAACGCGAACCGGCCCCGCCCCGCATCCGACAGCCGGAGGCTGTCGCAGCGGCGCGAAGCCGGTGAGGCCCCCAGGGGCCGAGCCGCGCGAGCGGCGCGTCAAAGAAGGGGCGCGGCGCGTCAGGAAGCGGAGAGGTGCGCGCGGACCTCGGCGGCGGCCTCGTCCCCGTAGGCCTTCGTGAAGCGCTCCATGAAGTGGGCACGGGCCAGGGTGTACTCCTGCGTGCCCAGGGTCTCGATCACCAGGGTGGCCAGCATGCAGCCGACCTGCGCGGCCCGCTCCAGGCCGACGCCCCAGCCGAGGCCGGTCAGGAAGCCGGCGCGGAACGCGTCGCCGACGCCGGTCGGGTCGACCTTCGCGTTCTCCTCGGGGCAGCCGACGAGGATCGGCTCGTGGCCGACCCGCTCGATGCGCACGCCCTGCGCGCCGAGGGTGGTGACGCGGGTGCCGACCTTGGCGAGGATCTCCTCGTCGGTCCAGCCGGACTTCGACTCGATGAGGCCCTTCTCGTACTCGTTCGAGAAGAGGTACGTCGCGCCCTCCATCAGGGTGCGAATGTTCTCGCCGTCCATCCGGGCGATCTGCTGCGAGAAGTCCGCCGCGAAGGGGATCCCGCGGGTGCGGCACTCCTCCGTGTGGCGGAGCATCGCCTCGGGGTCGTCGGCGCCGATGAGGACGAGGTCGAGGCCGCCCACGCGGTCGGCGACGGCCTTGAGCTCGATCTGCCGGGCCTCGCTCATCGCGCCCGTGTAGAAGGAGCCGATCTGGTTGTGGTCGGCGTCCGTGGTGCAGACGAAGCGGGCGGTGTGCAGGACCTCGGAGATCCGGACGGACTCGGTGTCGACCCCGTGCCGGTCCAGCCATGCGCGGTACTCGTCGAAGTCCGAGCCGGCGGCGCCGACGAGGATCGGGCGGGTGCCGAGCTGGCCCATGCCGAAGCAGATGTTCGGGCCGACGCCGCCCCGCCGCACGTCGAGGTTGTCGACGAGGAAGGAGAGGGAGACCGTGTGGAGCTGGTCGGCGACGAACTGGTCGGCGAAGCGGCCCGGGAAGGTCATGAGGTGGTCGGTGGCGATGGAGCCGGTGACTGCGATGCGCACGGCGTGGATGCTCCTGCGGATGACGGCGGGTGACATTCAACGCTACCTGGTCCGCACCCTCCGGCCGACCCGGCGAAACTACCCCGTAGTAGGACTTCCTTCGCCCAGGATGGCGCCCATACGGTGCCCCCATGACCTATACCGATGGCTTCGGGTACGCGGACCACGCCTCCGACACGCGGCCCGGCTTCGCACGGCTGCTCGGCGACTGCGCCCGGATGGCCCCGCACTGGGCCGTGGAGCGGGAGGCCCGGCCGGGGCGGGTGGCGCCGTCGCAGATCCACGGTGTGCGCGTGCCGCCCGCCTCCGCCCGGCTGATCGCCGGCACGGCCGCGTACGGCGACTAGGCCGTCTCTTCCGGATCTGGCCTGACCCGCGCCGCCCGGCACCGCACCTCGCCGCGTTGGCGGAGCACCCGAGTACGTCCAGTACAAGGGCGCCCCGCCAACGCGCCGATGCACGGCACCGGACGACGCGGGCTCAACCGGCAAGATCCGAAAGAGACGGCCTAGCGGATCGGAGGGAACCGCTTTCGCGGCCGCCGCGTCACACCCGCATCACGTACGGCGGGACACGCTAAGGAGCGATGCGGTGACCAGCGAACAACCCGACACATCACGCGCCACACGACGGCGGCCCGCCTGGGCCGTCGGGTCGATCGCGGCCGCCGTGCTGCTGGCCGGCGGTGGTACGGCGTACTGGGCGTCGACGGCGTACGGCGACGCCTCGGGCGGCGGTGCCCGTACGGGTGACAGCGCGGCCGTCGCGCCGCGTGCGGCCGGGTCCCCCACGGGCCCCGGCATCGCCCCCGGGGAGCCGGACCCCTCCGGCGGGCCGGTGGTGTACCGGGCGGACGTGAAGCTGCCCGACGGGCCGGGCACCGCGCCCGCCTTCGCCGCGTCGGGGGAGGTCGGCTCCGACGAGGTGGCCCGGCTCGCGAAGGCGCTCGGGATCGCCGGGGTGCCCCGGCTGGTCGGCGACTCCTGGCAGGCGGGCGAGGCCGCCGACGGCTCCGGGCCCCGGCTCACGGTGACCCGGAAGGCGCCGGGCACCTGGGCGTTCTCCCGCTACCAGGCCGGGGGCGGCACCGGGGACGACTGCGTGCGCGGCAAGGACACCTGCGGCCCGGCCACCCTGCCCCAGGAGGGCGGGGGCGCGGCGAAGCCCGTCTCGGAGGAGGCGGCCAAGGCCGCCGCGGCCCCGGTGCTCGCGGCCGTCGGGCAGGAGGGCGCGAAGGTGGACGCGCACCTCACCCAGGGTTCCGTCCGGGTGGTGAGCGCCGACCCGGTGGTGGGCGGGTTCCCGACCCAGGGCTGGTCCAGCAAGATCAGCGTCGGGGCCGACGGCGCGGTGGTGGCGGGCAGCGGGGAGCTGAAGGTCCCGGTCCGTGCGGGCGAGCGGGCCGTCGTCGGGGCTGCCGAGGCGCTGGAGCGGCTCAACGCGGCGGCGAAGGGCGGCGGTGACGGCACCGGCCCCGGGCCGAGCGGCTGCGCGACCACGGTGCCACTGACCCCGGACACGCCGACGGGCGCGACGGACACCCTGCCGTGCAACCCGGAGCCGCGGCCGATGAAGCCGCCGCGGACCGAGAGCGTGCGGGGGGCCGTCCTGGGGCTGGTCGCGGGGACGGTCGACGGCGGGCGGGGCCTGGTGCCGGCCTGGCTGTTCGAGGTGGCGGGAGCGCAGGGCAAGCCGGGCCGCACGGTGGTCCAGCCGGCCGCGGCGGAAGACGCCGGCAGCCCGGTGCCGCCGACGGCGCACACCGTGCCGGGGTTCTCGTACGCCCAGGCCGACCGGACGCTGACGGTGAACTTCTGGGGCGGGGTGTGCAGCACCTACACCTTGGAGGCGCGGGAGGAGGCGGCTTCGGTCCTGGTGAAGATCACGGACACCCCGAACAAGCCCGGCCAGGCCTGCATCATGATCGCGCAGGAGATGGCCCTGACGGCGACGCTCCAGCAGCCGCTCGGCGACCGCAAGGTGGTCGACGCCACGTCGGGCAAGCCGCTCCCCCGCCAGTAGGGCCGGGGGCCCGGAACGCGGAAGGGCCCGCGCCCGGTCGCCTCCGACCGGGCGCGGGCCCTTCCGCGTGCAGGCTTAGCTGAACGAGTCGCCGCAGGCGCAGGAGCCGGTGGCGTTCGGGTTGTCGATCGTGAAGCCCTGCTTCTCGATGGTGTCGACGAAGTCGATCGAGGCGCCGTGCAGGTACGGGGAGCTCATGCGGTCGGTGACGACCTTGACCCCGTCGAAGTCCTTGACGACGTCGCCGTCGAGGGAGCGCTCGTCGAAGAAGAGCTGGTAGCGCAGGCCGGAGCAGCCGCCGGGCTGGACGGCGACGCGCAGCGCGAGGTCATCGCGGCCTTCCTGCTCCAGCAGGGTACGGACCTTCTCGGCGGCGGCGTCGGACAGGAGGATGCCGTCGCTCACAGTGGTCTTGTCGTCCTGTACGGACATCTGCATTCACTCCCGAAGTGGGCGGCTCCCCGCCGGTGGCTGGGGAAACGTCGGACTCTTGCCGTCGATGGCAACCAGCGGGACCGCGGTTTCATTCCGGGTCCGGCGCCTTTGTTTTCTCGATTCATGCTCGCACACCCCGGCGGTCCGGTGGACCCCGCGACGAGGACCGGTGGAGTGGCGTACCCCGCACCAGGCGAATGCGTCACATCGACACTATCGGCATCGTCAAAGTGACGTGAAGCGGTTATGATAGATAGCGTCATATAGACGAGAAGTGTCGATCAAAGCCCCACCAAAGCCCCCCGCAGTCCCAGATTTCCTTGTCGCAGAACAGAAAGGGTGCGTGTCGTGACCACCGCCCAGCCTTTGGACGTCCAGCCGACGCCCCTTGCCCTGCTGCTGCTCGGCCGTGAGGCCGACCCCAAGAGCGAGCGCGGGGTGGAATGCCCCGGCGACCTGCCCTCACCGTCCGACCCGGACCTGGTGGCCCGCGCCCGCGCCGCCAAGGAGAAGCTCGGCGACAAGGTCTTCATCCTCGGCCACCACTACCAGCGTGACGAGGTCATCGAGTTCGCCGACGTCACCGGCGACTCCTTCAAGCTGGCCAAGGACGCGGCCGCCAAGCCGGAGGCCGAGTACATCGTCTTCTGCGGCGTGCACTTCATGGCCGAGTCGGCGGACATCCTGACGTCGGACGACCAGAAGGTCGTCCTGCCCGACCTCGCGGCCGGCTGCTCGATGGCCGACATGGCCACCGCCGAGCAGGTCGCGGAGTGCTGGGACGTGCTGACCGAGGCCGGTGTCGCCGGTGCGACGGTCCCCGTCTCGTACATGAACTCCTCCGCCGACATCAAGGCCTTCACCGGCAAGCACGGCGGCACGATCTGCACCTCGTCCAACGCGAAGAAGGCCCTGGAGTGGGCCTTCGAGCAGGGTGAGAAGGTGCTCTTCCTCCCGGACCAGCACCTGGGCCGCAACACCGCCGTCCGCGACATGGGCATGTCCCTGGACGACTGCGTCCTCTACAACCCGCACAAGCCGAACGGCGGCCTGACCGCCCAGCAGCTGCGGGACGCCAAGATGATCCTGTGGCGCGGCCACTGCTCGGTCCACGGCCGGTTCTCGGTGGACTCGGTCAACGACGTGCGCGAGCGCATCCCGGGCGTGAACGTGCTCGTGCACCCCGAGTGCAAGCACGAGGTCGTGGCGGCCGCGGACTACGTCGGCTCGACGGAGTACATCATCAAGCAGCTGGAGGCGGCCCCGGCCGGCTCCAAGTGGGCCATCGGCACCGAGCTGAACCTGGTCCGCCGCCTGGCGAATCGATTCGCCCCGGAGGGCAAGGAGGTCGTCTTCCTCGACAAGACGGTCTGCTTCTGCTCGACGATGAACCGCATCGACCTCCCGCACCTGGTGTGGACCCTGGAGTCCCTGGCCGAGGGCAACCTCGTCAACCGGATCCAGGTCGACAAGGAGACGGAGAGCTTCGCGAAGCTCGCCCTGGAGCGCATGCTCGCCCTCCCGTAGGGATCCGCGCGGAACGCAGTACGAAGGGGCCCCGGGCCGGCGTCGGTGACGCCGGCCCGGGGCCCCTTTCGCGCGTCGGTCAGACCCCGACCGGGGTCTCGTCCGCCGACGGGGTCGGGACCACCGTCAGGCGGGCCTTCTTCTTCGCCCGGCGGCGCTCCTTGCGGAGCTCGATCATGGTGTAGAGCGTCGGCACCAGGAGCAGGGTCAGCAGGGTCGAGCTGACCAGGCCGCCGATCACGACCACCGCGAGCGGCTGCGAGATGAACCCGCCCTCGCCGGTGACGCCCAGCGCCATCGGGAGCAGGGCGAAGATCGTCGCCAGGGCCGTCATCAGGATCGGGCGCAGACGGTGGCGGCCGCCCTCGACGACCGCCTCGACGACGCCGAGGCCCTGTGCCCGGTACTGGTTGACCAGGTCGATCAGGACGATCGCGTTGGTGACCACGATGCCGATGAGCATCAGCATGCCGATCATCGCCGGGACGCCCATCGGGGTGCCGGTGACGATGAGCAGGCCCAGCGCGCCGGTGGCCGCGAAGGGGATGGACACCAGCAGGATCAGCGGCTGGATCAGCGAGCGGAAGGTCGCGACCAGCAGCATGAACACGATCGCGATGGCCGCGAACATGGCCAGGCCCAGCGAGGCGAAGGCCTCGTCCTGGTCCTCGGAGACCCCGCCGATGGCGGCGGTGGCGCCCTCGGGCAGGTCCAGGGCCTTGAGCTTGGTCTGGAGCGCGGAGCTGACCGCGCCCGTGTTGTCGCCGACCGGCTTGGCGGTGATGGTGGCGGCGCGGGCGCCGTCGATCCGGGTCATCGCGACCGGGCCGGGGACCTCCTGCACCTCGGCGATGTCGCCGAGCTTGGCGGGGCCGACCGGCAGGGCACGGAGCTCGGCCAGGGTGGCGGCCGGCTGCGCGGAGCGGATGACGACGTCCCGCTCGGTGTTGTCGAGCACGGCCTTGCCCACCGGGTTGCCGCGGACGGCCTGCGCGACGATCGCGCCCAGCGCGGCCTGGTTGAGGCCCGCCTCCGCGGTCTTCGGGGTGGCGGTGACCGAGATCCGGGGCACCGACTGCGCCAGGTCGCTCTGGACGTCGGTGACGTCCTTCAGGGTGGCCACCTCGGCGCGGACCTGTTCGGCCGCCTTGGCGAGGACGGCGCCGTCGCCCGCCTTGACGACCACGCTCAGGTTCTGGCTGCCGAAGCCGCCGCCGGCCGAGATGGAGGTGTCGCCGATGCCCTGGAGCTTGCCGAGGGCGTCCTGGATGCGCTGCTTGACGGCGTCGGACTGCCCGGCGTCGTCCAGGGTGACCTGGAAGGAGGCCTGGTTGGTGCCCGTACCGCCGCCGAAGGCCGCGAGGAACCCGGAGGAGCCCACGGTGACCTGGTGGTCCTTGACGCCCTCGATGCCGTCCAGGGCCTTCTCCACCTTGCGGGCGGCCTCGTCGGAGGCGGCCAGCGAGGTGCCGGCCGGCAGTTCCTGCTTGACCGTCAGGACGTCCTGGTCGCCCTGGTCGAAGAAGTTCGTCTTCAGCAGCGGGGTCATCCCGAGGGTGGCGACGAAGACGACGACCGCGATCGCGACGCTGCTCAGCCGGCGGCGGGTGGCGAAGCCGAGGACCTTCACGTAGAGGCGCTGGAGGCGGCTGTTGGCCTCCTTCTCCTCCGCCTCCCGGCGGGCCTTCCCGGGATCTTCCGACGTGCCCTTCGGGGCGCGCAGGAACCAGTACGAGAGCACCGGCACGACCGTCAGGGACACCAGCAGCGAGGCCAGCAGGGCGGCGGTGACGGTGAGCGAGAAGGAACCGAACAGCTCGCCGATCATGCCGCCGACGAGGCCGATGGGCAGGAAGACGGCGACGGTCGTCAGGGTGGAGGAGGTGACCGCGCCGGCGACCTCCTTGACCGCGGTGGTGATCGCGGCCTCGCGCTCCTCGCCGTAGCCGAGGTGGCGCTTGATGTTCTCCAGGACCACGATCGAGTCGTCGACGACCCGGCCGATGGCGATGGTGAGGGCGCCCAGCGTCAGCATGTTGAGCGACAGGTCGCGGGTCCACAGCACGATCAGCGCGAGCACCACGGACAGCGGGATGGAGACCGCGGTGACCAGCGTCGAGCGGATCGAGGCCAGGAAGACCAGGATCACGATGACGGCGAAGACGAGGCCGAGCAGGCCCTCGGTGGTCAGACCCGAGATGGAGCGGGCGACGGCCGGTCCCTGGTCGCTGACGACGGTCAGCTCGGCGCCGGAGCCGAGCGTGGAGCGCAGCTCGGGGAGCTTGTCCTTGACGGCGTCGGAGATGGCGACGGCGCTGCCGTCCTTGTCCATGGTGAGGACGAGGGCCAGGCTGGGCTTCCCGTTGGTGCGGGTGATGGAGTCGGCCTTGGCCGGCTCCTGCCTGACCGCGGCGACGTCACCGAGGCGGACGACGGGCTTGCCGGGGCCCGCGGTCAGCCGGAGGTCCTCCAGCTGGGCGAGCGAGGTATAGCCGGAGCCCACGCGGACGGTGCGGTTCCTGCCCTGCTCGTCGAAGGAGCCTGCGGGGACGGTCGTACCGCCCGCCTTGAGGCCCTCGGCGAGCGCGGCGCCGTCGAGGCCGGCGGCGGCGAGCTTGGCGTTGTCGGGGGTGATGGTGACCTGGAGGTCGCGCACGCCGTCGACGCTGACCTGGCCGACGCCGTCGATGTCCTCCAGGACGGGGACGACGGAACGGTTCAGCTGGTCGGCGAGCGCCTGCTGGTCCTTGTCGGAGGTGACGGCGAGGACGACGGTCGGGATGTCGTCGGTGGAGCCGGCCACCACCTGCGGGTCCACCTCGGCGGGCAGCCGGACGCGGGCCCGGTTGACGGCCTGCTGGACGTCGGCGACGAGCTGCTTGGTGCCGCTGTCGCCGTAGTCGAAGGTGGCGCGGATGAGGGCGTTGCCCTCGCTGGCGGTCGAGGTGATGCCGGTGATGCCGTCGACGCCCTTGAGGGTGTTCTCGATCGGCTCGACGACCTGCTTCTCGACCACGTCGGGCGAGGCGCCCTGGTACGGCGCGAGCACGGAGACCATCGGGAGTTCGATGGAGGGCAGCAGCTGCTGCTTGAGCTGCGGGATGGCTATGGCGCCGAACAGGAGCGCCACGATCGACACGAGGCCGACCAGCGCTCTCTGCGCGAGGCTGAACCGTGACAGCCAGGACATGGGCGTGGGATCTCTCTGCTGGTCGTTCGCGAGGACCCTGCCAGCCTTCCGCACCCGGCGGGCCCCCTGCGTCGCTCCCAGGTGCCGTCCTTATGTCCGGCATACCGCGTCCGCAGTACTCCGCCCTACTGCGCTCCCCCGCAGGTCATTCGGCGCGCGGCCGGACCAGTCCCGATTCGTACGCGATGACCACCAATTGCGCCCGGTCGCGGGCGCCGAGCTTGGCCATGGCCCGGTTGACGTGGGTCTTCACCGTCAACGGGCTCACCTCCAGCCGGGCGGCGATGCCGTCGTTGGACAGTCCGCCGGCGACGTGCACGAGGACCTCGCGCTCGCGTCCGGTCAGCGCGCCGAGCCGTTCGGCGTGGGCGGAGCCGGCGGCGGGGGCGTCGGCACGGCCGCCCTGGGCCAGGAAGCTGGCGATGAGCCCCTTGGTGGCGGCCGGGGAGAGCAGCGCCTCGCCGGCGTGGGCCACGCGGATGGCGTTGAGGAGCTCGTCGGGCTCGGCGCCCTTGCCGAGGAAGCCGGAGGCTCCGGCGCGCAGGGCCGCGGCCACGTACTCGTCCACCTCGAAGGTGGTCAGCATGACGACGCGTACGCCCGACAGCTCCGGGTCCGCGCTGATCATGCGGGTGGCGGCGAGCCCGTCGGTGCCGGGCATCCGGATGTCCATGAGGACGACGTCGGCCCGCCGCTCACGGGCGAGGTCGTACGCCTGGGCTCCGTCGGAGGCCTCGCCGACGACCTCCATGTCGGGCTCGGAGTCGACGAGCACCTTGAACGCGCTGCGCAGCAGCGCCTGGTCGTCGGCGAGCAGGACGCGGATGCGGGCGGGGCCGGCGGCGGGATCGGTCATGGCGCCAGGGTAGGCGCGGCCGGGGTCAGCCGAGGGCGAGGACCACCAGGACGGCGGTCGCGGCGACCTCGCAGACGGCGCCGAAGACGTCCCCGGTGACCCCGCCGAAGCGGCGGACGCAGCGGCGGAGCAGGAGTTCGGCGGCGAGCAGGCCCGCGAGGACGGCAGCCGCGTGCTGCGCGGCGGCGAGCAGGCCGGCCGGGAGGGCGGCGAGGGCGGCGAGGGCGACGACCGCGGCCGCGACCCGGGCGGCCACCCTGTGGGGGACCACGCCGGCCACCGCCGCGCCGAGCCCTTCGGGCCGGGCGGCGGGGACCCCGTCGCGGGAGGCCAGGGTCATCGCGAGGCGGGCGGTGACGGCGGCGAGCACGGCGGCCAGGGCGCCCCGGATCCAGCTGTCGGCGTAGGCGTTGGCGAGGGCGGCCGCCTGGACGAGGAAGACGACCAGGAGGGAGATCACCCCGAAGGGGCCGATGTCGGACTGCTTCATGATCCGCAGGGCGTCCTCGGCGGGCTTGGCGCTGCCGAGCCCGTCGGCGGTGTCGGCCAGGCCGTCCAGGTGGAGTCCGCGGGTGAGCGCCGCCGGTACGGCGACGGTGACGGCCGCGGCGAGCAGCGGGCCGCCGCCGAGGAGCAGCAGGAGCGTCCCGGGGACGGCGGCGAGCAGGCCGACGGCGAGGCCGGCGAGCGGGGCGCAGGCCATGCCCGTGCGGGCGGCGGGCCGGTCCCAGCGGGTGATGCGCGCGGGGAGGACGGTCAGCGTGCCGAAGGCGAAGCGGATCCCGTCGGGGAGGGAGGCGCGTTCCGCGGGCGGCTGCGGCAGTGGATCATCGGTCGAGTCTGTCATCGGCGCGAACGCTACCCGCTTACGGTGGGCGGTAAATTGCTCAATACGTGTCATATCGGGAGCTGGTGTCGTGGGTCACTGGTGGGAACGCAACATCATCGAGCCGGGCAAGCTCCCCCTGCTGCTGGCCCTGCTGTCCTTCGTGCTGTCGTTCCTGGTCACCCGGGTGATCACGAGGCTGATCCGGGCCGGCCGGGGGCCCTTCAAGAACATCACCCCGGGCGGTCTGCACGTCCACCACGTGGTGCCCGGAGTGGTCCTCGTGATCATCGGCGGGTTCGGGGCGGTCGGCAGCGGCGGGCACAGCTTCGGCGCGGGCCTGTCGGCGGTCCTCTTCGGCCTCGGGGCGGGCCTGGTGCTCGACGAGTTCGCGCTGATCCTGCACCTGGACGACGTCTACTGGAGCGAACAGGGCCGCAAGAGCGTGGAGATCGTGGTGCTGACGGCCGCGGTGGTCGCGCTGGTGCTGGGCGGCTTCCTGCCGTTCGGGGTCAACGAGCTCTCCCCGGAGGAGCGGCACAGCCGCGGGCTCGTCGTCATGAACACCGCCACCAACTTCTTCCTCGCCCTGATCGCCCTGTGGAAGGGGAAGCCGCGCACCGCGATATTCGGGCTGGTGATCCCCTTCGTGGCACTGATCGGGGCGGTGCGCCTGGCCCGGCCCGGGTCCCCGTACGCCAAGCGCTTCTACGCCCGCCGCCCGCGCGCGCGGGCCAGGGCGGGGCTGCGGGCCTTCCACCACGACCGGCGCTGGGCCCGGCCGCGGCGCAAGTTCGAGAACTTCATCAGCGGGCTCTCCGACCCGGAGAAGCACCCCGCCGAGCGGCGCGAACAGCACGGAGGACCCGTCCCCTGACGTACGGGACGGGTCCTGCGCGGTGTCGGTGGCCCCGGGGGCCCGGCGGCTTCAGCCCGGGATGAGGCCGTCGTCGCGGAGCATCTCCCGCACCTCCGCCAGCGTGGCGTCGGGTGCGGGCAGGATCAGCTCGGACGGCTCCAGCGCGTCGTCCGGCAGCGGACTGCCCAGGCGCCTGACGGCGTCGAGCAGGGCGCCCAGCGTGCGCCGGAAGCCCGCCTCGTCACCGCTCTCCATCTCTTCGAGGAGCTCGTCGTCCAGCTTGTTGAGCTCGGCGAGGTGCGCGTCGGCCAGCTCGACCTGGCCCTCCCCCATGATGCGGACAATCATGACGGGCCCCTGTCCTACTGCTTGTCGAACCGGTGCTGGGACTGGTGCGGCTGGGCGGTGCCCGGGGCGCCGCCCTCGATGGCCTGCTGCTGGGCGGACGGGCCGCCGGCCAGCTCGGCCTTCATCCGCTGGAGCTCCAGCTCCACGTCCGTGCCGCCGGAGAGGCGGTCCAGCTCGGCCTGGATGTCGTCCTTGGAGCCGAGACCGCTCTGGTCGTCCAGGGCGCCGGAGGCGAGCAGCTCGTCGATCGCGCCGGCCCGGGCCTGGAGCTGGGCGGTCTTGTCCTCGGCCCGCTGGATGGCGAGGCCGACGTCGCTCATCTCCTCCGAGATGCCGGAGAAGGACTCCGCGATGCGGGTCTGCGCCTGGGCGGCCGTGTAGGTGGCCTTGATGGTCTCCTTCTTCGTACGGAAGGCGTCCACCTTGGCCTGGAGCCGCTGCGCGGCCAGCGTCAGCTTCTCCTCCTCGCCCTGGAGGGTCTGGTGCTGCACCTCCAGGTCGCTGACCTGCTGCTGGAGGGAGGAGCGGCGGGACAGGGCCTCGCGGGCCAGGTCCTCGCGGCCCAGGGCGAGGGCCTTGCGGCCCTGGTCCTCCAGCTTCGCGGACTGGCTCTGGAGCTGGTTCAGCTGCAGCTCCAGGCGCTTGCGGGAGGTCGCCACGTCGGCGACGCCGCGGCGCACCTTCTGGAGCAGCTCCAGCTGCTTCTGGTACGAGTAGTCGAGGGTCTCGCGCGGGTCCTCGGCCCGGTCCAGGGCCTTGTTCGCCTTCGCGCGGAAGATCATCCCCATACGCTTCATGACACCGCTCATGGGCTTCGCGCGCCCCCTTCTAGACGGACTGTGCTCCAGGTCACCGACAGGACCCACAGTACGGGCCCTGTCTCTATTACCGCACTGTTCGAGTACGGATGCGCTCCTCCTCCAGGACGAGTACCCCGGTGCCGTATCAGGCGTAAGGAGTAGGTGATCCCGGAGTTCCGGCGGCCCGGAATCCCCGGCACCGGAACGAGTCCCGCACTCGGTAGACGCCCGCCGTTGCCGGATCGTTCCCCGCCGGGGTGGGGCCCGTGGCCCCGACCACGTACGCTTGGGTTTTGTGTTTGGTAGCCGCTCCTCCAAGGAAGAGAAGGCCTCCGCCACCGACAAGGTGAGCGCCGGCCCCTCGCAGCCCCGTGACCCGCAGGCCCCGAAGGGCCGCCCGACGCCGAAGCGTGCTGTGGCCCAGTCGCAGCGCAAGGCCGTGGTGGCCTCGACCGGCAACCGCAAGGAGGACGCCAAGCGAGCCCGCGAGCGTCGCCGCGAAGAGATGGCCCGCCAGCGCGAGGCGCTGGCCAACGGCGACGAGCGCTATCTGCCGACCCGTGACAAGGGCCCGGTGCGCCGCTTCGTCCGCGACTACGTGGACTCGCGCTTCTCGGTCGCCGAGATGTTCCTGCCGCTGGCCGTGATCATCCTCGTACTGAGCATGATCAAGGTGCCCTCGATCCAGAACATCGCCCTGATGCTGTGGCTCGGCGTGATCGTCCTGATCATCCTCGACTCCATCGGCCTGTGGTTCCGGCTGCGGAAGGCGCTCAACGAGCGCTTCCCGGACGAGCCGCGCCGCGGCGCCGTCGCCTACGGTCTGATGCGCACCCTCCAGATGCGTCGCCTGCGCCTGCCCAAGCCGCAGGTCAAGCGCGGAGAGCGGCCCTGACCGGAGCGACGCCCGGAGCATCAGGGGCATCGTCGGGGGAGGGCTTCTCGGGGGGAGCCCGGCTGTGGCTGGAGGGACTGGGCGGACTGCGCAACGCCGTCCGCCAGGAACTCGTGGGCCGACAGGTCGAGGAACAGATCACGCACCGCTTCCCGGTCGGGCAGCGGCTGCGGGTCCTCGACGTCGGCATGGGCCAGGGCACCCAGGCGCTGCGCCTGGCCCGGGCGGGACACCGCGTCACCGGCCTGGAGCAGGACGCCGCCATGCTGGCGGTCGCCCACGCGGCGCTGGCCGCCGAACCGGCCGGGATCCGCGACCGGGTCGAGCTGGTCGAGGGCGACGGCCGGGAGACCGGCGCGCACTTCGAGCCGGGCAGCTTCGACGTGGTGCTGTGCCACGGCGTGCTGATGTACGTGTCGGAACCCGACGCGATGCTCGCCGGACTCGCGCGCATGCTCGCCCCCGGCGGGCTGCTGTCCCTGCTCGTGCGCAACGGCGACGCGCTCGCCCTGCGGCCCGGACTGTCGGGCGACTGGCCGGGAGCGCTGGCCGCCTTCGACACCGTCGACTACACGAACCGGCTGGGCCTGGACGTACGGGCCGACCGGCTGGCCGACCTGACCGCGACGCTGTCGGGCATCGGCGCACCGCTGAACACCTGGTACGGGGTCCGCGTCTTCACCGACGGCACCGAGGCCGGGGCGGAGCTGCCGCCGGACGAGGAACTGGACCGGCTGCTGGCCGCCGAGGAACGCGCCGGCCGCACCGATCCCTACCGGGGGGTGGCGGCACTGCTGCACCTGTGCGGGGTGCGCGGGTAGCGCGGTGGCGCGGCTTGACTTCACGGAACCCCGGGGGGACTCCCCCGGGGTTCCGGCGTTTCCCGAGCGGGGCCCTGGTCCGGAGCGGGCCGGCGTGCGCCGCTGCGCGGGGCCGGGGTCCCCTACCCACCCTTCCACCGTTCCCCGGGCTTCGCCCGGACCCATACGGCGCTACCGCGCCCGCGCCTCAAACGCCGGCGAGGCTATCTATAGCCTCGCCGGCGTTTGAGGCGCGGGGG
>NZ_JBIVEG010000046.1:0-8383 GCF_044747545.1 Streptomyces sp. NPDC090077
CGCAGGGCGTGCTTGAGCACGGGGTCAACCACGAGGCTTCTTTCGATCGGTACGCGGTCGACCCCATCGTGCACCACTTTCAAAACACGGCCTAGGTGGACTCCGAGCGCACCGACATCCACCGGGATACCGAGACCGCGGCGGACGTGGGGCGGTCTGGTGATCTACCATCAGCTGCTGGGAGGTCAACATGCCGACGCTCCGCCCCCGTGCGAGGCTGCTTCACACCATCGGTACAGAACTCATCAGTAGCGAGACGGTCGCGGTCGTGGAGCTAGTAAAGAACGCCTACGACGCCGATGCGAACCGTGTCGTCCTGTGCTTCTCCGGTGACCTTCAAGAAGGTCAGGGGGAGCTGGCAGTCCTAGATGACGGTTCGGGAATGACTGCCGAAACGGTTACGAACATCTGGTTGGAGATCGCGACTCCGCACCGCATGCGAGCGAGAACCACCCCTCGTGGCCGTCGCGTCTTGGGGGAGAAGGGTGTTGGCCGGTTCGCCGCCGCGCGCCTCGCTGACTCGATGACGTTGATCAGTCGACAGACGGATGAGCCAAACGAGGTTGTAGTCGCAGTCGACTGGCGCCAGTTCCGGGATCCGGAAGTCTATCTCGACGAGGTAGAACTCGATGTGATCGAACAGGCGGCGGTCGACTTCTATGACCGCGGGCGTGTGGCCTCACTGTGGGAACGTGTCTCCTTGCCGCGCCGTTCAAGCGGCACGCTACTCCTCCTGGGTGGCCTTACGCGTAGCTGGGAGGAGGCGGACCTCCTCGCTCTCCGTCGCGACCTTTCTCGCCTCATTACCCCACCCGATGTCGACGGCAATCACGACTTCGAAATCGTTCTCGACCTGCCCCAAGAGTTCGAGGCGTTGGCTGGGCCGATTGAACCTCCAACCGAACTGATGAACCCTCCGTACCGGCTGTCCGGTTCTGTGTCAGCCGATGGAACGGCGGACCTGGAGATTACGCTCCCCGGTCGGGACCCCTACTTGCATCGAGTGAAGCTCGACCGGAATGTGCAGCATCGTGGCGCGGGCGGGATGCTTGCCAGTGGGCCGTTTTCGATCGACCTTCGGGTCTATGACCGGGATAGTGAAGCGATCTCACAATTGACTGCTACAGGCGGACTCAACCTGTCCACCAAGCAGTTTCGTGACCTGCTCGACCAGCGGGCCGGCGTAAGCGTCTATCGTGATGGATTTCGAGTTTTGCCATTCGGCGAACGTGGCGACGACTGGCTCACACTTGACTCCCGACGCGTTAACAATCCCGCCATGCGTCTGAGTAACTCGCAGATAATTGGCACCGTCGGCATCTCTGCAGATGCGAACCCCGATCTCCGAGATCAGACGAACCGTGAAGGGTTGCTGCAAGGCCCAGCCTACGACGGCCTGCGCGGCGCTGTCACGGAAATCATTGCGGAGCTTGAGAGTGCTCGATTCAAGCAACGGAGACCGAAGCGTGGGGAGCGTCGAGGCCGCGGCTTGTTCGATGATATCGACATCGCCGATGTCGCAGAAGCGGTTCGTAGATCACATCCGAACGACCATGCCTTGGCGGCCGTAGTAGCAAACGCAGAACGCAGGATCAGTGCCGGAGTCGAGCACGTTCGCGAGGTACTTGCCCGTTATCAGAGGCTGGCCACGCTCGGGAGACTCGTGGACGAGGTTGTCCATGACGGACAGCTTTCAGTCGGTCGCATACGCCGGGTGACCCGGGATGCGGATCGGATGTTGGCCGGGTCCGGTGCCTGTGAATTGCGTGACGAGGCCGTCGGTTTCGTCAGTACGGTTGATAGGCAAGCGGACTATCTAGCCCAGTTGTTCAAGCGAATTGCCCCCTTCGGAGGCCGTCGGCGAGGGCGGCCTAAGAAGGTAAGCATGCTGGAGACGATCAATTCGGCTGTGGACGTTCTTGCGAGCCGGGCTGCAAAGGTTGGTGCAGAGGTCACGGTGGGTGGCGTCGATGAAATCGTCACGCTTGATCCGGCCGAGCTGCAAGAGGTTGTCATCAACCTGCTGGATAATTCACTCTACTGGCTTCAGCACGTTCCCAAGGGATCGCGATGCGTGGATCTGACGGTGGAGCGGTTGGAGGAAGACGGGGCGCTGGCGTTGGTGATCGATGACAGCGGCCCTGGCGTGCCTCCTGAAATTCGCGCAAGCATCTTCGAGCCGTATTTTTCCAGCAAGCCAGATGGTGGAGGGCTCGGGCTGGCAATTGTCGGTGAGCGCGTCGCAGACGCTTATGACGGTGCGCTTCATCTTATCGACAGCCGGCTCGGGGGGGCGGCCTTCCGAGTGACCTTTAGGAGACGTGTGTGATCGAGAACGCTGATGGAGCAGTTCCGGAAAGCGGTGCGCAAGCGAAGAATAATGTGGGGGGCGGTCATGGAGATGACTCCTATGCGGAGATAGTAAGGTCGGCTAGTGTCGTCGACCTGCCTGAGCCCAGTCCCGAGTGGACCGTTGTCATTGTGGAAGACAGTGAGGACTATCGGAACGACGTCGAGCGTCAGCTTCTCCAGTCGGATGTTGCTTACGGTCGTGCGCCGAGAGTGATTCCAGTCAGCGAGTTTTCCGAGGCAGAGAGAATTCTGAGCGCGGAGACGGTTGACGTCGTCATTCTGGATGTGCGTGATGATCGGGGCCGCGATGACGCCGGAGAGTGCCTGCTGGAGAATCTGAAAGATACGCGCTTTGTGCCGGTCGTCTTCTATACCGCTTACACAGAGCGAGTCGAGCCTCTAGCGCAACCGCCCGTCGTCCAGGTTGTGGGAAAAGAGGAGCACACTGACGTCCTGGTTGACGCTGTGCGGGCCGCATTCGACAGCCGGTTGCCGATCGCTGTACGAGGTCTGGCGGACCATGTCCGAGAGGTGACCCGTGAGTATCTCTGGGATATCGCCGATCAATGGGCGTCGCTGGGGGACTACGATGCTGAGGAGAAGACGACCCTTCTTGTGGCTCGTTTGGCTCGGTCGCTAGAGTTGACGCTTGCGCTCAATGGGGAAGATCGACTGCGTGGCCCTGTAGGGCGCGCTTTGGGTTTGCCCAGCAATTGGCATCCGTCCCGTATCTACGTCATCCCCCCCATGGGGGATGCGTTTGATACGGGTGACCTTCTTCTGCATCAGGAGACCCAGAGTTACTGGGTGCAACTCACGCCCAGTTGTGACCTCGCCAACGAAAAGGCAGACAGGCATCTGTTGCTCGCGGCGGATCCTCTCCTTGAGGTCGAGCCGTTTCGTTCCTGGAGCGCCGCTGAGACGGAATGGATTCAGGTCAAAGATGCCGCCATGCCGAGTGGAGGCTGGAGTAAGGCCGAGAATGAACGTCGCAAGAAGCTACAGAAGGATTCTAGAGAATTTCGTGCGGCGAGCAAGCAGATAATTCTTGGTCGACATGACCGGTTTTTTCATCTGCCGAGGTTCTTCAAGGTGCCGGATCTGCTGGTGGATCTTCAGCATGTTAAAACTCCGGCCGACGCGGAGATGGGTGAATACGTCAGGATCAGTGGACTTGCTTCGCCTTGGCCCCAGGTGCTCGTAAATAGGTACAATCGTCAGACAGGGCGCATGGGATTCGACGATCCAAACGCTGATGCGGTTCTCGAACGAATTTCACGCGAAATGATCGAAGGGGATGGCTCCATCGCTGGTCGCGGGTGAGTTGTTCTTGGGGCGGGTGTGATTAGGGCGCGGGAGCCGTTCTGGAGCACGGCGATGCAACACCTCACTCTGCGGGGGTGCCCATCTTGACTCCGGCGAATGCTTCGTTCCCTCATGCGCTAAGAACTAACCGGTACTCCGTCAACCGCCACGTCATCACCGACGCCGAGGGCTGTCTCGTCGGCGTCGGTGGACCGCTCGCCTGGAAACTGGAATGACCGTAAGGCGTGAGATGCGACCAGCAGAGGTCCCGCCGGAGGCCACCCAGACACCAGACCTGGTGACCCCTTACTTCTGCAGACGCAGCCTGGCACTGCCAGGGGATTCCGATGAACCGCCCGCGGTCGTTGCTGGAGGGGCGCCGCCGGGTAGGCCGTGAGGTTCTTCAGGGACTTTCACCGTACAGGCAAGGAAGGGCCTGACAGCGCTGAAAGAGGCAAACGCGCTGGTCAGAGCCTAGGTGTATTGGCCCGCAGGGTTGTTGACGCGGCTGATGGGCGGGTGTCCGCCCAGTGCGGTGTGGCAGCGGTGGTGGTTGTAGGTGTGGAGGAAGTCTGTCAGGGCTGCTGTCCGCTCGTCGTTCGAGGTGTAGGGGCGGAGATAGGCCCATTCGTCGAGGAGTGTGCGGTTGAAGCGTTCGACCTTGCCGTTGGTCTGGGGTCGGTAGGCGCGGGTGAGTTTCCCGCTCGCGCCGAGGTCGGCCAGGACGGCCTTCCAGGCCAGGCCCTTGCGGTAGGCCCAGGCGTTGTCGGTCAGGACCCGTTCGATGCGGGTGATGCCGTGGCGGTGGAAGAACGTGGCCGCGCGGGCCAGGAAGCCGGCGCAGGTCGCGACCTTCTCGTCGGGGTGGATCTCGCTGTAGGCGAGGCGGGAGTGGTCGTCGACGGCGGAGTGGATGTAGTCGAACCCCATGCCGCGGATCGGCCGGCCCGCGTCACGGCCCAGGACCCGGTGTCCACCGCCGTCGGGGATCCGGCCGAGTTTCTTCACGTCGACGTGGACGAGTTCACCGGGACGGTCGCGTTCGTAGCGGCGGATCACGGTGCCGGTCGGGCGGTCGAGCCAGGCCAGGCGGTTGAGCCGGTGACGGGTGAGGATCCGATACACGGTCGAGGGCGGCAGTCCCACGATCGGGCCGATCCGGGCGGGCCCGAGCTTTCGGGTCCGCCGCAGGTCGCAGACTCGCTCTTCCACGGCGGCCGGTGTCCGGTGCGGGGTCCTGCCCGGCCTGCTGGAGCGGTCGGCCAGACCCACGTCACCTTCGCTCTTCCAACGGCGGACCCACTTGTGGGCCGTGGGCCTCGATATGCCCATCTCGGCGGCCACGTGCGCGACTGGCCGGCCCGCGAGGACTCTCTCGACCAGAATCCGCCTGCCGTGAACGGTCAGCCGGGCGTTACGGTGTGACACGAAGACCTCCGTGCGTGGTGTGGAGCCTAGACACCTCCACCACACCGGAGGTCTTCGCCATGATCAAGACCTGACCAGCGTTAACAACGCTCGTGATCAATACACCTAGGACGTCAGCACTTGATGATGTTCACCGCGAGGCCGCCGCGGGCGGTCTCCTTGCACTTGACGTTCATGCGGCGCCCGTTGCCTTCATGGTCTTGATGACCTTGTCGAGGGAGACCAGGTGGCTGCCGTCGCCGCGCATCGAGATGTTCGCCGTCGTGACGGCATTGACCGCCGCCATGCCGTTGCCCTCGATGCCCGGTAGCTGGAGCAGGCCGCCGACCGGGTCGCAGGTGAGGCACAGGTTGTCCTCCATGCCAGCTCGGCGGTGTTCTCTCCCTGCTCAGGAGAGCCGCCCAGGACCTCGGCGAGGGCGCCCGCTGCCACAGAACAGGCTGAGCCGACCTCGCCCTGGCAGCCGACCTCGGCGCCGGAGATCGACGTGTTTTCCTTGAAGAGCATCCTGACGTGCCCGCGGCAAGGAGGAAGCGCACGATGCCGTCTTCGTCGGCACCCGGGCACGAGGTTCATGTTGCAGTCCAGGACCGTCGGCATCACGTCGGCCGCGCTGTACCAGCCCGTTTCACAGAGAGTTTCTTCGGCCTCTGAGGGCCCGGACTCGCTGTCCGTAGAGCACACGCTCACGCCTGCCGTGACGCAGAGGTGCTGGTGGAGCCGGTCAGACCCTGCTTGGACCTGATGACGTGCGGGTTGGCATCTCACTACAGGTGAATCCCGGTTAGGGCAAGCGGCGAGTGTTTCGGATCCTTGGGTGGACTGAATATCTCGCTACCGGAGGTAGACCATGTCTCCCCGCTCATATCCCAGCTCCATCCGGGATCGGAACCTTGACGATGGCAGGGCCGACCTGCCGCACCCGCCTAGGGGCGGTCCCGTGGGCCGCTTTCAGGTGGCGCGACAGCGAGGTGGAAGGCCCATTGCGGTGTCGGCGTGGCGCGTTACAACGGAGGACCATGCGGTCGCTGACGCTGTGGGTGGGCTCTATGGAGGTGTGCCGCAGCTGTTGGACACCGAAGACGAGCATGTCGTCGAGGTCCTGACTCGCCGCGATCACATCCCTGTCTTGCTGGGTGGCCGCGGGGCCGTCTCGCTTCGCATGGTGATGCGCGGAGCCGGTGAGACCTTCCATGTCTGCGACGGAACTCGGTTCCTGGAGCCGGCGGGCGCACGTGGATCGCTGTGTGGATGTCCGGCGAGCCTGGCTGACCGCAAGGCGGCAGCTCAGGCAGGTCGCGGGCCGATACCGGAGGTCCGACTCGGCTTTCGGCTGGCGGACCTTCCCGAGCTTGGTGTTTTCTCCCTCGTATCGACTTCGTGGGAGTTCGCTGCCGAGCTGCCTGCGTTGGCTGCCGCTCTGGACACCGCGACTGTTCCGGTCGGGGGTGTACTGCGGTACGAACTGGTGGAGTTCACCACGTGCTCCGGGATCGCCGTGAGCTACAGGCGGCCGTTCGTTGAGGTCGGCAGGACCCAGGTCCTCGCCCAGGATGCTGTACGACTTGCGGCGTGACGCTGGTCCGCCGGCTGTCGGGGTCGTGCAGGTGGGGCCCAGAATTTAATCGGTGGTGCCGCGTCCTGGGGTGGGGCTATGGTTCTGCTCGTTCCGAGGCACGGCTGTGTCGTTGCTGAGGGAACGGTGTTGGTTCGTTGAGAAGAAGCAGGAGGTGAGGACATTGATGACTGTCATGGTGACGGGCTCTGCCCGCATTCAGGAGTTCATCGTTCCCACCCCTGTGGTCTCCGGCTGACACCCATTCGATCCGCGCGCTCGGAGCGCGCCGCCGGGGCCACCCTTCGAAGGGTTCCCCTTGTTCAACGCTCCGCTCCACCCGTCTTCTCTTTCCACTGTCCAGCACCCGCTCGCCGTCTACGGCTGGGACAAGGGCTGGGAGGCCGAGTTCGCCCCGTACGCCGCCCAGGGCCTGGTCCCGGGCCGGGTCGTCCGGGTCGATCGTGGTCAGTGTGATGTGGCCACCCCTGACGGTGTCGTCCGTGCCGACACCGAGTTCGTCGTTCCCCGTGATCCGATGAAGGTCGTGTGCACGGGGGACTGGGTCGCCGTCGATCCTGAAGGCGGCGATCCGCGGTACGTGCGGACTCTGCTGCCTCGCCGGACCGCCTTCGTGCGGTCGACTTCCTCCAAGCGGTCCGAGGGCCAAGTGCTGGCCACTAACATCGATCACATCGTCATCTGTGTGTCACTCGCGGTCGAACTCGACCTGGGGCGGATCGAACGGTTCCTCGCGCTCGCGATGTCCAGTTCGAGCGGTGAGGCACTGCTGCGTACGTCGGCGGACTCCTGGGAGTCCGGGGCGCAGCCGCTCCTCGTCCTGACCAAGGCGGACCTCGTCCCGGACCCGGCCGCACTGGCCTACCTGGTCCAGGACGTGGAGACCACCGCGCCCGGCGTCCAGGTGCTCACCGTCTCCTCCCACACCGGCGAGGGCACCGACGTCCTCGCCGCGGTCGTCGCCGACGGCACCAGCGTGCTGCTCGGCATCTCCGGCGCGGGCAAGTCCACCCTGGCGAACGCGCTGCTCGGCGCGGACGTGATGGACGTCCAGGAGACCCGCGATGTCGACGGCAAGGGCCGCCACACCACCACCACCCGCAACATGCTCGCCCTGCCGGGCGGCGGGGTCCTGATCGACACCCCGGGACTGCGCGGCGTCGGGCTCTTCGACGCGGAGGCGGGGGTGGGGCAGGTGTTCTCCGAGATCGAGGAGTACGCCGAGCAGTGCCGCTTCCACGACTGCGCGCACGAGGCGGAGCCGGGCTGCGCGGTGCTGGCGGCGGTGGCCGAGGGGGCGCTCCCGGAACGCCGTCTGGACAGCTACCGCAAGCTGCTGCGCGAGAACCAGCGGATCGTCGCGAAGACGGACGCCCGGCTGCGGGCGGAGATCGCCCGCGACTGGCGCATGAAGTCGGCGGTGGGCCGGGCGAACTACGCCGCCAAGCGGGGCCGCTGACCCTTGCCCTGGCCGGGCGGTGGCGGGTACTGCCCCCGCCGTTGCCCTGGCCGGGGGGTGCGGGTGCGGCGCCGCCCCTGCCGGGCGGGGTGCGCCGCTGCGCGGGGCGGGGTCCCCTACCCGCCCTTCGCCCGTTCCCCGGGGCTGCGCCCCGGACCCCCTGGGGGCTCCGCCCCCAGACCCCCGCGCCTCAAACGCCGGCGAGGCTGATTTCAGCCTCGCCGGCGGTTGGGGGGGGGGGGGGGGTGCGGCCGGGGGGGGGA
>NZ_JBIVEG010000046.1:8393-44449 GCF_044747545.1 Streptomyces sp. NPDC090077
CCCACCCCCCGGGGCGGGGGATGATCCCCGCCGGCCGGGGTGGGGCGCCGCGGGCGCGGTAGCGCCGTACGGGGTCAGGGGCGGAGCCCCTGGGAACGGTGGAAGGGTGGGTAGGGGACCCGCTCCGCGCAGCGGCTCACCCGCCCGCACCCGCCCACCGGCATCGGCCACCCGAACCGGCCCCGCCCGACAGGCCGCCGGACGGAGTCCGGCGCAGCGGCGCGAAGCCGGGGAGGCCGCCTGCGGCCGAGCCGCGCGAGCGGCGCGTCAAGAAGGGGGGCCGGCCAGGACCGTGCCGAGCCACGCCGCCGTCACCGAAAGGCACGCCAGCAACTCCACCAGCACGCTCGTCCCCACCGCCCGCATCACCGCCCGGACCGACGCCCACGCCTCCCCGTGCGTGCCCAGCCGCCGGCGTTCGCACAGGTAGATGCCGCCCACGAACCCCGGCACCGCCCCCACCACCGGCAGCAGGACGAAGCCCGCCACCGCGCCCGCGCCCGCGTAGGCGGCCATCCGGCGGGTGACGCCGATGCCCCGCAGCCGCCTCGGCGGCAGTTGCCACTTCACCACCTGCACCACCAGCAGCAGGGCCGTCGACGCGACCAGGACCGCCCACGCGGCCGCGGAACGCTCGTGCAGGGACCACCACAGCAGTCCCGCCCAGACCAGCAGGGTGCCCGGTACCCCCGGGACCAGGACCCCCACCACCCCGAGCAGCAGCACCAGGCCCACCAGGAGCAGCTGCGGCAGATCCATGCGCCCAGCGTGACCGACCCCCGGCTATCGGGCCACCCAGCCCCGTTCGTACGCGTGCCAGCCCAGCTGGAGCCGGGTCGTCACGCCGGTCAGCTCCATCAGTCCCTTCACCCGCCGCTGGACCGTCCGCAGTCCGAGTTCCAGGTGCTTGGCCACGCTCGCGTCCGTCATCCCCGCCAGCAGCAGGGAGAGGATCTCCAGGTCGATGGTGTCGGGGCCGCCGTCGCCCTCCTCGGGGTGGCCCGTGGCGCCCAGCCGCAGCGGGAGGGACTCCCGCCACACCGCCTCGAAGAGGCCCCGCAGCGATTCGAGCAGGCCCGACGCGTGCACCACCAGGGCCGCCGGCTCCGCCCCGCGGGCCGTCAGCGGGACCATGGCGAGGGTGCCGTCCGCGATCAGCAGCTTCGTGGGGACCGTCGCCGCCACCCGGATCCGCTGTCCGCGGGCCAGGGCGCTGGAGGCCTCCCGCATGCCGGCGGGCAGGGTCAGCAGTTCGCGCTGGATGACCACCCGGTACTCGACGCCCCGTACGGCCGCCCGGTCCCCGGTGCCGTCCTCCGGTCCGGACACCCCCCGGGGCCGGTCGGCGAGGAGCGCGCAGACCTGCTCCCGCGCGCCCAGCCGGAGCTGCTGGAAGCGGCGGGCCACGGCGCTCGCGCCCGTGACCACCTCCACCAGGTCGTGCACCGCCGGTTCGGCGGCCTCCGCCCGGTACTCCCGGGCCAGCAGCGCGGCGGCGGTCTCCGCCCGTTCCAGTTCGTCCCGCTGCCGGGTCAGCAGGGCCTCCAGGGCGACGCCCGGCGGTGCGGCCACCCAGCGGCCCGGGTGCGCCGAGGAGCGGGCCGCCAGCCCGTGGCGTTCCAGGTGCCGCAGGGCCCGTTCGGTCTGCGGCACCGGCAGGGTCAGCCGGTGCGCCAGGTCGGGCACCTCGGCCGCTCCCAGTGCCACCAGCGCCCGGTACGCCGATTCCTGGCCCTCGTCCAGGCCTATCGCTCCCAGCAACCCGTCCACCCCCCATTCCCCTGAGCCGTTCCTGGCGGGAAGCGGCCACGGCGCGATTCCGCCGCCGCCATCTTCGCCGCATCCCCCGCCCCTCCGCCAAGGTGCTGCCGCCTCCGCTTTCCGGGAGGGGCGATCTGACGTACGAAATCCGCCCGTACGTACGGGTGGTGGGGGAGGGGAGCACGGGGTCGCGGCCCGGTGGGCCCTTTTCCCGGATTCGGGGTTTTCCGCCGCCCGGTCGCGCCCAGAATGGGGGCATGAGTCAGCAGGGCGCGCAGGACTGGTGGCAGAAGCTCTACGAGGACCCCGACGCGGGCCCCGCCCCCGACCCCGACCCGGGGGACACCCTGGACCAGCGCTTCCGCTCGGCGTCGGTCCTCGTGACGGACCCGGCCCCGCCCGAACCCGCCGTGCCGGGCCCCCGCCGGGAGCCCGCGCAGGTCTCCGGGGAGGCCGGGCGGGAGCCGCCGCAGGTGCCGCCGCAGGCCCCGCCGCCGGCTCCCCCCGCGCCCGCCCCCGGGCCCGTCCCCGCGCCCCCGCCCGTACCGCCGCCCCCGCCCGGGTACCGGGCCGCCGTGCCCCCGGCACCCCCCGCCCCGCCGGAACCGGCCCCGCCGCCGGACCCGCGGGTGACCGGGCGGACCGGGTACGCGCAGGGGGACCTGGCCGTGCCGCCCGCCCCGGCCCCGCCGCCCGAGCGGCCCGCCGTGCAGCACCTCGGCGACCGCGCGCCCACCTACGCCGCCGAGCCGGGAGCACTGCCCGCCGCCGACCCGGCCGCGCTGGACTTCCTGACCCCGGACACCGTCCTGGAGGGCGCCCGCTACGGGACGTACACCCTGCGGGCCGCCTCCCTGCGCGGGGACTCCGCCCGCTACCGGGGCGAGGCCCGGCGGGACTTCCTGCTCACCGCCCGCTTCGGCAGCGGTGACGGGGCCCTGGTGCTGGTGGTGCTGGCCGGCGGGGACCGGGCCGCCCCGGGGGCCCGGGAGGCGGCCGCCGAGCTCGGGCACCTCGTCGCGGCGGCCGTCGGGCGCAGCCGGGAGCGGCTCGCCGACGACATCCGGGCGGGCCGGCGCGAGGCCCTGCTGTCGGGGCTGCAGCGCCTGACCGACCGCGGCTACGGGCGGCTGCGGGCCCGCGCCGCCGAGCTCGGGCTCGCCGAGGAGGCGTACACCGCCGGGCTGCGCGGGCTCCTGCTGCCCCTGGACCCGGACTGCCCCCACCGGATCTGCTTCGGCGCCGGCGCCGGCGGCGTGTTCCGGCTGCGGGCGGGCCGCTGGCAGGACCTGGAGGAGGACGCCGCCGCCCCGGCAGTCGGCTTCCGCTTCCGGGCCTCGGTGGCCCGCCCGGGCGACACCCTGCTGCTCTGCTCCGGCGGCCTCGCGGAGCCCATGCGCGAGGAGGACCTGCTCCCGGCCGAGCTCGCCGCCCGCTGGTCGCACGGGGAGCCGCCGGGTCTGGCGGCCTTCCTCGCCGACACCCAGCTCCGCCTCAAGGGCTACGCCGACGACCGTACGGCCGCCGCGCTCTGGGAGGCGTGACCGCGCAGCGCTCCGTGAACTCCCCTGCCCAGCAGTGGTGTTCGGCTTCGACGCGGACATGTGCAATGCGTGGACGGCGCGTTATCGTTCCTCGAACGGCGGGTGGTGCCCGGTGCGCGGGCCCCCGCCGTCAAGGGGTGCCGCCGTCGGGTGACGGCGGTTGCCCGGTGCCGAGGGGAGATTTCCTCCCCCCGGTGCAGTAGGGCCTGCCCGTCAAAGTGACCTTCTTCGGCAACTCCTCACCGGACGCCGGCGGGTGGGGGAATGCCGGTTTTCGGCCTTCCTTCGTGCGGAACGACGAACCGGAGCCCGGACTCCGCCGCGATCGTCCGCGCGGCGGGCGCCCTTGGGGCCCCGGGGGAGGGGCCCGAGCAGCTCACGGCCGGTTCGGGGGATGCTTTCCGGACGGGGGCTCCGCGCCGGCGGGCGTGGTGGCGGGCCGCGGCGCCCTGTCGGTTCCGCCGAAGACCGGTGCCGGGACGGTGGCCGGATTCGCATGATCCGCCGACGCGGCCGTGCCGCCCCCGGGGCACGCCGGGACGGCCCGAACGGCTCGATCCGACCTCCGGAAGGTGTCCGGCAGTCGAGGCCGAAGGAGTGCGCACCGTCGCCGAGGGCATGCATCCCGTAGACCTGTTCGAGACCACGGGCAGCGCAATACGGGGAGGTATGTCGCCGTGCGGGTGGGGGCGAGCACCGGGAAGACGTGGAGGACCGGGCGGCCGGTGGCGCGGGAGCCGTCGGAGGGTGACGGGCAGGACCGCGCCGAGATGGCGCGGAGCGTGCGCCGGGCCGACCTGAGGGCGGTGGGGGAGGTCCGCAGGGCCCTGAGGGAGCTGGTGCGCCACCGCTGCCGGGGCGAGACGGCCGAGGTGGCGGAGCTGCTGATCACCGAGGTGGTCACCAATGCCCTCGTCCACACCGACCAGGGCGCCGAGGTGTCCGCGACCGTCCGGGGCGGCCGGCTCAGGGTCGAGGTCCGCGACCACGCCGCCCGCCTGCCCCGGCCGCACGTACCGTCCGCCGACGACGGTACGCACGGCCGCGGGCTGGTCCTGGTGCAGGCGCTGGCCGACGCCTGGGGCGTGGACCCGCTCGCGATGGGGTCCGGCAAGGTCGTCTGGTTCGAGCTCGGTGCCGCGGGCGCGGCCCGGGCCTGAGCGTGCGGAGGCGGGGCGCCCCGGGGGTGCCCCGCCTCGGTGTCATGTGCGGTCCGGTCAGCCGAACTGCTGCTCCAGGTCCTTCAGTTTGCGCTCCAGGGAGTCGAGCCGGGGGATCGTCTGGGTGTCGTCCTCGGCGGTGAGGTCCACCGTCCGGGAGCCGGACGGATCAGGGGATTCGGTTCCGTTCACGGCTTGCAGCGAGGGCCTTCTGGGGGTCCCTCCCAGTGGTAGCAGGGGCAGCTGTCCCGCTTCCGATATGGCGGGCTCCGCGCCGACCGGCGCGGAGCCCGCTCCGGGGGCGAGCCCCGGCAGGTCGACCTGACGCGCCCGGGCACGCCCGAACGCCCTGTGCTGCCGGCCCAGCGCCTTGATGCGGGCGCGGTCGAGGCGGTGCTGTTCCCGCCTGCGGTGCCGGTCCTGTTCGCGCTCCTTCTTGTCCTCGCGCACCTCGTCCACCGCCTCGTCGAGGGTGCGCACCCCCTCCAGCAGCATCAGCGACCAGGCGCCGAAGGTCTCCCGGGGGGCCCGCAGCCAGCGGACCATGCGGATCTGCGGCAGCGGGCGCGGGATCAGGCCCTGTTCGCGCAGGGCCGCCCGGCGGGTCTGCTTCAGGGCCCGGTCGAAGAGCACCGCCGCCGAGAGCGACATCCCGGCGAAGAACTGCGGGGCGCCGTCGTGGCCCGTACCGCGGGGGGCGTGGACCCAGTTGAACCAGGCGGCCGCCCCGGCGAAGAGCCAGACCAGCATCCGGGAGCCGAGGGCCGCGTCGCCGTGGCTGGCTTCGCGGACGGCGAGCACCGAGCAGAACATGGCGGCGCCGTCGAGGCCGAAGGGGACCAGGTACTCCCAGCCGCCGGAGAGGTTGAGGTTCTGCCGGCCGAAGCCGACGAGCCCGTGGAAGGAGAGCGCGGCGGCGACCGCCGCACAGCAGAACAGCAGGACGTAGGAGGCGGTCCCGTAGACGGCCTCCTTGCGGCGGCGGCGTTCCTCGCTGCGTTCCCAGCTGTCGTCGGCCGTCGCCTTCTCGCCCTCACGCTTCCCACGGGCCACCACCGCCACTGCCGCGAGCACGCCCAGGATCAGCAGGCTGCCGGGCAGCAGCCAGTCCAGCGATATGTCGGTCAGTCTCATGCGGATGTCCCTTGCCTCGCGTATGCGGCTTTCCGGGCGCCATAGTGGCGCAGCCGGTCAGTGGTGCACGTGGGTTTCGGGGCAAGTGGACGCCATCGGGGGGCGGGTCCCGTCGGATAGGGTGTTGTGGGTCGAACGGGCGCTCGTTCAGGGCGAGTTGAGTTCGAATCCACTTCATCCGCACGGGTGGGTTCAGGCGGCGGCCGCCGTGAGCCGGGTGACGCGCTCGGCGTCGCAGGTGCGCGGGCAGGTCGTACAGGTGTCCGTCGGGTCGATGGTGTAGGAGAAGCAGCAGCTCGCGCGGTCCCGGGTGGTCAGTTCGGCGCCGCCGTGCCCGCTGAGGGTGCGGAAGCCGGCGCCGGCCGTGTAGGGGGCGAGCGCACCGGGCAGCAGCAGCTCCAGCTCGCGCACGGCCCGCCGCTCCTCGCCCAGCAGGCTCCCCACGTACCAGAGCCCCTCGACCACCTCGTCGGCCGCCATCGCCCACAGGGCGTGGCGCCGCCGCCGCATCCGCGGGCCGAAGCCTTCCAGCAGCGGTCCGAGGTGCTGGGCCACCGCTGCCCGCACCTCACCCCGCAGGGCCTCCTCGCCGGGGACGACCCGCGCCCCGGGGAGGGAGGCCGCCGGGTCGTCCGGCAGGCAGGCGAACTCCTCGACCCGTACGGACAGGCGCCCCCGGGTCCGGTGGAACGCGACCTGCTCCACGGGCATCCGGGGCACCCGGCGTTCCAGGAACCACGGGACGGTGATCAGCAGGCAGGCGGGCCACGCGTACCGGTGGAGGCCGAATCCGGCCACCACGTCGGGCCGCGCCGGGCGCCCGTAGTCCCGTCGCACCTGGGCGTCGTCCCAGGCGAGGTAGGCGTCCTGGGCCGGACCGCCCTCCGCGAGCTCGTGCGCACCGACCCAGCCCACACCGCGAGGGAGGGGTTCGTGCGCGCCGCGTTCCTCGATCCGCAGGCTCGGGTAGGCCGCCGCCAGGCGCTCGTACGCACGTGCCACCGGAGAGCCGGCCGGGGCGGATGCGGACGGGAGCAGGACGGGAACGGCCGAGCCGGGCATGGGGGACCACCGAATCACGCGTCGTCGAAGAAGGTAAGCCTTACCTTAGCTGATCTCATGGAGCGTGGGGAGCCCCCTCTCGCCCCCGGTCTCCTCCGGGCCGCCCGGGGCCCGTCACCTATCCTCGGAACCGGTCGAGACCCGGAGGAGGACCGAGTGCACGGAGCGGCCCACGCCCCGGTGTCGGACGAGCAGGCGCCGCAGGAGCGGGAGCCACGGCGGCGGGAGCCCCTGATCCCGCCGCAGAAGGTGCTGCGCCATTCGGTGCGCGGGCAGGTCCTGGACGCGCTGCGCGCCGCCCTCGTGGAGGGGGAGCTGGTGCCGGGGGAGATCTACTCGGGCCCCGCGCTCGGCGAACGCTTCGGGGTCTCCGCGACCCCCGTCCGCGAGGCCATGCAGCAGCTGGCGCTGGAGGGGGCGGTGGAATGCCTGCCCAACCGCGGCTTCCGGGTGCTGACCCGCACCCCCCGCGGGCAGGCGGAGCTGTCCGAGGTCCGGGCCCTCATCGAGGTGCCGGTGATGCTCCGGCTGGCCCGGTCCGTACCCGTCGAGACCTGGGAGTCCCTCCGGCCGGCCGCCCTCGCCGCCGCCGAGGCGGCCGCCGAGGGGGACCTGCCCCGGTACGCGGAAGCCGACCGGGCCTTCCACCGGGCGGTGCTCTCGCTGTCGGGCAACGGCCAGCTGGTGAGCATCGCCGAGGAACTGCACCGGCGCGCCCAGTGGCCCCTGCCGGGCGCTCCGCGGGTGCGGCGGGGGGATCTGGTGGCGGATGCGGCGGAGCATTCGGCTCTGCTCGATGCGCTCGTCGCACGCGATCTCGTGGCGGTGGAGGCGCTGGTCCGGGCCCACTTCGCCGGAGCGTAGCCCTTCGGGGGCGGCCGGGTCCCCTACCCGCCCTTCAACCGTTCTCGCCCTCAGTCGCCGGGCGCGGCTCAGGACACGGCGCTACCGCGCCCGCGCCTCAAACGCCGGCGGGGCTGGATTCGCGCAGCGAATCCAGCCCCGCGCAGCGATCGAGCTGCCCCGCAGGGCGCCCGGCGGTACCGCATCGGCCGTCGGCCCGCATCCCTGCCGCCGCTCCCGCAGGGAACCGGCAGGGTTAGGCCGCCGGGGTGAGCTGGTCCGCCAGCCAGGTCGGGATGCCGCCCAGGAGGTGGAAGAGGCGGCGCGCCTCCGCGCGGAGGCGGGCGGCCTCGGGTTCCGGTTCGACCTCGGCCAGGGCCGCCAGCGCCGGCGCGGTGCCGACCAGGAAGCCCAGGTCCTCGCGGATCCGCAGGGACTCCGCGAAGCCCTTGCGG
Source organism: Streptomyces sp. NPDC090077 (assembly GCF_044747545.1). Lineage (NCBI taxonomy): Bacteria > Bacillati > Actinomycetota > Actinomycetes > Kitasatosporales > Streptomycetaceae > Streptomyces > Streptomyces sp. NPDC090077. The sequence goes on from NZ_JBIVEG010000046.1 coordinate 16,353, forward strand.
GCCTCGGCGACCTCGCCGTCCCGCAGCGCCAGCGCGGCCAGGTGGCGCCAGGTGAAGGACAGCAGCAGGGTGTCCCCGTGCGCCACCGCCCCCGTGTGAGCGCGGTCGTACGCCGGCCGGGCCGCCTGCGGGGCGTCCGCCAGGTGCTCGGCGACCAGGCCCCGCCGGAAGTCCAGCAGCGGGCGCGTCCGGGACCCCGGGGACAGCAGTGCGGCCGCGCGGCCCAGCGCCGAGCGGGCCTCGTCGGCCCGGTCGCGCACGCCGAGCACGGTCGCCGCGTACGCCAGCTGGCCCCGTTCGCAGGCCGCCGCGCCCCGTTCGTCGTCGTCGTGGGCCACGGCCTCGGCCACCCGCAGCGCGTCCTCCGCGTCGGACCAGCCCTGCCCGGTGAACAGGCACCGCTCCACCAGGAGCGCGGTGCGCTGGACCGCCGCCCCCGCGTCGTGCGCGTGCGGCGTCAGCAGGGCCGCCGCGTCCGTCCAACAGCCGCGCGAGCGCAGCCGCCATATCGCCCGCTGGAGGGGGTCGTCGCCCCCGGTCGATCCCGCACCGGACATGGCGGTGTCCGCCACATTGCCCTCCCCGAAGCAGCCAAGCAGCACGTCGTTGAGCCCTGGGGCGAAATGAGAGCACGGATCTGCTGCCTCGGCCAAGGGGTCGGGTGAACTCTTTCACAAAGTCCGGACGGCTCGTCAGCCGCCCCTGCCCGGCCCCTCCGCAGGAGTGCGCAGATGGGAGGGCCGGGGTCAGCTCATGCGCAGGGCCAGGAAGAAGTCGAGCTTGTCCTCCAGTCGCGAAAGGTCGCGCGCCGTCAGCTGCTCGATTCGCCCGACCCGGTAGCGCAGCGTGTTGACGTGCAGGTGCAACCGGGTCGCGCAGCGGGTCCAGGAGCCGTCGCAGTCCAGGAACGCCTCCAGGGTCGGGATGAGCTCCGCCCGGTGCCGGCGGTCGTAGTCCCGCAGCGGGTCCAGCAGCCGGGCCGTGAAGGCGCGGCGGACGTCGTCCGGCACGAACGGCAGCAGCAGCACGTGCGAGGCCAGCTCGTGGTGGCCGGCCGCGCACACCCGGCCGGGCCGGGCCGCCGCGACCCGGCGGGCGTGCCGGGCCTCCTCCAGCGCCCCGCGCAGCCCCTCGGCGGAGTGCACGGCCGCGCTGACGCCGAGCGTGAGCCGCCCGTCGTCGGCCAGACCGGCCGCCAGCGGCTCGCGTACGGCCGCCAGGAGCGCGTCGGCGTGCAGGGCGGAGTCCGGGCCCTTGTCCTCCCCGGCGTCCCCGGAGAGCGCGGGCAGCGGCACGAGCGCGATGGCCTCGTCGCCGGCGTGGGCCACCGCGATCCGGTCCGACGGCTCCGGTCCGGACAGCGACGGGTCGACCAGGATCTCCTCCAGCAGCGACTGGGCCACCGGGCCGCCGGGGATGTCCCCGCCTTCCCAGTCCACCCGCGCCACGACGACCTGCCAGTGCGGGGCCGCGCCCAGCCCGGGCAGCAGCACCGGGGCGGCCACCCGCAGGCGGGCGGCGATCTCGGCGGGCGGGGCGCCCGTCTGGACCAGCTCCAGCACCTCCTGCGCCAGCCGGCGGCGCACCGTACGGGCCGCGTCGCGGCGGTCCCGCTCGACGGCGATGAGCTGGGTGACGCCCTGGAGCAGGTCCAGGCGCTCGGCGGGCCAGTCGCCCGCGTCCGCCTCGACGGCCAGCAGCCAGTCCGACAGGACGCTCTCGCGCACGTCGCGGGTGGCCTGACCAGGGCCGCGGCCGTGTCCCCTGATCGGGAAGAGGGAGTAGGTAATACCCTGGATGGACAGCCGGTGCGGGCCCCTGCGGCCCGTCCGGACCGCCGCGAGGTGTTCGCTCGCCAGCGTCGCGCAGATCCCCGGCGCCAGCGGCTCGCCCGCTCCGGCGATCTGCCGGCCGGTGGGGGAGAGCACCCAGGCCCGCAGATCGAGGTCCGTGGTGAGCAGATCCAGCACCACATCGGGTCCGCCGCCCGCGGGGCCCGAGGTCATCAGGCGCCGGTGGCGGTCCACGACCGCCGCGAGGTCGCCCGCGCGCTCCCCGGAAACCTGCCGCACCACGTATTCCGTGATGGTGGCGAATGCAACGTCCTCGTTCACCGCGAAGAGCGGGAGCCGGTTTCGCACACAGGCCGAAACCAGATCATCCGGGATGTCTCCCAGTTCCGCTTCGCCGGCCGCGAGGCCCGCTACCCCCGCGCTCGCGAGGATTCGTACGAATGGCTCGGAGTCGGCTGAATTTCTTCGCCATGCGAGGCCTGTGAGTACAAGTTCTCCCCCCGTCAGGTATCGGCTGGGATCCCTCAGGTCGGTCGTCATGACCCCGCGGACCGTCCGGTCGAGTTCTTCCTCGCCGCCCAGCAGCCGCAGCCCCAGCGCCTCGGTTTCCAGCAGTGCGCGCAGCCGCATGATGTCGCCGCCGATCTGTCTCGAATGTTGCCGTTGGAAATCGGGCAGGTCGTCGCATCCTGCCTTTCATACGAATCTACAAGACGAAGGAGGCCGCCAGCCAACTCCTTCATGGTTTCGGTGACTGCACCCGAGGGACACCGGGCTTGTGTACTGGCTCCACACCGCGTTAACAGCACGTGAACGACCAGTCGAGGGCCCTTCGGCCTCCTGGCTTGAAGTGAACGACCCGATTAAGAAGAAGAGAGCCGCACATGGACTTCCTTCGCCCCGCCAGCTGGGAGGAGGCACTCGCCGCCAAGGCCGAGTACCCCACAGCTGTGCCGATTGCGGGTGGCACCGACATCATGGTCGAGATCAACTTCGACCACCGCCGTCCGGAATACCTCCTGGACCTCAACCGCATCGAACTGCTGCGGGAGTGGGAGGTCGGCGAGGAGGTCACCAAGCTCGGCGCCTCCGTCCCGTACACCCAGATCATGGAGAACCTGCGCGCGACGCTGCCGGGTCTCGCGCTCGCCTCGCACACGGTCGCGTCCCCGCAGATCCGCAACCGAGGCGGTGTCGGCGGCAACCTCGGTTGCGCCTCGCCCGCCGGTGACTCCCACCCCGCCCTGCTCGCCGCCGACTGCCACGTCGAGGTCGAGTCGGTGCGCGGCTCCCGCCTGATCCCGATCGACGAGTTCTACACCGGCGTGAAGCGCAACGCGCTCGCCGCCGACGAGCTCATCAAGACGGTCCACATCAAGAACGCCACGGGCCCGCAGCAGTACTCCAAGGTCGGCACCCGCAACGCGATGGTCATCGCCGTCTGCGGCTTCGGCATCGCGCTGCACCCCGACACCCGCACCGTGCGTACGGGCATCGCCTCGGCGGCCCCGACCCCGATCCGGGCCAAGGCTGCCGAGGAGTTCCTGAACGCCGCGCTCGAAGAGGGCGGTTTCTGGGACAACGGCAAGGTCATCACCCCGTCGATCGCCAAGCAGTTCGGTGAGCTCGCGTCCGCCTCCTGCAACCCGATCGACGACGTCCGCGGCACGGCGAAGTACCGCCGCCACGCGGTTGGCATCCTTGCTCGCCGCCAGCTCGTCTGGACCTGGGAGCAGTACCGCGGCACGAACGGCCGCTCGCTTGAAGGGGCTGCGTAATCATGCGCGTCAATTTCACCGTCAACGGTCGTCCGCAGGAAGCCGACGACGTCTGGGAGGGCGAGTCCCTCCTCTACGTGCTGCGTGAGCGCCTGGGCCTGCCCGGCTCCAAGAACGCGTGCGAGCAGGGCGAGTGCGGTTCCTGCACCGTCCGCCTCGACGGCGTGCCGGTCTGTTCCTGTCTGGTCGCGGCCGGCCAGGTCGAGGGCCGCGACGTCGTGACCGTCGAGGGCCTGGCGGACTTCGCCAAGCAGCGCGACGAGCACGGCCACTCCTGCGGCACCGGCGCGTGCGGCGGCGGCAAGGGCGTCTCCACGGACGAGGCCAAGGCGTGGTCCGCCAAGGGCACCGACTCCCAGACGGGCGAGGGCGCCGCGCTCTCCAACATCCAGCAGGCGTTCATCGACGCCGGCGCGGTCCAGTGCGGTTTCTGCACCCCGGGTCTGCTGGTCCAGGCCGACGCTCTCCTGGAGCAGAACGCCGACCCGTCCGACCAGGACATCCGTGAGGCCCTGTCCGGCAACCTCTGCCGCTGCACGGGCTACGAGAAGATCCTCGACGCGGTCCGCCTCGCGGCCGCCCGTCAGGGAGAGGCGGTCTGATCATGGCTCAGAACACCCGCACCGTGGGTACGCCGACGAACGTCACCCAGAACCACACCAAGGGCGGCATCGGCGAGTCCACGCTCCGTCCGGACGGCACCCTCAAGGTCACCGGCGAGTTCGCGTACTCCTCGGACATGTGGCACGAGGACATGCTGTGGGGCCAGACCCTGCGCAGCACCGTCGCCCACGCCGAGATCGTCTCCATCGACATCTCCGAGGCCCTGGCCATGCCGGGCGTCTACTCGGTGCTGACGTACGACGACCTGCCGGCCGAGATGAAGAACTACGGCCTGGAGATCCAGGACACCCCGGTCCTGGCCAACGGCCGGGTGCGCCACCACGGTGAGCCGGTCGCCCTCGTGGCCGCCGACCACCCGGAGACCGCCCGCCGCGCGGCCGCCAAGATCAAGATCGACTACAAGGAGCTGCCGCTCGTCACGGACGAGGCCTCCGCCCTCGCCGCCGACGCGCCGCTGATCCACCCGGGCCGCGACGACCACCACTCCGGTCACGTCCCGCACCCGAACATCGTGCACCGCCAGCCGATCATCCGCGGCAACGTGGAAGAGGCCCGCAAGCGCGCCGACGTGATCGTCGAGGGCGAGTACACCTTCGGCATGCAGGACCAGGCCTTCCTCGGCCCGGAGTCCGGTCTGGCCGTGCCGTCCGAGGACGGCGGCGTCGACCTCTACGTCGCCACCCAGTGGCTGCACTCGGACCTCCAGCAGATCGCCCCGGTCCTCGGCCTCCCGCCGGAGAAGGTCCGCATGACGCTCTCGGGCGTCGGCGGTGCCTTCGGCGGCCGCGAGGACATCTCGATGCAGATCCACGCCTGCCTCCTGGCCCTGGCCACGAACAAGCCGGTCAAGATCGTCTACAACCGCTTCGAGTCCTTCTTCGGCCACGTGCACCGCCACCCGGCGAAGCTCTGGTACGAGCACGGCGCCACCAAGGACGGCAAGATCACGCACATGAAGTGCAAGATCGTGCTCGACGGCGGCGCCTACGCCTCGGCCTCCCCGGCCGTCGTCGGCAACGCGTCCTCCCTCTCGGTCGGCCCGTACGTCATCGACGACGTGGACATCGAGGCGATCGCGCTCTACACGAACAACCCGCCCTGCGGCGCGATGCGCGGCTTCGGCGCCGTCCAGGCCTGCTTCGCGTACGAGGCCCAGATGGACAAGCTCGCGGCGAAGCTGGGCATGGACCCGGTCGAGTTCCGCCAGCTGAACGCCATGGAGATGGGCACGATCATGCCCACCGGCCAGGTCGTGGACTCCCCGGCCCCGGTCGCCGAGCTGCTGCGCCGGGTCAAGGCCCGCCCGCTGCCGCCGGAGCGCCAGTGGGAGACCGCCGGCGAGAACGCGGACGTCCGCGCGCTGCCCGGCGGCCTCTCCAACACCACCCACGGCGAGGGCGTCGTCCGCGGCGTCGGCTACGCGGTCGGCATCAAGAACGTCGGCTTCTCCGAGGGCTTCGACGACTACTCCACCGCCCGCGTGCGCCTGGAGGTCATCAACGGCCAGCCCGTCGCGATGGTCCACACGGCCATGGCGGAGGTCGGCCAGGGCGGCGTCACCGTCCACGCGCAGATCGCCCGTACGGAGCTGGGCGTCACGCAGGTGACCATCCACCCGGCCGACACCCAGGTCGGCTCCGCCGGTTCCACGTCCGCCTCCCGGCAGACGTACATGACCGGTGGCGCGGTGAAGAACACCTGCGAGCACGTCCGCGAGGCGCTGCTGGAGATCGGCCGCCGCAAGAACGGCTCGTACCACCCGGCGTGGGCCCACGCGGAGCTGCTCCTGGAGGGCGGCAAGGTCGTCACCGACGGCGGCGAGGTCCTCGCGGACATCGCCGACATCCTGGAGGACGAGGTCATCGACCTCGAACTCGAGTTCCGCCACCGTCCGACGGTCGCCTTCGACCTGAAGACCGGCCAGGGCGACGGCCACGTCCAGTACACCTTCGCCGCGCACCGCGCGGTCGTCGAGGTGGACACCGAGCTCGGCCTCGTCAAGGTCGTCGAGCTGGCGACCGCCCAGGACGTCGGCAAGGCCCTGAACATGCTCTCCGTGGTGGGCCAGATCCAGGGTGGTACCACCCAGGGTCTCGGCGTGGCGGTCATGGAAGAGATCATCGTGGACCCGAAGACCGCGAAGGTGCGCAACCCCTCCTTCACGGACTACCTGATCCCGACCATCCTGGACACCCCGACCATCCCGGTCGACGTCCTGGAGCTGGCCGACCCGAACGCCCCCTACGGCCTTCGCGGTCTCGGCGAGGCCCCGACCCTGTCGTCCACCCCGGCCGTCCTCGCGGCGATCCGTGCTGCGACCGGTCTGGAGCTCAACAAGACGCCGATCCGTCCGGAAGCCCTTACCGGGACCCTCTAGGACGGCGTGGTCCGGGGGCCGCGAGGCCCCCGGACCCACCCCCGGATTTCCGGGCGGTGTGACTCGGGAACGTCACACTTCACGCCGCACCGCCCGGAGCACGAAGTACGCAGTACCGCACCGCTCGCGGTCCTCGTCACTGGCAGAACCCCTGCAAAACCCCCACGTAGTACCAGCGGTCACCCCCGCACTACCCGCAGTACACGCAGTGCACATTTCGCGTCGCCTCGGGCCGTCACCCCGGGTCGTGCAGCCAACGCAGTTTCCCAAATCCCGCGTCTCCAATCTTTATGCGGGTGCCCCTTTGAACCTTGGGAGTTAGGCACCATGACCCAGTCGTCTGTGGAGCCCAAGACCACCGCGGAAGAGGCCGGCGACGGCTCTCTGAACCCCGCCGGGCGTTCTTGGCTCGACCGTTACTTTCACATCACCCATAGAGGGTCCAACGTAGGCAATGAGGTTCGTGGCGGCGTCACGACCTTCATGGCCATGGCGTACATCCTCCTGCTCAACCCGCTGATCCTCTCCGGCAAGGACGTCGCCGGGGACACGATGAGCCAGAAGGCCCTGATCACGGCCACCGCCTTCGCGGCGGCCCTGACCACCCTCCTGATGGGCTTCATCGGCAAGGTCCCGCTGGTCCTCGCCGCAGGCCTCTCCGTATCCGGCGTCCTGGCCTCTCAGGTCGCCCCGCAGATGACCTGGCCGCAGGCCATGGGCATGTGCGTCATGTACGGCGTCGTGATCTGTCTCCTGGTCGTCACCGGCCTCCGAGAGATGATCATGAACGCGATCCCCCTCGCACTCAAGCACGCGATCACCATGGGCATCGGCATGTTCGTCGCCCTGATCGGTCTCGTGAAGGCCGGCTTCGTCGGCAAGGGCCCCGAGTTCGGTCCCCCGGTCCAGCTCGGTTCGGTCGGCGAGCTCGCCGGCTGGCCGGTCCTGCTGTTCTGCGTCACCCTGCTGGGCATCTTCATGCTCCAGGCCCGCAAGATCCCCGGCGCCATCCTGATCGGCATCGTCGGCGGCACCGTCCTCGCGGCGATCCTGAACGCCATCGTCGACATCGACCCGAAGGCCTGGAAGAACGGTCCGCCGACCCTCGAGGGCTCCGCGATCTCGATGCCGGACTTCTCGCTCTTCGGCAAGGTCGAGTTCGGCGGCTGGGGCGACGTCGGCGTCATGACGGTCGGCATGATCGTCTTCACGCTGGTGCTCGCCGGCTTCTTCGACGCGATGGCCACCATCATCGGCGTCGGCACCGAGGCCAAGCTGGCCGACGACAAGGGCCGCATGCCGGGCCTGTCCAAGGCGCTGTTCATCGACGGCGCCGGTGGCGCCATCGGCGGCATCGCCGGCGGCTCCGGCCAGACGGTCTTCGTCGAGTCCGCCACCGGCGTCGGCGAGGGTGCCCGCACGGGTCTCGCGTCCGTCGTCAGCGGTCTGCTCTTCGCCGCGTGCCTGTTCTTCACCCCGATCACCCAGATCGTCCCGGGTGAGGTCGCCTCCGCGGCCCTGGTGATCATCGGCGCGATGATGATGCAGAACGCCCGCCACGTGGACTGGGCCGACGCCGCGACCGCCATCCCGGTCTTCCTGACCGTGGTGATCATGCCCTTCACCTACTCGATCACCCCCGGTGTCGCCGCCGGTGTGATCTCCTACGTGGCCATCAAGGTCGCGCAGGGCAAGGCCCGCGAGATCGGCGCCTTCATGTGGGTCCTGACCGGTGTCTTCCTGGTCTTCTTCGCCCTCCACCCCATCGAGGCGTGGCTCGGCGTCAAGTAAGGCGGGCCCCGTGGGCACCACCTGACCCTCCACGCATCCGATACTGGAACCCGAACCCCTCCGAGGAGGCCGCACATGCTGGACATCGCCGAGGAACTGAACCGGTGGGTCGAGCAGGGACGTGACTTCGCCGTCGCCACCGTGGTGGCGGTCGGCGGGAGCGCTCCCCGGCAGCCCGGGGCCGCGCTCGCCGTCGACGGCGAGGGCACGGCCATCGGATCGGTTTCCGGCGGATGCGTGGAGGGCGCGGTGTACGAGCTGTGCCGGCAGGCGATCGAGGACGGCGAGACCGTCCAGGAGCGCTTCGGCTACAGCGACGACGATGCCTTCGCCGTGGGTCTGACCTGCGGCGGAATCATCGACATCCTGGTCACCCCGGTCCCCGTGGGCTCCCCCCTGCGGGAGGTGCTCGCCACCGCGCTGCGCGCCGCGGCCCAGGGTGAGGCCGCCGCGGTGGCCCGGATCGCCGACGGCCCGGCCGAGCTGATGGGCCGCGCCCTCGTGGTCGGCCCCGACGGCTCCTTCGAGGGCGGCTACGGCGGCCACCCCGAGCTGGACCGCACCATCGCCGAAGAGGCCCGCGCCATGCTCGACGCCGGCCGGACCGGCGTGCTGGAGATCGGCGCCGACGGCCGGCTGTGCGGAGAGCCGCTCAAGGTCCTCGTCGAGTCCAGCGTCCCGCCCCCGCGGATGATCGTCTTCGGTGCCATCGACTTCGCCTCCGCCCTGGTGCGGATCGGCAAGTTCCTCGGCTACCACGTGACGCTGTGCGACGCCCGGCCCGTCTTCGCCACGAAGAAGCGTTTCCCCGAGGCGGACGAGATCGTGGTCGACTGGCCGCACCGCTACCTGGAGACCGCCAAGGTGGACGGCCGCACCGTGCTCTGCGTCCTCACCCACGACGCCAAGTTCGACGTACCGCTCCTCGAACTGGCCCTCAAGCTTCCCGTCGCCTACGTCGGCGCCATGGGCTCCCGCCGCACCCACGAGGACCGCAACAAGCGGCTCCGCGAGGTCGGCGTGACCGAGCTCGAACTGGCCCGGCTGCGCTCGCCGATCGGCCTGGACCTCGGCGCCCGCTCCCCGGAGGAGACCGCGCTGTCCATCGCCGCCGAGATCGTCGCGAACCGCCGCGGCGGCAGCGGCGCCGCCCTCACCGGCGCGCACATCCCGATCCACCACGACACCTCGAACACGGTGATCGGCAGGATCGGCTCGGTCGCCTGAAGGGGCGCCCCCTGACGTGAGTGAAGGCGCGACCCTCCCGGGGGTTGCGCCTTCTGCCTGCCCCGCCTATTTTACCGGCCGGTAACAGTCCCTCCCCGTATCGGAGTTGAGCGGATGTCCCGGACCGGTCGCACCCCCGCACGTGCCCTCCGCCTGACGTGCGCCCTGGCGCTGGCGGGCCTCGCCGCGGCCCTCGGCCCCGCCGCCGGCGCGGCGGCGCCGCCCGGCGGCGGCCTGCGCGAGGTGCTCTTCGTCGGCAACAACTGGGAGGGCACCGCCGACGTCCTCGCCTCCACCGGCGACCTCGCCCGCATCGGCCGGATCGACGTCGTCCCCGACAAGGAGGAACGGCTCCGCGAGATCTGGCTCAACCCCGTGAAGCTCGGCTTCTTCCTCGGCATCCGGGCCACCGCCGGCGAGGGCCACGACCAGCTCGTCGACGACATGTACACCACCCCCGACGGGTCGGCCGTCGTGGTCTCCCGCCCCAGCTTCGCCGACGTCGTCTCCATCGACGTGCGCACCGGCCGGATCAACTGGCGCTTCCCGGTGGCCGGCCACCGCTCCGACCACATGGCCGTCTCGCCCGACGGCACCCGCGTCGCCGTCTCCGCCTCCACCGCGAACACCGTCCACGTCCTCGACATCGCCACCGGCCGGCAGACCGGATCCTTCACCACCGGCGACAAACCCCACGAGAACACCTTCACCCAGGGCGGCCGGTACCTCTGGAACAGCGCCATCGGCGACGTCACCTCCGCCCTCGACGCCCCCTGGCTGGACTGGACGAAGGGCGACCGGAAGATCACCGTCGTCGACACGGAGACCTTCCGCACCGTCCGCGTCATCGACATGCGCGAACGCCTCGACGCCTTCGGCCGGGGCGACCTCTCCGACGCAGTACGGCCGGTCTCCTTCAGCCCCGACGAATCCAAGCTGTACTTCCAGGTCTCCTTCTTCAACGGGTTCGTCGAGTACGACGTGGCCTCCGACCGGATCACCCGCGTCAAGACCCTCCCCCAGAACCCGGCGACCTCCGCCGACCGCACCACGTGGGTCAACGACTCCCGCCACCACGGCATGTCCATGAGCCCCGACGGGAGCAGGCTCTGCATCGCCGGCACCATGGACGACTACGCGACCGTCGTCGACCGCGCCACCCTCGCCGAGGGGCCGCTCGTCCCCGCCGCCAAGCCCTACTGGGCCACCGTCAGCGGGGACGGCACCGCCTGCGTCATCTCCGAGAGCGGCGCCGACCGGGTCACCGCCATCGACTTCGCCACCGGGGCCAAACGCGTCTCCGTCCCCGTCGGCGACCACCCCCAGCGGGTCCGAATCGGACACGTCCCGGCCGGCTGGACCGGACCCGGCAGCCGCTGAAGGCCGTTCACGGCAAGCCCGGAAACCGGCCGGACCCGTCAACGGGACCGGCCGTACGGGCAGATCCGGCCAATATGGTGTGACCAGTCCGCGATGACCGATTAGTCTCCGGATCATGGTGGACATCCGCGAGGTACCCGAAGCCGACATCGACCGCGCTCAGGAGCTCGCCTACCTGGTCTTCCACGACCGCCCGGAACCGGAGACCCGCGAACGGCACCACTCCCTGCTCACCCGCTGCGCCCGCCTCGGCGCCTACGAGGGCGACGCACTGGTCGGCTTCATGGCCGCCCACCCCTTCCGGATCTCCGTCCCGGGCGGCACCGACCTCGACGGCCCCGGCCTCACCTTCGTCTCCGTCGCCCCCACCCACCGCCGCCGGGGCGTCCTGACCGCCCTCATGGACGAACAGCTGCGCCGCGCCGGCGCCGAAGGCCGCCCCCTCGTCGTCCTGTGGGCCTCCGAAGCCGCCATCTACGGCCGCTTCGGCTACGGCCCCGCCACCCAGGGCGCCACCATCGAGATCGACTCCTCCCGGCCGCTCGCCCTGCGCATCGACCCCGACCCGCGCCCGCTGCGGCTGGTCGGCCCCGAAGAGGTCCCCACCGTCATCGCCCCCTTCCACGAGGCCGCCCGCCGCACCCGGGCCGGCCGGCCCGGCCGGAGCGCCGAGCGCTGGGCCGAGGAATGGCTCTGCGAACAGGACGAGGAGGACGAGGAGCTCGGCCCGCCCCGGATCATCGCCCTCGGCGAACCGGGCGAACCGGTGGCCGGCTACGTCCTCTACCGCACCAAGCACGAGGACGACGGGGCGCCCGCCCGCAGCCCCGGCCTCGTCCGCGTCGACGAACTGGAGGCCGAGACCCCGGCGGTGGCCGCCGCGCTGTGGCAGTGCCTGGCCTCCCTCGACCTGACCGGCAAGGTCTCCGCGTGGGGCCGCCCCCTGGACGACCCGCTGCTGCACTTCGCCGCCGACCGGGACCAGGTCAGGATCACCGCCCAGTACCCGGGGCTGTGGCTGCGCCTCGTCGACGTGCGGGCGGCGCTGACCGGCCGGGCGTGGGCCGCGCCCGTGGAACTCGTACTCGACCTGACCGACGTACGGCTGCCCGCGAACGCCGGACGGTTCCGGCTCAAGGCCGGGCAGGGCGGGGCGACGTACGAGACCTCCCGCGCCGAACCCGACCTGTCCCTGGACGTGCGCGAGCTGGCCGCCTGCTACCTGGGCGGGACCCGGGCCGAGGAACTCGTCGCCGCAGGACTGGTGGCCGAGCACACCCCCGGCGCGGCGGCCGCCCTGGACGCCGCCCTGCGCACCGGCCTGCTGCCGCACACTTCTGACGAGTTCTGACCCGGCCCGCGGGCGGGCGGCCCGGTCAGGCCGGCCGCCCGATCCGCACCGCCGACCTCCCGAAGCCGCTGCTCAGGACGGCCGCGGCGAGGGAGTCGGCGGGCCGGTGCAGGTTCTCGTCGCGGTAGCGGCCCGTCATCCGGTGCCAGTGCAGGACCCCGGTGAGCCAGTCCTGGAGCTCGCCGACGTACGCGTCGACCGCGGCCCGGGCCCCGGCGTCCAGCCGCCGGTCCTCGTACAGCACGGGCAGCTGGTCCGCGGCGACGTGCCGGAACTCCTCCAGCCGCTGCTCCAGGAGGGAGTGGCAGATGTGCAGGGCCTCGGGGTAGCCGATGTCGAAGAAGGTCCGGGTGACCAGGACGTGGTTGTGCAGCTCGCCCTCGAACTCCACCTCCTTGCGGTACGAGAAGAGGTCGTTGACGAGGCAGCCGACGTCGGCCGCCGCGTTCTCCAGCGCACGGACGGTGCCCGACCGGTACACCTCGTCGGGGATGCCGCGCCCCTCCTGCCCCAGCCGGCACATGTACATGGTCATCCGGGAGCCGAAGGTGAGGCGGCGCATCTCGGCGTAGTCCACCGGGTCCGGGACCCGGCGGTGGAACTGGTTCTCCACCTCCCACACCCAGCTCTCCAGCATCTCCGCCATCGTCGCCCGGAACTCGGCGCGGCCGGCCTCCGTCATGCCGGCGACGGTGCGGGCCCAGAGCTCGGCGAGGGAGCTCTCCAGCACGGTCAGCGGCGCCGGCACGGTTTCGCCGGCCTCCACCGGCATCATCGCGATCAGCCGCCGGGTGGCCGCCTTCGCGCCGGCGATGTCGCCGGACTGCCCGAACACCACCGGGTAGTAGTCGTCCGCGTAGGTCCCCCAGGTCAGCCAGCACGCGTTCAGCAGCAGCTCCTGCGCCGTCGCGTCGGGGTCGATGCCGGCCGAGCAGAGCGCGAAGTCGTAGCCGCGCAGCTTGCGTTCGTCCCAGATCGCCGATCCCGGGTCCCCGGGCTGCGGGTCCAGCAGCCCCATCCGGCGTGACCACCGCACCGACTCCTCGCGGGCGTGGTCCAGGTGCGGGCTCAGGCGCAGCTCGTAGGGCATGCGGATGTCGGGGACCACGCAGGGGCCGGTCGGCTGGTGGGGGGCGTGGGAGAAGGAGCGGCGGCGCAGCTCCATCGAGCGGCGGGTGAAGGCCGATCCCAGGTCGAAAGCGCTGGTGCCGAGCCCGGAGGGGAGGAAGGGCAGGGTCAGCCGTCCGGTGGGCCGGGCGCCCTCGTTCATGTAGCGGCCGGAGGCCATGTGCCATTCGTGGCCGCCCGACTGCCAGTCCTGCAGGCCCTTGGCGTAGGCGAGCACGGCCGCGGTCTCGGCGGGGGTGAGGGCGTGTTCGGCGAAGAGGCGGGGGAGTTCGGTGAGGGCGGTCTGCTCGAACTGCTGGAGGCGGGAGGTCAGCAGGTCGTTGGAGACCTCGGCGGCCTGCTGGGTGGTGCAGCCGAGGAAGGTCTCCAACACGAGGACCGCGTTGGAGAGTTCGCCCTCGTCCTGCACCTCGCGCTGGTAGGAGAAGATGTCGTTCCTGATGTGCACGGCGTCGGAGAACGCGTCGCGCAGGACGCCCAGCGGCCGCGAGTGCGCCACCCGCGCCGGCACCTCGGCGGCCACGTACTCGACCAGCCCGGCCGACCAGGGCGCGCCGCCGACCTTGCGGCGCATCTCGATGTACTCGAGGGGGTTCGCGATCCGCCCGATGCCGATGTTGGCGAGCTCCCACATGGATTCGTCGAGCAGGTTCTTCGTGGAGAGGGCGAACCGCTCCCGCCAGTCGGCGGACATGGCCGGGACGGTCCGCGCCCACAGGTCGGCGAGTCCGGCCTCGACGGGGTTGGTGGCCTCGGGGAAACCTTCCGCCAGGTCCATCGGCATGAAGGCGGGCAGCCGGTCGAGGTAGGCCCTGGCCCCGGCCCGGTCCCGGGAGCGCTTGAACGTCTCCAGGAAGTGGTCGTCGAAGAAGAACACCCACACGTACCAGTCGGTGACCAGGGACAGCGCGTCGCCGTCGCAGTCGGGGTGCGTGTACGAGCACAGCAGCGCGTAGTCGTGCGCGTCGAGGTCCGACTCCTCCCAGACCCCGGACCCCTCCAGCATCCCGAAGGCCCGCGCCCACTCCTTGCTGTGGGCCCGCGCCTCCTCCAGGCGGGGGTTGAGGCGCGCCGGGTACGGCACGTAGAACTCCGGCAGTCGGAACGGCTGCGTCACTGCGGGGCCGGCCTTTCGTCGAAGGGCGCGGGGGCAGGCGTTTCCGGCCCCCCGCACGAGATCAGCACCGCCCCGCCCCCGGCGTCGCCCGGACGGGGAGAGTTCACCGGTTCAGGTGACGGCCGCGACGCCGACGGCCCGGCCCCCGCACCCCTCCGACGAGGGGTGCGGGGGCCGGGCCGTCCGGTGTGCCGGGGGAGGGCCGGTTACTCGGCCTCGCCCTCCAGGTTGCCCTCCGTGTCCAGGTAGACCTGGCGCAGGGATTCGAGGACCTGCGGGTCCGGCTTCTCCCACATGCCGCGGGACTCCGCCTCCAGGAGGCGTTCCGCGATGCCGTGGAGGGCCCAGGGGTTGGCCTCCTCCAGGAAGGCGCGGTTCGTCGGGTCGAGGACGTACGTCTCGGTGAGCTTGTCGTACATCCAGTCCGCGACGACTCCGGTGGTGGCGTCGTAGCCGAAGAGGTAGTCGACCGTCGCGGCGAGCTCGAAGGCGCCCTTGTAGCCGTGGCGGCGCATCGCCTCGATCCACTTGGGGTTGACCACGCGGGCGCGGAAGACGCGGGAGGTCTCCTCGACCAGGGTGCGGGTCTTGACCGTCTCCGGGCGGGTGGAGTCGCCGATGTACGCCTCGGGGGCGGTGCCGCGCAGGGCGCGGACGGTGGCCACCATGCCGCCGTGGTACTGGAAGTAGTCGTCGGAGTCGGCGATGTCGTGCTCGCGCGTGTCCGTGTTCTTCGCGGCGACGGTGATGCGCTTGTACGCCGTCTCCATCTCGGTGCGGGCCGGTCGGCCCTCCAGACCGCGGCCGTACGCGTAGCCGCCCCAGACCGTGTAGACCTCCGCGAGGTCGGCGTCCGTGCGCCAGTCGCGGGAGTCGATCAGCTGGAGGATGCCCGCGCCGTACGTGCCCGGGCGCGAGCCGAAGATGCGGGTGGTGGCCTTGCGCTCGTCGCCGTGCGCGGCCAGGTCCGCCTGGGCGTGGGCCCGGACGAAGTTCGACTCCGCCGGCTCGTCCAGGGAGGCCGCCAGCCGGACCGCGTCGTCCAGGAGGCCGATGACGTGCGGGAACGCGTCGCGGAAGAAGCCCGAGATGCGCAGGGTCACGTCGATGCGGGGTCGGCCGAGCTCGGACAGCGGGATCGCCTCGACGCCCGTGACGCGGCGCGAGGCCTCGTCCCAGACCGGGCGGACGCCCAGCAGGGCGAGGGCCTCCGCGACGTCGTCGCCGGCCGTGCGCATCGCGCTCGTGCCCCACAGGGACAGGCCCACGGAGGCCGGCCACTCGTCGTCGTGGTCGGCGCGGTAGCGGGCGAGGAGCGAGTCCGCGAGGGCCTGGCCCGTCTCCCAGGCCAGCCGGGAGGGCACGGCCTTCGGGTCGACCGAGTAGAAGTTGCGGCCCGTCGGGAGGACGTTGACCAGGCCGCGCAGCGGGGAGCCCGACGGGCCGGCCGGGACGAAGCCGCCGTCCAGGGCCCGGACCACGTGGGCGATCTCGTCCGTGGTGCCGGCCAGGCGCGGGACCACCTCGTGCGCCGCGAAGGACAGGATGTCGGAGACCGCCTGCGGGTGGCCCGCCGAGACCGCGGCGACCGCCGCCGGGTCCCACTCCGCGTCCTCCATCGCCTGGACCAGCGACCGGGCCGTCTCCTCGACGGTGTCCGCCGCCGTGCGCGTCGCCGCCGACTCGTCGAGGCCGAGGGCCTCGCGCAGGCCGGGCAGGGCGGAGGTGCCGCCCCAGATCTGGCGGGCGCGCAGGATGGACAGGACCAGGTTGACCCGGCCCTCACCGGTCGGGGCGCCGCCGAGGACGTGCAGGCCGTCGCGGATCTGGGCGTCCTTGACCTCGCACAGCCAGCCGTCGACGTGCAGCAGGAAGTCGTCGAAGCCGTCGTCGTCCGGGCGCTCTTCGAGACCCAGGTCGTGGTCCAGCTTCGCCGCCTGGATCAGCGTCCAGATCTGGGCGCGGATCGCCGGCAGCTTCGACGGGTCCATGGAGCTGATCTGGGCGTACTCGTCCAGGTGCTGCTCCAGGCGCGCGATGTCGCCGTACGACTCCGCGCGGGCCATCGGCGGCACCAGGTGGTCGACCAGGGTGGCGTGCACGCGCCGCTTGGCCTGCGTGCCCTCGCCCGGGTCGTTCACCAGGAAGGGGTAGACGAGGGGGAGGTCGCCGAGTGCGGCGTCGGGCGCGCAGGACGCGGAGAGGCCCGCGTTCTTGCCCGGCAGCCACTCCAGGTTGCCGTGCTTGCCGAGGTGGATCATCGCGTCGGCGCCGAAACCGCCGTCCTCGGCCGCCGCCTGGATCCAGCGGTACGCCGCCAGGTAGTGGTGCGAGGGCGGCAGATCCGGGTCGTGGTAGATCGCGATCGGGTTCTCGCCGAAGCCGCGCGGCGGCTGGATCAGGATGAGCAGGTTCCCGCGGCGCAGGGCCGCGAGGACGATGTCGCCCTCCGGGTTCGAGGAGCGGTCCACGAACATGTTGCCGGGGGCCTCGCCCCAGTGCTCCTCGACGCTCTCGCGCAGGTCGGCGGGCAGCTCGGCGAACCAGCGCCGGTAGTCGGCGGCCGGGATGCGGACCGGGTTGCGGGCCAGCTGCTCCTCGGTCAGCCAGTCCTGGTCGTGGCCGCCGGCCTCGATCAGGGCGCGGATCAGCTCGTCGCCGTCGCCGGAGACCAGACCGGGGATCTCCGTCACGGGGCCGAAGTCGTAGCCGTGCGCGATGAGCGTGCGCAGCAGCTCGACGGCGCTGGCCGGGGTGTCCAGGCCGACCGCGTTGCCGATGCGGGAGTGCTTGGTCGGGTACGCGGAGAGGACCAGGGCGATCTTCTTGTCGGCGCGCTCGATGTGCCGCAGCCGGGCGTGGCGCACCGCGATGCCGGCGACGCGGGCGGCGCGCTCGGTGTCGGCCACGTACGCGGGCAGGCCGTCCTCATCGATCTCCTTGAAGGAGAACGGGACGGTGATCAGGCGGCCGTCGAACTCGGGGACGGCGACCTGGGTGGCGGCGTCGAGCGGGGACAGGCCCTCGTCGTTCTCCTCCCAGGTGCCGCGCGAACCCGTCAGGCACAGGGCCTGGAGGATCGGCACGCCCAGCCCGGCCAGCGCGCCCGCGTCCCAGGACTCGTCGTCCCCGCCCGCGGAGGCGGTGGCGGGACGGGTGCCGCCGGCGGCGAGCACCGTGGTGACGATCGCGTCGGCGGTGGCCAGGGCCTCCAGCAGCTCCGGCTCGGGGGAGCGCAGGGAGGAGACGTAGAGGGGGAGCGGCTGCCCGCCCTTGGCCTCGACGGCGTTGCAGAGGGCATGCACGAAGGCGGTGTTGCCGCTCATCTGGTGCGCGCGGTAGTAGAGCACCGCGACCCGGGGGCCGGAGCCCTGCGCGGGGGTGCGCTCCAGGTGGCCCCAGGTGGGGGAGGCGGCGGCGGGCTCGAAGCCGTGGCCGGTGAGCAGGACGGTGTCCGAGAGGAAGCGGGCCAGCTGCTCCAGGTTGGCCGGGCCGCCGTGCGCGAGGTAGCGGTGCGCCTCGGCGGCGATGCCGATCGGGACCGTGGAGGCCTCCATCAGCTGCGCGTCGGGAGCCTGTTCGCCGGTCAGCACGACCACGGGGCGGGTCTGCCCGGCGGCGAGGAGCACGTCGAGGCCCTCCTGCCAGGCGCGGAGACCGCCGAGGAGGCGTACGACGACCAGTCCGACACCGTCGAGCAGGCCGGGCAGGTCGTCGAGGGGGAGGCGGGAGGGGTTCGCGAACCGGTACGGCACGGGGCCGCCGGCGACGTTCGCGGCGCGGGCGCTGAGCAGATCGGTGTCGGACGTCGACAGCAGCAGGATCATGCGGCGGCAGGCCTTCCTCGGGGTTTCCGCGCCCCGGGCAGTGAGGACGGCGGGAGTTCCTGACTCACCCGGCCGATCGCTCCGCGGGGTTCACAGTGGCGGGACCGCGCCGGAATCGCACCGGGCTTCCTCCCATGTCGCCGTCCTCGGCGATGACGGGCCGAGCGGCCCGTCGGAAGGTCATCTTAGGCGGCCTTTTCCCTGGCCGGGAGTGGGGGTGGGGTGCCTTGCCCGGGCCCGGGGGGTGGGCCGGGGGCGCCGGGGGCGGGTGGGGGCGGTGGGGTGCCGGTGCCGGTGCCGGTGCCGGCGGGTGCGGGTGCGGGGTGGGGGTCGCTGCGCGGGCTGCTCCCCGCCCCGCCCTTCGCCCGTTCCCCGGGGCTGCGCCCCGGACCCGCCTTGGGGCTGCGCCCCGGACCCGCCCCGCGGTTGTGCGCTGGGCCTGTGCCGGACCCGCCCCTGGGCTGCGCCGCCCCAGGCCTGAGCCGGGCCTGCGGCCCGGACACGCCTTGGGGCTGCGCCCCGGACGCGCCCCGCGGTTGTGCGCTGGGCCCGCCCCGGGGTTTGCCCCGGGCCTGCCCCGGGCCCGCCCCGGGTTGTGTCCCAGCCTGAGCCGGGCCTGAGCCGGGCCTGCGGCCCGGGCCCGGCTTGGGGCTGTGCCCCTCGGTGCTGTGGCCTGGAGTCGGGGGCCGGTGTTGGGGCTGGGGGTGTGGTGGGGTGGAGGTGCTGGTCGGGGTGGCGACGGACACAGGTCGGGGGTGGGGAATCGTGGGTATGCTCGCGGCCATGCCGCCCCAGCCACCTTCCGCCGCATCGCGGGACGAACCCGTCATACGCGACCGCGGCGACGCCTGCCCCGGCGCGCTGCGGCTGCACGCCGCCGATGACGGGTACCTGGCGCGCGTCCGGATCCCCGGCGGGCTGCTCACCGCTGCGCAGGCCGCCGTGCTCGGCGACGCCGCGGACCGGTTCGGGGACGGGCACCTGGAACTCACCTCGCGCGGCAACGTCCAGCTGCGCGGTCTCGCCGACGGCTGCGGCGCCGGGCTCGCGGAGCTGCTCGACGGTGCCGGGCTGCTGCCCGCGCCCGGCCACGAGCGGGTCCGCAACATCGTGGCCACCCCGCTGGGCGGGCCCCGCCTCGCGGACCGGGTCCGGGAGCTGGACCGGCTGCTCTGCGCGAGCACCCGGGCGACGGGCCTGTCCGGGCGGTTCCTCTTCGCCCTCGACGACGGCCGCGGGGACGTCGCCGCCCTCGACCCCGACGTGACCGTGTTCGGCGACGGCGACGGCCACCGGGCCGTGGTGCGGCTCGGAGCCGCCGTCGATGCCGTCGAGGTGGCCGCCGGCGACGCGGCCCGGGCGGCGCTGCTGGCCGCCGAGTACTTCCTCGACGCCGCCGACGCCGCCGGGACCCGGCCCTGGCGGGTCGCCGAGCTGCCCGCCGGACAGGCCCTGGACGGCGGGGAGTTCGCCCGCCGGCTGGCCGCCGCCGGCATCGGCGCCGTCCGCCTGCCCGAGGCGGCGCGGCCGTACGCGCCGCCGCCCCGGCCCGGGGTGCACGGCGACGCCCTGTGCGTCCTGCCCCCGCTCGGCCGTCCGGACTCCGCCCAGTGGCGGCTGCTGGCCGAGGTCGCCGACACCGCCGGCGGCGAGCTGCGCGTCACCCCGTGGCGCAGCGTCGTCCTGCCCGGCCCCGACCCCGGCGACGGGCGCGCCCTGCTCGCCGCGGCGGGCCTGGTGACCGGGCCCGACAGCCCCTGGCTGTCCGTCACCGCCTGTACGGGAAGGCCCGGTTGCGCCAAGTCCCTCGCGGACGTGCGCGCCGACGCGCGTGCCGTCGTACGGGAAGGGCGGACGGACGCCGCCGCGCTGCCCGTGCACTGGTCCGGCTGCGCCCGCCGCTGCGGACACCCGCGCGGCACCGCCTGGGCGGACCTGGTCGCCACCCCCGACGGGTACGAACTCGACGGCCGGCCCACGCCGTTCGCAGACCTGGCGGCCGCCCTCACGGCCGCACGCACCACCACAACACCCGCATCGCAGTGAAGAAATGAGCGAGTACACCGTGTTCGAGTACGAGAAGGACGGCGCCGCGATCTACCGCCAGTCCTTTGCCACGATCCGCGCCGAGGCGGACCTCTCCGGGCTGCCCGCCTCGGTCGCCCAGGTCGCGGTGCGCATGATTCACGCCTGTGGCATGACCGACCTCCCCCAGGACCTCGGCTACACCCCCGACGTCGTCCTGCGGGCCCGTGCCGCCCTGCACGCCGGCGCTCCGATCCTGTGCGACGTGCAGATGGTCGCCAGCGGCGTCACCCGCAAGCGGCTGCCCGCCGACAACGAGGTGGTCTGCACCCTCTCCGACCCGGCCGTGCCCGCCCTCGCCGCGAAGATGGGCACCACGCGCAGCGCCGCCGCGCTCGAAGTCTGGCGCGACCGGGGCCTGCTGGAGAACTCGGTGATCGCCGTCGGCAACGCGCCGACCGCCCTGTTCCGGCTGCTGGAGATGATCGAGGAGGGCGCCCCGCGCCCCGCCGCCGTCATCGGCGTACCCGTGGGCTTCATCGGCGCCGCCGAGTCCAAGGACGCCCTCGCCGCCCACCCCTCGGGCCTCGACCACCTGATCGTGCGGGGCCGGCGCGGCGGCAGCGCCATCGCGGCCGCCGCGATCAACGCGATCGCGAGCGAGGAAGAATGAGCGACCGTCAGGAGAACGCTCCCGTGAAGGGCAAGCTCTACGGCGTCGGCCTCGGGCCCGGTGATCCCTCCCTGATGACCCTGCGGGCCGTCGAGGTGATCGCCGAGGCGGACGTCGTCGCCTACCACAGCGCCCGTCACGGCCGTTCCATCGCCCGCTCGATCGCCGCGAAGCACCTGCGCTCCGACCACGTCGAGGAACCGCTGGTCTATCCGGTGACCACCGAGACCACCGACCACCCCGGCGGCTACCAGGGTGCGATGGAGGAGTTCTACGAGGCCTCCGCCGCCCGCCTGGCCGCGCACCTGGACGCCGGCCGCACGGTCGCCGTGCTCGCGGAGGGCGACCCGCTCTTCTACGGCTCGTACATGCACATGCACAAGCGGCTCGCGGACCGGTACGAGGCCGAGGTGATCCCCGGCGTCACCTCCGTGAGCGCCGCCGCCGCCCGGCTCGGCACCCCGCTCGTGGAGGGCGAGGAGGTGCTGACGATCCTGCCCGGCACCCTGCCGGAGGAGGAGCTCACCGCACGCCTCGCCGCCACCGACTCGGCGGTCGTGATGAAGCTCGGCCGCACCTTCCCGGCCGTCCGGCGGGCGATGGAGGGCAGCGGCCGGCTCGCCGAGGCCCGCTACGTGGAGCGCGCCACGATGGAGGGCGAGCGGACCGGGGTCCTGGCGGACACCGACCCGGACAGCGTCCCGTACTTCGCCGTCGCCGTCGTGCCCAGCCGGATCGGCAACCCGGGCAGCGTGCCCTCCGGCCCCGGCGAGGTCGCCGTCGTCGGCACCGGCCCCGCCGGGCCGCTGTGGCTGACCCCGGAGACCAGGCGGGCGCTGGCCGACGCGGAGGTGCTCGTCGGCTACACCACCTACCTGGACCGGGTGCCGGTCAAGCCGGGCCAGGTCCGGCACGGCTCCGACAACAAGGTGGAGTCCGAGCGCGCCGAGTTCGCCCTCGACCTCGCCCGGCGCGGCAAGCGGGTGGCCGTGGTCTCCGGCGGCGACCCCGGGGTGTTCGCCATGGCCACCGCCGTCCTGGAGGTGGCCGGGCAGGCCCCCTACGAGGACGTCCCCGTACGGGTGCTGCCGGGCGTGACCGCCGCCAACGCGGCGGCCGCGGCGGCCGGGGCCCCGCTGGGCCACGACTACGCCACCATCTCCCTCTCCGACCGGCTCAAGCCGTGGGAGGTGGTCGCGGAGCGGCTGCGCGCGGCCGCCGGCGCCGACCTGGTGCTCGCCCTGTACAACCCGGGCTCGCGCAGCCGGACCTGGCAGGTCGCCAAGGCGCGGGAGCTGCTGCTGGAGCTCCGGGCGCCGCAGACCCCGGTGGTCGTGGCCCGGGACGTGGGCGGCCCGGAGCAGTCGGTGCGGGTGCTGACGCTGGCCGAACTGGACCCGTCCGAGGTGGACATGCGGACGATCCTGCTGGTCGGCTCCTCGCAGACCCGGATCACGCAGCGGCCCGACGGGTCGCGGGTGACGTGGACGCCGCGCCGCTACCCGTGAGCGGCCGGACACGGGTGCGGCCCCGGGGGAGAGTCCCGGGGCCGCACACCGGCGGGGCCTGCGTCAGCAGTTGTCGTACTCGACGTTGAAGCTGACGATGGGCGAGCCGGTGGCCAGGCTGAAGTTCTTGACGGCCCCCTTGGGGCCGACGCGCGGGCTGCCGGCGCTGTAGCCCGCCGCCGTCTTGAAGCGGATCCACGGGCAGCGGCCGTCGGCCTTGTCGTCCTGGATCCAGCCCGAGACGCTGGACCCGCTCCCGGAGTCGCAGACATTGGCCCAGCCGTGGCCCTCGGCCCGGCTGACGTTGGCGCTCCAGCAGCCGGTGGCACCGCTCGTGTCGGCACTGGCGGCCGGAACGGCCAACGCGGACGCCGCGATGACGGACGTCGCGACAACTGCAAACGCGCGCTTGTTCATGTGCTCCCTCTCGTGTGCTGTGCGGGACACCGGGCAGGACGGCGGAACCCGTCGCCGGGTCGTCGGAAGACGGCCGCGACGGCGCGGTTCGGCGTGCCGGGTGCGGGTACAGGGGCAGAACCTACGGCAGCGGGAAGCGCGTGGGTATACGAAGAGGCCCCTGTCCGGATCTCTGTCCGGATCCGGGCCGATCGTTTTCGGAAGCGAAGTCCCGACCGGAAAAACGCCTGGACGGGCCGGTTCCGGCGGGGTGGGGAGAGCCCCGCCGGGCTCAGCCGGAGCAGCCCGCGAGGGCGTCCGCGCAGCCCTCGACGCCCTGCGGGTCGACGGTGAGCAACTGCCACGACAGCACCCCGGCCGGCGGCGAGTCGTCCTGCGGGGTGGGCTCGATGTGAGCGGTGAGCGCCGTACCGGCGGGGAAGTTCAGCCGGGTGACCTCGCCGACCGTGCCGCACGACACGTCGAAGGACCGTTCCCCGGGGCCCTGATCGCGCGACAGCACCAGCTTGACCCGGGGGCTCTCCTCGCTGTCGCAGGCGATGTCGAGCCGGTACGGGCCCTCCCCGGCCGTCTCCAGGGTCTTGTCCATGCCACTGGCGAGGAAGCTCGTCCCCCGCATCGCCACGCGGCCGTTGCCGACCCCTTCGCCCAGGGCCTTGTCGGCCCGCTGGAGGGCGTCGTCGGGCTCCCACATCCGGGGCGTCGCCTCTTGCCCGCCGGTGGCGCACCCGGTGACGAGCGTCGCGGCCGCGAGGACCAGGAGGAAGGAGTGACGTATCCGCATTCCCTCAGCCTAGAGGGTGCGGCGGGGGCCGTGACCCGGCCCGTGTCCGGGCCCCGGCGCGGCCTCAGTCCCGGCGGAGCCAGCCCAGTACGGCCTCCACCGAGGCGGCCCGCGCCACGTGCTCCGGGACCGGCGGCCGGCGTACGACCAGGACCGGGATCCCCGCCTCGCGGGCGGCCGTCAGCTTCGGCGACGTGGCGTCACCGCCGCTGTCCTTGGTGACCAGCACGTCGATCCGGTGCCGGGCCAGCAGCTCCCGCTCGTCGGCCAGCCCGAACGGGCCGCGCGCCAGCAGTACTTCCAGCCGCGGCGGCACCGGCGCAGCGGGCGGATCCACCGAACGCACCAGGAACCAGGTGTCGGTGAGGTGCGCGAAGGCGTGCAGCCCCATCCGGCCCGTGGTCAGGAACGCCCGGTCGCCGAGCGAGGGCAGCACGGCGGCAGCACCGGCGAGGGTGTCCGCGAACGTCCAGTCGTCGCCGGGCCCCGGCGTCCAGCCGGGACGGCGCAGTGCCAGCAGCGGCACCCCCGTCAGCGCCTCCGCCTCCGCCGCGTGGAAGCTCATCCGCTCGGCGAAGGGGTGCGTGGCGTCGACGACGTGCGTGACGCCGTGGCCGGTGATCCAGGCGGCGAGCCCCTCGACGCCGCCGAAGCCGCCGATCCGGGTCTCGCCCGGGGGCAGCACGGGCGCGGCGACCCGGCCCGCGAGCGAGGTCGTCACCCGGTACGGGGTCTCGCGCGCCAGCGCCTCCGCCAGCCGGCGGGCCTCCGTCGTACCGCCCAGGATCAGGACGTGCCGCCGGGCGGCCGGGCTGCCGTCCGCCTCAGCAGACATGCCGGTCGCGCTCGGGCGAGTACAGGTGGCTGTCGCGGAACTGCTCCGCGCCCAGCGTCCGGCCCACGATGATGACGGCGGTGCGGACCAGCCCGGCCGCCTTCACCTGAGCCGCGATGTCGGACAGGGTCCCGCGCAGGACCAGCTCGTCGGGGCGGCTGGCCATCGCCACCACCGCCACCGGGCACTCGGCGCCGTAGTGCGGCAGCAGTTCGTCCACGACCCGGTCGACGTACCGGGTGGCCAGGTGCAGCACCAGCAGCGCACCGCTGCGGCCGAGCGTGGCCAGGTCCTCGCCGGGCGGCATGGGCGTGGCCTGCTGGGCGATCCGGGTCAGGATCACGGTCTGGCCGACGGTGGGGACGGTCAGCTCCCGCTTGAGGGCGGCCGCCGCCGCGGCGAAGGCCGGTACGCCCGGGACCACTTCGTAGGGGATGCCGGCCGCGTCGAGGCGCCGCATCTGCTCGGCGACCGCGCTGAAGATCGACGGGTCGCCCGAGTGCAGGCGCGCCACGTCCAGGCCCGCCTCGTGGGCCCGTACGCACTCGGCGACGATCTCGTCCAGGTTCAGCTGCGAGGTGTCGACCAGCCGGGCGTCCGCCGGGCATTCGGCCAGCAGCTCGCGCGGCACCAGGCTGCCCGCGTAGAGGCAGACGGGGGCGGCGGCCAGGGTCCGGGCACCGCGCACCGTGATCAGGTCGGCGGCGCCGGGGCCCGCACCGATGAAGTACACGGTCATTCTGCTTCTCCTTGCGTCTTCGTGTCCCGGGCCGGTTCCGTGTCCAGGGCGGGCTCCGTGTCCCGGGCCGGCTTCGTGACCGACCACTGGGTGACCGGCATGGCCTGCCGCCAGCCCGTGAAGCCGCCGACCGGCACGGCGTGCGACACGGCCAGCTTCACCAGGTCGCCGCCGTGGCGCCGGTGGCGCTCGCCGAGGACCGCCTCCGATTCCAGGGTGACCGTGTTGACCACCAGCCGGCCTCCGGGTGCCAGCGCCGCCCAGGCCGCGTCCAGCAGCCCCGGCGCGGTCAGCCCGCCGCCGATGAACACCGCGTCGGGGGCCGGGAGTCCCTCCAGGGCGGCCGGGGCCGCGCCGACGACCACGCGCAGGGCGGGGACGCCGAGCGCGGCGGCGTTGCGGGTGATGCGGCCGGCCCGTTCCGGGACCCGTTCGATCGCCACCGCGCGGCAGGACGGGTGCGTGCGCATCCACTCGATGCCGATCGACCCGGAGCCGCCGCCGATGTCCCACAGCAGCTCGCCGGGGGCCGGGGCGAGCGCGCACAGGGTCGCGGCGCGCACGTGGCGCTTGGTGAGCTGGCCGTCGTGCTCGTACGCGGCGTCGGGCAGGCCGGGGGTGGCGCCGAGCCGGGGCACGCCGGCCGCGGGGTCCCGGCGGCACTCGACGGCGACCACGTTGAGCGGATCGCCGGGCTCGTGCGCCCAGTCCTGCGCGGTGCCCTCGTACGCGTCCTCGTGCTCGGAGCCGAGCTGTTCGAGGACCCGCATCCGGCTCGGGCCGAAGCCCCGCTCTCGAAGCAGAGCGGCGATCTCGTCCGGGGTCGCCGCTCCGGCACTGAGCACCAGCACCCGCCGGCCCTCGTGCAGCGCGGCCGCCAGCCGGGCCACCGGCCGGCCGACCACGGTCACCACCTCGGTGTCCTCCACCGGCCAGCCGAGGCGGGCGCACGCGTACGACACGGAGGACGGGTGCGGGTGGACCCGCAGGGCCTCCGGGCCCAGCTCCTCGGACAGCGCGCGGCCGATCCCGTAGAACATGGGGTCCCCGCTGGCCAGCACCGCGATCCGGCGGCCCGCGTGCTCCGCCATCAGCTTCGGCACGGCCGGGCGCAGCGGGCTCGGCCAGGCGACCCGCAGCCCGGCGCAGTCGGCGTGCGGCAGCAGGTCCAGCTGCCGGGGGCCGCCGATCAGCACCTCGGCCGAGGCCAGCGCGGACCGCGCGCCGGCGGTGAGCCCGGCCCAGCCGTCGGCGCCGAGGCCGACGACCGTCACCGGTACGGGGGGTGCTGCGGAGCTCACTGCGCGGTACCTCGGGGAACGGGAGAAGGGGCGTGCGGCGGACGGACCCGCAGCCTATCGGGGCGCAGACCCGGCTCCAGTGCCAGGGTGACCACGACGGACGCGGCCGCCAGCACGGTGATCGCGGCCGCCGGGGAGGTGTACTGGGCCACCGCCCCGGCGAGCGCCGCGCACACCCCCTGGAGGGTGAGCATCCCGGCCGAGTGCAGCCCGAGCGCCTGCCCCTGCGTCCCCTCGGGCAGCAGCGGTACCAGCCGCTCCTGCATCAGCAGCCCGGCCGCGTAGCCGGTGGAGGCGAGGGTGACGGCGGCCGTCGCCACGACCGGACCCGGTTCCAGGGCGAACACCAGGTAGGGGAGCGCGAGCAGCAGCCGCAGCGGAGCCGCCAGGCGCGTGCGCCACCGCTCGGGCAGCCAGCGACCCGCGACGGTGTCCCCGGCGAGCATCCCGGCGGCGGCACAGCCGAACAGCAGCCCGGCGTGCGCGGGGTCGTACGGGACGAACAGCGACTCGCAGCCGACGATGAGCCCGTTCGGCACCCAGAGGGCGAGGTACAGGGTCCGGCGGGCCGGGTCGGACAGCAGCAGGCGGTTGACGCGCCAGGTCTCGGAGGGCGACGGCCTGCCCCCGGCCCGCGGGGCGCGCCGGCGCAGCCCGCAGCGGACCGTGAGCGCGGCCGCCGCCCCGAGCCCGGCCGACACCAGCAGCACCCCGCGCGGGGACAGCGCGCCGAGCAGCAGCCCGCCGGCGCCGAAGCCGGCGACCTGGGTGACCCCGGCGGCGACGGCGAGGAGGGACCGGCCGAGGAGGTAGTCCCCGGGCGGCAGGATCTCGGTGAGCAGGCCGTAGCGGACCCCGCCGGCGAGGGAGTCGGCCAGCCCCTGCCCGAGCAGCACCGCGAACACCGCCCACAGCGGCAGCCCGGGTGCGGCGAGCAGCCCGGTCCCGGCGGCGGCGAGGGCGGCGAGCCCCGCGAGCGCGGCGCGCGGCGGCAGCCGGTCGGCGGCGGCCATCAGCAGGGTCGCGCCGAGCACCTGGGCGAGGGAGGGCCCGAACATGGCGAGGGCGGCCAGCAGGGGGCTGCGGGTCCGCCCGTACACCAGCACCCCGAGGGCGAGCCCGCCGGTGGTGGAGGCGGCGACGCGCAGGGCGGCGGCGAGGAAGAAGGGGGCGAACTCGGGGGTACGGAGGAGGAGGGAGCGGTAGCTGCGCGACATGCGGGGAGTCTGCGACGGGTGGTGGGCGGGGCCCCAGAGTTTCGCGCGGGGGCGAAACGTGGCCGGGTGCCGGTGGGTCGGGTGCGGGTGGTGTGCCGCTGCGCGGGGCGGAGGTCCCCTACCCGCCCTTCGCCCGTTCCCTGGGGGCTCCGCCCCCAGACCCCCGCGCCTCAAACGCCGGCGAGGCTGAATCAGCCCCGCCGGC
>NZ_JBIVEG010000047.1:0-43486 GCF_044747545.1 Streptomyces sp. NPDC090077
CGATTCAGAGTGAGGACAGCCGAAGCGTCAATCGGGGATCGGGTCAGACCCTCGAGCGGTGCCGCCCCATCCTCACAGTCGGGGATCTTGGAGTTCTTCAGTGCGGGAGCATGATCAACGGCCGTGCTCGGGCTGTTCCAGTGGCCCATGCGGTCGTCGAGGTGCTCGTTGTCCCTCCGCCCCCGTTTCGGTGAGCAAGCCCCTTCTCTGACGGCGCAGATCGCGCGGGCGAGCAACCCGGCCGGCATCACGGGGATGTGGGTGAGAGACCGGCTGAAGCGTCCGCGGCGCGACGAGGACTTTGCCGACTGCTACCCGCACGACGGGCGCCCGGGTCTCTCACCCGCTCAGCTGGCCACCGTCTGTGTGCTGCAGTTCCTGCTCGGCCTGTCGGACCGGCAGGCCGCCGAGGCCGTCCGCTGCCGCATCGACTTCGAATACGCGATGGCCATGGAGCGGGACGCCCCCGGGTTCCACCACAGCGTGCCGGCCGACTTCCGAGCTCGTCCCGCCGAAGGGGACCGTGCCGACCGCC
This sequence comes from Streptomyces sp. NPDC090077, assembly GCF_044747545.1. NCBI lineage: Bacteria > Bacillati > Actinomycetota > Actinomycetes > Kitasatosporales > Streptomycetaceae > Streptomyces > Streptomyces sp. NPDC090077. Next base: position 536 of record NZ_JBIVEG010000047.1, read on the forward strand.
TCCTCGACCTCGCGCTCGCCCGCCTCAAGGAGGCCGACCTGGTGCAAGAGCGCACCACCCGGCGCACCGACTCCACCCACGTCATGACCGCGGTCCGCGACCTGACCCGCCTGGAGCTGATCACCGAGGCGGTCCGATCCGCACTCGAGGAGATCGCCGGCATCTCCCCTCACCTGCTGGACGGGCTGGTCGATGAGGACGGGGGGCGCCGCTACGCTCGGCCGGTCCGCCCGGGCAAGAACCCCACCAGGCCCGAGACCCGGATCCTCGCCACCGGCAACGACGCCCTGCGGCTCCTGGAACACCTCTACCGGCACGGAACAGACCGCACGTCCGGCCCGTGCATCCAGGCCATGTCCGGCGTCGTCCACGACGCGAGCTGGGCGACGACCCGTACGTCCGAGTCGGCAGCGAGCGTCTCCACCACATCAGGCGGAAGTCCGGGGCAGGCGGCCAGATTCTCCCGGCGCTCGACATCCGGATGCGCCGCGAAGAGCCGCGCCCACTCCAGGTATCCGGAACGCTCGTCGAGCAAGGCGAGCGCGGCCTGCGGTTGCTCCACGGGATCGACGTCAGCGGCGGTCAGCAGCCCCTTGTGCGCCTGCCCGGACCGTGCTCGAACGCGCGGCGTATTTCGACATCGACGAGTTCCCGGCGGCCGCCGCCACGTCCTGAGCGCTTCACTTGGCGAGACCCGCCAAGTGAAGCGCTCAGTCACAGGGCCGCGTCTGCCGATGCCTTGGTTCAGGGGCGGAATCGTGCCTCGTGCCCCGACACGTAGATCATGAACGGCGTGATCACCGCACCGCTGTCTTCATCCAGCGGGTGGAGTTCCACTCCGCGCTGACGGATTTCCTTGGTCGCCCAGCCCTTGTCCTCTGGAAATCCCTCCTGGATGGCTTGGTTCTGGACTTCGAAGAGATCACGGACTGTTGCCCAGTCTTCGAGGGGTTCGAAGCTGCATGTGCTCGAGGTCTGGTCGACGATGGACAAGCGCAGGATACCGACCGGCTCTCCGCCCACGTACATCTTCCAGCGGGCAGGCTTGGTCTCGGCGGCCTGTGTCTGAATCAATTCCCCCCAAGTCTCGCAGTGTCTCTTCTTTGCTCGTTCCGGCTGGCCAGCACTTGATGACTGCTCGGCAGGAAGGTTCGATTTCACGAGTGCCTATTCTTCGCGCAAAGATTCTAGTACCTGAAGCTCGCTTTCCCGTCGCGGATCTGAATTATCACCGGGCTGATCAGATCTCCCTCGCCGATCGGGGCTAGTTGGAGGTCAAGGCTCCTCACGGCTGAAATCGTCTTCATCATCATTCGGTCATCACTTGCGTCGACGGCAGAAGCCTGGCTTTCGAATAGAGATTCCAGTCCATTCCACTCCGGGCCTGGCCTGAACGCGCATCGAAACCAAGGCTGATCAATCTCGATAAGCTCAAGAATGCCAATTTCCTTAGCCTCTGTCATCAAACGCCACTGCTGACTCACCAGGGACAACCTCCACTGGAGCGTACGAACTGGATGCCAGCGGGCTGGGCTCAAGGACTTGCATGAGCCCAGCCCACCCCGACCTACAGTGAGGAGAAGTTGGATATGTCCTCCAGAACCTGCTCGAATGCTGTATCAGCCGGGCAGTGCTTCACCGCAGTCTCAGCGCCCACCTTAAATTTGACCAGGATCTCCCTGTCGCGGAAGGATGCATCCTTTGCGAAATCGTAGTACCCGTGTGAGTGAGTCGGGAGGTGGGCGGCTGCATCGAGCATCTCTGAATCCACGCGACTGAGGTCGATAGCGACCGTTCCGTTGACGTCACCCCCGTACTTGGAGTAGGAGATATCCGGATCCCTTGTTAGGGAGATCCACGGCGAGTCGTTATCTTGTACTACGCGTTGCCACGCCTGGACTTCGTGGTTGATGCCCGGTGTGACGAGGCCATTTGACGGAACCTCACCAGGCCTCAGTCTGCGGATCACATACCCTCGCAGTGGTGCATATGCGTGCACTACTGTGCGTGGTGCCCACATACCGCGAAGCCACTGGAATGCGGGGCCGATGAAGCTGCTGTTGCCTCCCCCGGCCGCGCCGAGAAGGAGATCACAAGGGTCGGTCGGGCGGCAGTTGACTCCGTTGACTGCATATGAGGGGCCCGCGCCCACCGTAGCGTTTACAGCTGTGGATGTCGCGAGTGCCCGTCCACCGGTCAGGCCGAGTGATCGGGCTGCGAGGCTGCCTGTGCCGGGCATAAGGAGGCCGGCGAGGCCCCCGACCAGGGCGCCCTTCCCCACTGCCTTGCCGAATCCTCCGGCGGTGAAGCCGCCGTTGCGGTGTTGCCAGCTGTAGACGCCGCCTTCGACCACCGCTCCGAACGCTGCGCCGATGCCGGCGCTCACGCAGAGGGGGCATGCTCCGCCTGGGGCCGACTGGTTGACGGGGTCATTGATCGTGTCGTTGTAGCCGAAGGAGCTGCGCTGCTGGGTTCCACCGCCGGCGGTGCCTATGACGTTGCCCCAGGTGCCCTGGCTGTACGTGTAGGTGTCGACGTTGTTGAGGTCACGGACTGCCGTGATGGAGTTCTGGCGGTCGTGGAGGTAGTAGAAGCTCGAGGTGCTCGCGTCGAGGGACTGGGGCTCGCCGAGAGGGCCGTAGTGGTAGCTGCTGAGCAGGGCGTCAGTGGCGCTCAGGTCGGTGGCGGCCCGGGAGATGCTGGCGTTCACATCCCACTGGGTGGAGCGTTGGAGGGTGCCGTTCTTCTTGGCGGCGGTGCGGTTGCCGTCGGCGTCGTAGGTGAAGTCGATGCTCGCGCCACCAGTGGTGGAGCGAACCATCTGGTCCGCGGCGTCGTAGGTACCGGTTGTGGTCGTGGAACCCGACGTGGCTGTCGGGCGGTTGCCGGCCTTGTCGTAGGTTTCCCGTTCGCCGGTTGTGCCTGGCAGGCAGGAGACGTTGACGGTGCTGTCGCTGCAGACGCGGGCAACCCGGCCGGCGTCGTCGTACTCATAGCGCTTGGGATAGCCGGTGGTCGTTGTGTCCTTGTAGGTCTCGGTGGTGACGCGTCCGGATGCGTCGCGGGCGAGCTGGCGGGCCCCGGGGCCTTCGCTCATGGAGGCCATGCGGCCGGCCTGGTCGTACGTCCGGGTTTCTGTGGTGGCCGGGGTGGTGGGCGCGGCCGTGGTGAGGAGGTTGCCCGCTTGGTCCCAGCCGTAGGTCGTTGTTCGCCCATTCTGCGTCTGGCCTGCCATGCGGCCGGGTCGTCTCCGATGAAGAAGATCTTGCGGTCCGGATCTGTGGCGCGCAGCACCTCGATGGACTGCTTGAGGATCTCCGGCTTCGTGTCCATGAAGGCGGCCTTGTCGCGGTTGTCGCGCACCCACAGCAGTGTGTACTTCAACGCCGGCGCGTCTGCGTCGTCCGACCTGCTGGCTTGCATGACCCGCTCGACCGCGGCCCGCGCCCGAGTTTCGCGGTTCTCGCCGAACTCTCCCCGCTGCCACTCGTACATTCGGAGGTTCTTGCGGTCCAGTTCTCCGCCGACGTAGGAGGGCTCATACGCAGGGTCGCGTAACGTCCGGTCCTTGACCTGCTGGAAAAATTCTGGGCCAGCAGAGGCCACCTGTTCCTTCACGCGGCGGGATGGTCCATCGAAAACCTCCTCAAGAGCGGACCACGGCCATTTTCTCCCGACCTGCGAAGTCTTCCGATGGGATTCCCTGGCCGGTGGCGGAGATTTCGGAGACCCGCAGGTCCTCATAATGGACCTCGGCGGCGCGGAATATATCTGGGGGCGGAGAATTCGCGGGTTCGTTGGTGTCCGACGTGTCACACTCCTTGCTCACGAGGGGGCTTGCGTAATGGGTGGGCCTCTCTCGGGGGCGAGGGCCACCCTGATTCGCTTCGGTTTGTGTCAACTGTCGCTTTGTGAAGTTACGGTCGTCCAACCCTGTTACCCTCAAAGCGAGTTGGCATATCGCACACCGTGCCGAAGTGCCATTCCTGTAGGCTGAAAGAAGGGAGGTTCGGTGTCAAAACCGTCAAAAACCATAGTGTCGGCCATAGTCGAGCAGAACGGCTGCCTGCTGATGGTGCGCGAGCGTCTGGCCGGAGAGAGCGAACAGTGGGTTTTCCCCGGCGGCGTGGCCGAGGTGGGGGAGCTGGCGCATGATGCCGTCGCCCGGGAGGTCTACGAGGAAACCGGCCTCACGCTGACAGGGCCGACGAGCCTGGTCTGCGTCTCGCAGCACGTGGTCACCGGCGATCCGGCCTGGGATGGCACGTGGAGCGTTTTCACCTTCCTTGCGGGAAGTGTGCAGGGGACGCTGGGCCCCCGGGATCCTGATGAACTGGTCCGAGAGGCCGCATGGGTCCCCTTCGGCGAGGCTGTAGCCCGAGTGGCCGCGCACCCCTCCCGCCGGCGCGCCGAGCCGCTCCTCGCCTACCTGCACGGCACAGCGCCCCCTGGCGCGCTTTGGCTGTGGTCCGGCGGGCCACAGGACCCACCGGTCGTCATTCCTGCTGCGGCTTCTGCCGCCAGGCCTGCGCCCCGGCAGCAGAAGCCGAGCGTTCATGCATCCCCCCGCTGACGAAAGGAGACCGAAACCATGTCATCCTTCCCGACCGTCCCCTCTCAGCCCGCCACCTCCCGACTTCAGTGCGAGGTCGTTGGGGCGTAGCTGCGAGAGGGTTCTCCGTAACGTTTCACGCGCGACCTGTCCGATGACGGGTACGCGCACCTCGCCTACGAACATGGAGCGACCCGGCGTTCTCGGACCGCGCGCCGAAGACGTTGTGTGGAGCCGCTTGTGGAAGGCGGCGGAACACTTGCCCTCCGAGGCGGCCCCGACCACCCGGCCCGCTCAGGAATCGAGCTACCGCCGCCTTGAGGTGCACGGTGGCGCCCCGTTACAGCGAACGGTGCTTTGGGGACAAGCAGCCGCTGCCGGCGTCGGTGAGCTCCTGGACTCGCTGATCGCCCAGATCAGCGGCATCCCCTCGACGGCAGTCACCAACAGTCTTCCCCCCCCGTTACCGTCTTCGTGGCTCCGCAATGGGGCTACCGGCCTTCGGGTCCGGCATGACTTCCCCCCCCTTGTTGTTCATGATCCGGGGGGTGGTGTCACCGGGCCCGGAGGCATCGACGGACCGCTGATGAGGGGCTTGAGCACCGGCTTCACCCGAGCCGGAAGAGCTCTCCGTAACGTGGATGTGGCAGCTCGGTGCCGAGGCAAGGCCGGACGAAAGCGTGATGGAGGGGCCTGCACGTGATCGACACCGGCGATATCGACGTCTTCCTCGGCCTGGACGTCGGCAAGGGCGAACACCACGCCACCGCCGTCACACCGACCGGGAAGAAGGCATTCGACAAGCGCCTGCCCAACACCGAACCCAAGCTCCGCGAGCTGTTCGCGAAACTCCAGGCCAAGCACGGAATGGTGCTGGTCGTGGTCGACCAGCCGGCCTCGATCGGCGCCCTGCCGCTGGCGGTCGCCCGGGGCATGGGTTGCCCGGTCGCCTACCTGCCGGGCCTGACGATGCGGCGGATCGCCGACCTCTACCCCGGCGAGGCCAAAACGGATGCGAGGGACGCCTTCATCATCGCCGACGCCGCCCGCGCGATGCCGCACACGCTGCGGGCGATCGACGGCGAGGACGAGACGATCGCCGAGCTGGAGATGATCGTCGGGTTCGACGACGACCTGGCCGGCGAAGCCACCAGGGCCGCGAACCGGCTCCATGGCCTGCTGACGCAGATCCATCCGTCGCTGGAGCGGGTGCTGGGGCCGCGATTGCAGCACCCGGCCGTCCTGGCCCTGCTGGAACGGTTCGGCTCCCCGGCCCAGATACGCAAGGCAGGCCGTCGACGGCTGGTCACCCTGCTACGGCCCAAGGCGCCGAGGATGGCTGAGCGGCTCGTGGAGGAGATCTTCGCCGCGCTGGACGAACAGACCGTCACCGTCCCGGGCACCGAGGCGGCCGCGCTGATCGTCCCAAGCCTGGCCGCCTCGCTGACGGCCGTGCTCGATCAGCGGAAGCTGCTGGCCGGACGGATCGAGGAACTCCTGGACGCCCACCCTCTTTCGAAGGTCCTGACCTCGATGCCTGGAGTCGGAGTCAGGACCGGAGCCCGCATCCTGATCGAGGTCGGCGACGGCAGCACCTTCCCGACCGCCTGCCACCTCGCCGCCTACGCCGGACTCGCCCCCGCGACCCGGAGTTCGGGCTCATCGATCCGCGGCGAACAGCCCTCCCGAAGGGGCAACAAGCAGCTCAAACGGGCCTTCTTCCTCTCCGCGTTCGCCGCCCTGGGCGACCCGGCCTCCCGGGCCTACTACGACAAGAAGGTCAGCCAGGGCAAACACCACACGCAGGCACTGCTCTGCCTCGCCAGACGCCGGGCCGACGTCCTCTTCGCCATGCTCCGCGACGGAACCTTCTACGAACCCCGGCCAGCCTCAGCCGGCTGATCTTCAGCGGCCTCGCCGCACACAGGGCAGTCCCGCTCGTCGACCGAGTCCATCACGACCGGATGACCGCAGAAGTCGCACGGCCGCATGCTCTCGCCTGCCGACTCTCGAACAGGCACGTCATCACTCATGACAGCCACACTGCCACCCGATCACCTTGACCAAAGACTTAGGGGCACCCCCCCGCTGACACACCGGCGCCAGGCCACGGCGGAGGACGGTCTGCCGGGGCAGGAGGCCGCCGCTGCCTTCGGGACGGTCGGCGGGCAGCCGGCGTTCGCGCCGGCCCGCAGCGGCGGCGGATTCGGCGTCTTCTCGGTCGACCCCCTAAAACTGCTGGGAGAGACCGCCGAAGCGGGACAGCCCATCCGAGCCCTGGCACTGCGAGCGGATGGCGAGCGCGACCTCCTGCTGACGGGCGGCGACGACAACACCCTGTGGGCCTGGGACTTGACGGGCGACGAGGGGCTGCCGCACGCGCGAGGAGGCCACGGCGCTGTCCGTGCGGTCGCGACAAGCAGCGTCCTGAACGACGACGAATTGCTTTACTCGGGCGGCGACGACGGCAACGTCTGCGGCTGGGGTGGCCGGGATGGAGCCGAACTTGGCGCCCTGACCGGGCACGACCAAGCGGTCAATGCGCTGGCACCGTCCGCGTCAGCGGCCTGAACCTGCTCGTCTCCGGCGGAGATGACGGGACGGTGCGGATCTGGAACACCGATACGGGTAAGAGGCTGCGCACCTTCGCTCCGAAGCTGAAGTGGGTCAACACCGGGGCTATCACCGACGCCCACGGCCGGGGGCTGGTGGCCGCAGCAGGCTCCGACCACATGGTCAGGGTATGGGACATCACCACCGGCGCCCCGACTCAGGCCCTGTCTGGCCACAGCGCGGCCGTGACCGGACTGGCCTTCCTTCACCTGGAGGACCGAGCTGTCCTGGCCTCATGCTCCTACGACGGCACGATCAAGACCTGGGACGTCGAGGCCGGGCGCGTCCTGCACTCATGGCCTGCCCAGGACGACTGGCCGACGGCCCTGGCAGCAGCCTCTGCGGCAGAGGGAACCGTCCTTGTCTCCGAGGGCGCGACCGGTGCAGTACGCGTATGGGACTCGCACGGCACACCACGACAGGTGCTGGCGGCGTATCGCGGACGGGTCCATGCGCTCGCGCTGACCACGTCCAGGGACACGACGACGGCAGCCGTGGGAGGCCTTGATGGCTCCCTCACGCTCTGGGATGTCGAGAGTCCTACCTCGACCAGCGATGGCAAGAGGGCTGCACCAACGCCTGGAAACCATGGGAGGAGTTCAAGGAGCAGGGCTACCCGGACGGCTATGGCAACGTTCGCGCCTACGTCAGCCGGAATCTACGCGGCAAACCCCAGCCAGTCGGCCCCCGGCCGCCATCCGCCCGCACCGTCACCCGCTGGACCCTCACCCGTCCCGAAGCGTTGACCGAGAGCGACAGGATCCAGCTCAAGGACGTACTGGCGAACTGCCCCGAACTGGACGCACTCGCCGGACACGTCCGCTCCTTCGCCCACATGCTCACCCAGTTACAGGGACACCAGCTGCCTGCGTGGATCGAAGCCGCGACCACCTCCGAACTGCCCAGCCTCCAGTGATTCGCCCGGCACCTGGAGCGCGACCTGGACGCCGTCACCGCCGGACTCTCGCAGCAGTGGAACTCCGGAGTCGTCGAGGGCCACGTCAACCGGATCACGAGGCTGAAGCGCCAGATGTTCGGCCGCGCAGGCTTCGAACTCCTCCGTACACGCGTCCTGCTCGCCAGGTGACCTTGCTTTCACGCCCGATCCGGCTACTGGTGTCCCTGGTCGATCCTGCGGGGCATCACGCCGAGGATCAGATTCTCAAGGGCGTGCGGCATTGACCCGAAGCTGGCTACCCACGTCTCGACAAGGTAGATCTCACTGCGTTCGTCGATACCGAGAAAGAATCGGCCGTGATCGAGCTCACCGAGCGGAAAGAGCTCTCTCCCCAACTCGTCGCTCCACTCAGAGAACCGGTCCTCCTCTCCCCACGCCAGCTCTGGGTCCAGTTCGAACGGTTCGCGAGCACGGCTGATTCCCGGGCCGCCGATGCTCACCGTTAGCCCTCCGAACTCCCGCAGGAACGTCTCCGCAGCGTCGTGCATGACGATGCCGGCTCCTTCGAACATGGACCGCCAGCCAGTCGTGTCCACCCGCCTGCCAGCCGTCCATCCCGAAGCCCCGAGGACCTCAAGCACCTCCGGCGACCATTCGCCCACGACAAACCCTCCGTAGTTGCCGGACTGCCATGAAAGATCATCCATGTTCACGGCTGGAAGCGTAGGGAGAGCCACTGACAGTCCGCAGGTCGCTTGAACTGGCTACGTAGGTTGCTTCTCTCCTGCCTGGTAGCTGCCAGAGCTCCAGAGGCAAGCGGGCTACCGAGCGCGGCATCGCGGCCGACCCTCGTGCCGCGGAGGCGGTCCGCGACCGCGTCAGCGCTCACGAGAGCGACCGCCGCCACGTCCTCGTACAGCTCCACACCGCCTACGGCCTGAGTCTCTGAGCCGCTGATCCCTCGGCACGGCCCGCCGCCTGAGGGGGCTTGGCCATGACGACTTCCGGGGGAGTCATTCGTCGAGAAGTTTGGGAGGCGTGTGGAGCGGGCCGGTTGATCAACATCGATGAGTCCTCACTCATCGACATAGCCAGGGGCTGGGGGCTCGGGCAGATGTCTTCGATGGCGATTTCACCAGGCCGGGCCGGTGGCCTGGAGACGTGTCGGCGGTGCGCCGTGCGCAACGCTTGGGACAGGCTGGCCCCGGCAGCCGGCCACGAGCAGCGCTCCGGCGCACCTGGCCGGCGGGGTCGATCTTCCGGCCCTGGCCGAAGGCGTCGACCTGCTGGAGATCGCGGTCCAGGGCGCCCAAGGAGCTCTCCGAGTCGTGGACGGCGACCACGGGGACCTCGATCCAGTAGTTCGCCGCCCACAGCCTGGCGGCGGGCTCCTCGAAGTCGCGAGGGTCGCGCATCGCCGACTCCATGATGATGTCGAAGCGTTGCTCGATGGCGTATGCCTCGGACTTCTCCATCCACTTGTTGCCGTCGATGCTCGTGTAGGCGCCGGCGGTGGCGTCGTCCGCCGCCATCAGCTCGTCGAACATCGGGTGGTGCGGCTTGCAGGGTCCAGGTTGATGTTGACGGCTTCCCCCCGGGCCGCCAGCGCCCTGGTCACTGCGGAGGTGATCGCGGTCTTGCCTGCCCCGGTCTGCCCCGACACGATGACGGCGATGGGCCGCTGCTGCGGCGTACCGACCAGCTGCTGTGGGATGACCCGCTCGCGGAAGATCCGCTCGTTCTCGGCCTCGGACAGGACGTAGCGGGTGCGGTCGACCTCCGTCACCGGGCGTTCCGCAGCTGCGCCAGCTTCTGTGCCGCCTCGGTGGTGACCGCGTCCACCGCTGCCCTGTCATTCGGGGTGAGGGTCTTCCGCCGGGCGGCCCATTCGCCCTGCTCGGCTGCCAGCTCACCGGCGCGCGCGGCATCGCCCGCCTTCTCGGCCCGGCCGATCAGTCCGGAGTAGGCACCCACCACGTGGTTGATCCCTTCCAGGGCAACCTCGTACGCCGTGCCGTCCTCAGCTGACCATGAGGCCTGCTCCACACCGGCAAGTACCGCGTTCTGATCCTTCATCATGCTCTCCTGTCCCATCGGTCGTACGGGCCGCAGTCATCAACCACCGGGGGCGAACAGCCAGCCCCACTCTGCCAGAGTCCGCCCGCTGTCTGGTCAGTCCGGCGGCACCGGCTCCACGGCCGGCACGGTGATGGTGGCGGTGGTGTCGAGGAAGCGGAGCGCGTGGGTCACGACCGGCAGCTCAAGCTCCTGGTCGGGGTCCACGGCGGGGTGGGTGAAGCGCACCGGCTTGCCCAGGGCCCGCGCGTAGCGGATCTCGGAGGTCGTGGACTCACCGACGTAGTCGCCGACGACGAGGACCTCGTCGGCGAGCCGGATCTTGGCCTGGTGCAGGTCGTCGAGGTCGTGCTTGAGCTCCTCGGCCTGGGCCGGGTCGGCCCACAACAGGTGCGGCCCCTTCAAGTCACAGCCCGGCTTGACCACGATCCGGCCGGCGACGGTCTCCCGAACGTCGGCCTCCACCATCTCGGCCATGAACCGGGTGGAGCCGCAGATCGCGACGATGACCGGCAGGCCGAGGTCGCGCTTGGCGGACGCGAGGCGCTGCTCGGGGGTGAGTAATGGGGTGTACGGCATGGGTTCTTCTCCTTGAGGCTGGGGTCAGTCGAGGGGCTCGGCGGCGTACGTGCCGTCGCCGAGTCCCGCCGGTACGCCCTACCCGAGCCACGCCGTGGGGGACACCCTGTGCCCGGACCGCATCATCGCCGGCCTGACCACCGCCGAGGCCGAGAAAGCGATCCGCGCCGTCTACGCCCCCATCCTCGACGCCGGCGTCCCGATCTTCGTCACCGACCCCGCGACCGCCGAACTCGCCAAGGGCGCGGCGAACACCTTCCTCGGCCTGAAGATCAGCTACATCAACGCCGTCGCCGACATGTGCCAGGCCGCCGGCGGCGACGTCTCCCAGATCGTCGACATCCTCGGCATCGACCCGCGCATCGGAAGTGGCGGCATGCGCCCCGGCATCGGCTACGGCGGCGGCTGCCTCCCCAAGGACGTCCGCGCCTTCACCGCCTCCGCCCGCCAGCTCGGCGCCGACAAAGCCGCCACCCTCCTGCGCGCCGCCGAAGAGATCAACGAGTCCCGCACCGACACCGCCATGGACCTCATCACCGGCGCCCTGGCGGGCCGGCCCCTCACGGGCGCCCGCGTCACGGTGTGGGGAGCGGCGTTCAAGCCCGGCACCAACGACGTCCGCGAATCCCCCGCCCTCGCCCTGGCCCACACCCTCCAGCAGGCCGGCGCCACCGTCACCGTCCACGACCCCCAGGCCGTGACCACCGCCATGACCCGCAACCCCGAACTCGACTACACCGACAGCCTCATGCTGTCCCTCGACGGAGCCGACCTCGTCGTCCTCGTCACCGAGTGGCCCGAATACCAGCAGGCCGACCCCGGGGCCCTCGCCTACCTCCCCACCGAGCCCCTCATCGTCGACTGCCGCACCACCCTCGACCCCGAACCGTGGCGCACGGCCGGCTGGACCATCCACCAGCTCGGACGCCCCGGAAAGTAGACGAACCCTCGACGGCAGAAGCCCGCCGCCCGAGCTCATTCGCCCTGGAAGACAGGAGACCACCCGCTGCGGACCATAGCGATGTACTGCTTCGCCGGGCCGTCGACACCGACGCGCACGCCGCGGCCGAGGTCTGGCTGCGCTCCTTTGCCCAGGCGCTGCCGACCGTACGCTGCGCCCACAGCGACCACGAGATCCGCGACTGGTTCGCCAAGGTGCTCGTGCCCCAGCAGGAGACCTGGGTGGCGGTCGCCGAGAACACCGTGGTCGGTGTGATGGTCCTCAAGGGCGAGGAACTGAAGCAGCTCTACCTCGACCCTGCCTGGCGCGGGCAAGGTCTCGGCGACCGGTTCACGGCGCTGGCCAAGCGGCAGCAGCCGGACGGGCTGACGCTGTGGACGTTCCAGGCCAATACCTCGGCGCAGGGGTTCTACGAACGGCACGGCTTCACCGCGGTCGAACAGACCGACGGCCAGCGTAACGACGAACACGAACCCGACACCCGCTACACCTGGCAACCCACCGGCCACCCGTCGTAGAGAAAACCCCAGCTAGGACAGTCATTGTCCATCCCCAGGTCCCCGTGCCCGATACCGCCGTCTCCGATGCCGAGGTCGAGGCTGCCGTCCGGCTCGCCGAGACCCTCGCCAGCAGCGACCTGTCCCAGATGCATGACGAGTACCGGGACGCGCTGGAGCAGGTCATCGCCGCGAAGAGCGGCACCGGCACCCTGCCCGCGACCGCCGAGAAGGCACCGGCCTCTGCGGAGGTCGTCGACCTCATGGCGATGCTGGAGAAGTCGGTCCAGGACGCGAAGTCCACCTGCGGCGAGCCCGCGTACCCGGCCCCGACGTTTGACGCTTGGAGCTGGGTATGCGGCGTCGGTCAGCTGGCGGTCTGGTAGGCCGTCACGTCATCGCCGGACTTGGAGATCGCGATGCCGGTGAAGGCATTGGCTAGGACGTCCAGCGGCCGTCGCGGCGGCATTCGTAACGCCACACCGCGTCGAGGTAGCCCTCCTCTTCCAGGGAACCGCGCTGTGCCTGTCAGCGGCTCCGTGGCCAGGAGTACCGCACGGTTCAAATGACGCTCCCCGCCAGCTGGTGCCCATTCCGGGCAACTTACCGGCGTGCGGGTGACCGCGCAGCTCCTGGCGGAGTCCGAGTACCAGCTGGGGTAGTCCCGGAGGAACCCGTCGAGGAGTGGGAGACCGTCACCGTCGACATCACGGACGCGCACGGCGAGCAGACGTATGCACAGCTGCGACGAGATCAGCTCTGACACACGAGGTGTCGGCAACCACCGACATTTCGGGGCTCTGGCACAGATCTTGTGGCGGTTAACCGTGTGTGTGCCTCAGCCATGATGTCTGTCACGAGAACACAGCCGGCACTTCGTGGTTGAGCTTCACCAAGCGAAGATCGCTCCATGGACCACGTCATAGACCTCGACCAAGCTGCCGCCATGATCACCGCACGCATTCCCGCCTGGACTGCGTCCGGACTCATCCCAAGACCGATCACGTGGCGGGACGAAGCCTCGCCTTGGCCTCCGCGACTGGAGACCGATCGGGCCCTCGTCGCCGACCCGGATTCGATCGGCGTACGCGTCCTGGGCGCCGATGGTTGGACCGAGCTGCACCTTGTCCTGTTCCGAGGCGGCTGGGCAGACCTCGATGCACTGACCGACGACGAGGTCACCACCGAATGCCCGCAGATCGCCACCCCGGAGGAGTTCAGCAGCCTCCTCGACTCCTCCGTCACGCGATTCCTGGGCACCTTGGGGAGTCCGGCGTCCTGACACGAGATCGTGTGAGGCACGGATGGCCTCGTGACGGCCCACAGATCAAAGGGCGTGGAGAACCCGGATGCGCAGGAGGTCAAAGTTTGCTCGGCCGAGCATCTGCCGCTTCAGCATCTTGATCTTGTTGACGGTGCCCTCCACTGCGCCGGAGCTGTGGGGCAACGTGAGCCCGGCGGAGACTGCTGCGTGGTCGTGTCGCAGGCCGCGGGCGAAGGAACAGAGGTCGGGCAGCTGGTCTGCCGTGGCTGCGGCGATCCAGTCGTCGAGTCGGTGTCCTTCCGGGTTGGTCATCATCTGGGCGAAGTCCCGGACGTGCCCGACGAGGGCGCGGAGCTCGGGGCATTCCTCAAGAGCTGCCTTGAGGCGGACAGGGTCGTCTGGGGCCACGCTGTCAGGGTGGGACATGATCCAGGTGGTCAGATGGCAGGGCTTCGGTGGCGGGGCCGGGGCCGGCTCGGCGGCAGCGTGCCCGCGGAAGGCCCTCAGGTATCGCTGGACCGTGCGCGGCGCCGTTCCACCCGTCGGCCTGGATCTCTTCGTGAAGCCGGGCACCGTCGCGGCACCCCTCGTTCCATCGGCCGGTCAGGTAGGGCTTGTATTCGTCCAGCTTGCTGGGGCGGCGGACAGCTCCGGCCAGGAGTTCGTCAGCGGTCTGCGAGCGAGAGAACCGGCGGACACTACGAAAGACCAGGCCGAGACGACGGGAGATGGCGTTAAGCGACTCGCTCTCGGCCAGAAGCCCGTGGGACCGCCGCGTGGCGCTCAATGGTTCGCGCAATGAGACGTCGCTCCCGGCCGTTGACGTCGTGGAATCCGGGCTGGGGAGCCGGTGTCGGAGAGTTCACCTGTTTATCTTTGTGATCGGCTGCCGGGGCTGCACGCAGGCAGTGCAGGTGGGCGCGGATCGTCTTGTCGACTACCTAGGCGAGGTTGTGCCACAGGTGGAACCGGTCCGTGACCTCCTCACCACCGGGCGGGGCATGGACATCACCCTGCTGACCGTCTGGCACGACCTGTCTAAGCTCCGCGAATCCCTCGGAACGCAGAAGGCCAACACCGTCCTGTCCGCCAGCGGCCTGCGCATGCTGCTGCCCGGCTGCGGCGACCTGGAGACCCTTCGGTACTTCTCCGGCCTGTACGGGCGCACCGAGGTCATGAAGACCTTCCACGGCCGCTCCCGAGGCGAGCACTCCACCAACACCTTCGCCACCGAGACCGACCTCGCCCCAGTCCACTCCCTCCGGCAGCTCCCCGACTTCACGGCGATCGCGCAGTACACAAGCCTGCCGCCGGTCAAGGTGAAGATGCGGCTCACGTTCCGCGACAAGGACCTCAAGAGGCTTCTCGCGCAGCCAGCGGAGCCTGCGGCCGACCTTGCCAAGAAGTAGCCCCACCCATCTGACCGAAGGTGCATATGACCGGACATGGCGGATATGCTCAACCCCGCCGACCTGTGGCCGGCCCCGCCCGGAGGACACCCCAAGCCCGAGCCGCAGCGCTGGGTCTGGGCAGCCATGGACCCACCGGAACGCCGGCTGCGCATGCGCGAGCTCGCCGTATGGGTCGACTGGATGCGGACCACCTTCGAACTCCACAACAAGATCACGTACTGCTGGTACCGCCACTCGGCGGTCGTCGAACACCTCACCACCCTCTGCACGGGCTGGACCCGCATCTACGCCGGAGAAGACGCCCCCGGCCGCGAGCTCTCCGAGGCGGACTGGATCAACACCCTCCACGCCTTCCTCCCCCGCATCCAGCTCGCCGCCTGCGCAACCGGCACCCACCAGGAACCGCCGCTGATCCTGCCCCCGCCAGCAGGCAGCGAGCAGGATTTCGAGACGTGGCTGGCCCTTTCCGACGCGGCCACTGTCCCGGCCATTCACCCGGCGGCTGCGGATCTTGACCGCCGCACAGCCGAACTGAACGCTCCGTTGTAGTGCTCCGGAGCGCAGGCTGACGCGCGATCGGCTGCCACCCGAGCACACCACGCAGCCGGATCGCTGCCCCGGGCGGAGGCCTCAAGGAGTCCCTTCAGGCCAACGCGTGATGGCCGCGCCCTCAACTTCGCCCGCCGCCGAGGCAATCACCCCACGTGTCGACATACTGGAATACAAGATCGTTAGAAGGGGGAGGATGCTGATGTCTGCTTCAACATCACCGGAAGAACCGGTGATTGCCTCGATCGGCGGTTTCGAGTGGTCGAGTGAGGAGTCCGTGGCCTACGAGGCCGCGATCGAGGCGATCAACGGCGCAGTTGGTGCGTATACCGCGCGCATCCACGCCGAGAGAAGCAAGCCGTCTGCGGACGAAGAGCTGATCGAGCAGTGGCGTGACCGGCGTGCGGAGCTGGCCCGGGTGCGGCAGCAGCTCAACCCCTCCGACCACGAGCAGATCGCCGAGGACCCGTCGGTACTACGCCGCCCTGGCACGCCAGCTGATGGAGGCCGTGTGACCGACCCTGAGGGAAACCGGTACCTCCTGCCGGAGGCGCAGAACAGGGAGATCTGTCGTCGATCGTCCAGGAGCTCTCCGGCCACCGCGATCTCGGCGGGCTGCGCAGGGTGGTGGAGTGCCCGGCCCAGGCGACCGTGCTCCGGGAAGGCCCGGCCCAGGACTACGGACCGGGCGCGGTCTGGCTCACTTACCTGTGCCCCGTGCACACCGTGGGCCTCGACGGTTGGCCCGACGCCGCAGACCAACCGGACCCCGGCGCGATGTCGTGCGGAACCGTGCTCGACTACCGCTCCGCCGAGCAGCGGCTCCAGTCACACGCGGACCTGTGGCTCACGTCCCTGACCGGGGTGGACCCGGCGGCACACGACGGGTGGGCCGCCGTTTTGGACGAGGTCGACCGCGTCATGCTCGCCGGGGTCGGCGAGGCCGCGGCCGCCGGCGAGGACAGCGCGCTGCAGAACATGCTGGTGTTTATGGACGTGGGCCGGCGGGCGGCCGCCCGGGGCGACCTCCGCGTGGCAGCGACTTCCCTCGCGTACTGCGAGACCTTCGCCCAGGGGCTGTGACCTCGGCTTCACAGTCTCGCCCAGGAAGCCTGCAACAGCCGGGATGTAGCAGCGTCCGCGTTGCAGGCCCCGCCCGCGCGCACCGGGTTTCGCGGCCGCGGTGACCACCGCCGCACGTCCACATGATCCTTCCCAGTCCTGTGCGCCTGTCTCTGCGGCCTGCGCCTGGCACCCCAGCCGATCGAGCCCACAGGCGCTCACAGAGGCATACAGCCTCGAACGCACTTCTGCTGCTCGTGCTGCTGCCTGGTCGGGGGCTGCGCAGCTGCCTGCCTGGCGCAGCATTCGCACGGGTCTCCCGTCCGGAAAGCGATCATGCTCGGTGGTGGCCCTGCACCCCGCAGCGACTATGACGGAGCACGGGCTGGTCGGCAGCCTCCCCGGTTTCCACCGGAATGGGCATCCTGCGGCCCTGCGCAGAGCGACTCAGGCGGAGTTTGGTCGCTGTGTCTGAGCCGCTGTTAAAATCGCAGGTCAGAGGCGGTCCGGTCTGTTAAACAGGGACTGAAGCGACTCAACTTCAGGTATATGAGGACATTCCTGTGTGCGGGTGTGCGTCATACATAGGCGACTTCAGTCGCTGCTGGCCGCTGGCCAGCGCGTTGACCTGCTGTTCTTCTGGCGTCCCTGCTCAGCGGCCAAAGGGCTTCGGTCGCTGAGAGAGCCTTCACCGGGGGCACGTCGACACGCCGAAGGCTGGGTGTTCGACACGCTGGCCCAGGCAGCCGTTAGCTTTCCCGAGCGGTCCGAACGCCCGGTGCCCGCCTCCCAGACCTGATGGACATCATCCGCCACGATGGCCGGATGATGCCGAAACTTGAGTCGCTTCGGTCGCTGCCAGGCCATCGATAGGCCTCTGACCTTGGACTTTCGTAGCGACCCAACGTCCTAGTGGCCAGTTCGGATCAGGCACTGGCCCGAGTGGGCGAAAGCGCGGCGAGCTTGGCACGAGGAGCGGTGATGACGAACCACCAGGCCCAAGTCTTCATCAACGAAGGTACCTTCGGGATCTTCGACAACGGCGAAGTACCCATCGAAAGCGCGGACTGGTCGGGCGACTTGATCGCTCCGATGTCCGCGGGAGCCATGGTGAGGACCGGCATCAACACCGGCAACGTACAGGTGGAGGTCCGCGCGGAGGCCTCGCCGGGGGAGTGGGAGGACGAGGCGAGCGCCCTGGTCTGGTCGCCCACGGGCAGCCTGAGGATCGAGTCCGTCGTCAACGGGCCGCGGTTAGACCTGCCCGTCCTGTCGACTTCCGGCCCGGGCTGGTACGAGCTCGAGGTCAAGGCCAGAGGCCGCCGGCAGGCCCCGGACGCTTCGGTACTCGAATCCGCCGCCGACCGTGCCGCTCTCGGCGACTACTTCGGCGGCCGGCCCGCCGACAGGCTGTCGCGGCACGTCTGCACGAACGTCCTCGTCACGGTGACCTCGCCCGAGACCGCCACCGCCACCACCTACTTCACCACGTACAGGGTGGACGGATACTCCGGTGGCCTGGTCCCGCCGCGGCCTCCGCCCCAGGTCGGGCGCTACGAGGACACCTTCCAGAAGGTGAACGGCGGGTGGCTGCTGTCGCGGCGGAACCTGTTCCTGTCCTTCGCCGGCGCCACGGAACGCCTCGGGAGCGACGACGGCTCCCGGCCCGGCGGTCGTGAGCCTTCCGGCGGTGCCTGACGGCCCGCGGGCCGGGCCCGCCGAGGACGCCGGTCGCGTACGTCCTCACCGTGCCTCGTTCGCAACGGCCCGGACCTGGCCGAACCCAGCTCCAGGGCGGCGGCGGCCTGATGGCGGGTCATGCCGTGGGCCTCGCGCCGGACGTGGTCCCGGGCCTCGACCTCGCCCGGCGACCGCGAACCGCAGCCCGTCGAGCTCCGCGTACGCGACCTCGGGCAGCCGGGTCGTGCGGACCCACCGGCCCACGGGACCGAAAGCAGCGACGACGCGGGCACCACCGCGACGGCATCGGCGTTGTCGGTCCCCGGTGTTAGCGTCGCCACCATGGCAAACCGTTCATACCTCTACTCTGCGGACTCGATGCCCGACGAGGCAGGGATCCCCCAGCGGATCCGGTGCATATCCGAGCACAAACGGGACGTCCCGCTCGCCCACCAGCTCCTGGTCGGCCGCGGCACGGCGATCGTCCCGTCCATGATCTGGAACCCTCCGATCGGCATCGCCGGGGACTACGCGGACGGGGCGTCCCTGCTCCTCGAACTCCTCCGTGAGGTGGGCAAGGGCCTCGAAGACGACGCCGAGTTCGCCGCATGCGTCGCCCGGACCACGGCCCATCTGGAGAAGCAGCGGGCGCAGTACTTCGTCCTGGAGACCGGGGAGATCGTTTCGATGTGGAGCGGGGAGCCGGCGGAGAGCGTGCGACGTCTGGCGACCGAGGACGTCCCCGCCGCCGTAGCCCGGGCCGAGGCGGCGATCGCGGGCCGGAACGAAGACTGGCTGGCCTCCGTCCGAGCCGACTGGCAGAAGCACTTCGCGTCCTTCTACAGCGACGCGCTCTACTTCTCCTTCCCCGCCTGACGGCCAACGGCCGCCTCGCCCGTCCGGACATCGGACCTGCCGCCCCTGCGGGGAGGGCCACGCGGCTGGGCCCCTGGGCGGCTCGTCCGCGGCGTTCGGCGGGCGGCGTTGGCGAAGGCGTAGCGGAACTGTTCCGGACTCAACGAGACGGGCCCGTACCTGTGGTTCCTCGGGGATTGTGAGGCTCCAGGCCGGCTCAGCCCCGGGGCCATGACCGGACAGCGGCGGTGGTGACGGTCCGTGGGGACCCCCAGCGGCCACGTCGCCACCGCCGAGGACCACCATGTCCTCTGCGCACACGCCACACCGTGACCACGCTCGTAGCCCTCGGACTGCTCGCCCTCGCCGGGTGCAGCAGCGGCACCAGGCCCAGTTCCAGTCCCTCTCCCTCCTGGGTCCGCGGCCCAGACCCCGCCCAGGCGGCACTCTCCGCCGCCCCCGGAGGCTCGGACGCCGCCGCCCGCGCGGACCTCGAGCGCGTCGTCCGCGCCTACTCGGGGCTCTACTTCGCAGGGGACGGCGGGGCCGCCCACAGCTTCCGTTCGAAGCGGTGCCAGGACAAGGCGGGAGACGAGGCCGCCTTCACCGCGGTCGTCAGCGGCGCCGCCAAGGACCACGGGCCCCAGGAGATCGAGACGCTGGACATCGACCAACTGGCGGGCGGCACGGCCCGCGTTTCCCACACCTATGCCGTGCCCGGACTCGACCAGGTCCGGCAGCCGTGGACGCGTGAGGCCGGCGCCTGGAAGTACGACGGCTGCTGACACGACTGACCCCCGATGGATCGGCCCGACCGGTCCTGGCTAGTCGTCAACGGCGCCCGGGGCCAGGGCCGGGGCCGGGAACACGAAGCGGGCCTCGGCGCCGGTCCACCAGACGCCGACGGCGAAGACGGCAGTGGCCTCCAGCAGGGCAGCGCGGTCGAGCCCGCCGCAGGGCAGGGGCGTGCAGTCCATGGAGGTGATGATCTCCGCCACCCGCGTGGCGGCGCCCGGCTGGTCGGTGCAGAACGGGACGGTCAGTGGGGCCCCTTCGAAGGCCGGCGGGTCCAGGGTCCAGATGCTCTCGTGGCACACCCCGAACGCCTTCACCACATGGGCGCCGGGGGCGGCCTCCGCGATGAGCCGGGCGACGGAGGTGTCGCCGACCGTGGTCAGGGCCGGGCCGTCCTCGCCCGGCGCCATGGGAACGGTGCAGTCGATCACCGTCCGCCCGGCGAGCAGGGTGGCCAGTTCCCTGGCCAACTGCGGCGCGGCGCCCGCCGGCACGGCGATGAGTACCACGTCCCCGTGGGCCGCGGCCTCGGCGAGGCTGCCGTGCCCGGAAGCTCCGGTGAGCAGGGCGGTGCGGGAGGCCGCGTGGGTGTCCCGACCACCCACCCGAACGTCATGGCCGGCGCGTACCCAGGCCGCGCCGAGGGACGTGGCCATCGCCCCTGTACCAAGAATGCCGATGCGCATGTGCTTGCTCCTGTCGTCCGTGTCGCGAGGTGTGCGAGGTGTGACGGAAAGGACGCTAGGCGCGCCGATGCACACCACATGGTGTGCATCGGGCCGGGCAGGATGACCGCATGAGCGACGTGGCGGCAGAGGCGGACGGACAAGGCCTGGGCGAGGACCTGGGCGGCGGCGAGTACGCCGCGGACTGCCAGGCGAGGGTGGCCTTCGAAGTCCTGTCGAACCGCTGGGACAGCGTGATCGTCTACATCCTCGGCGAGAGCGGACCCATGAGGCCCCGCGCGCTGATCACCCGCATCGGCGGGATCAGCCCCAAGGTCCTGAACGAAGCCCTGCGCCGCCTCGAGTGCAACGGCCTGGTCGCACGCCGGGCGTACGCCGAGGCCCCACCACGCGTCGACTATTCCCTCACCGAGGCGGGCCACGCACTGCTGGGCCCGATCCGTGCAATGGGCGCGTGGGCCGGACGCTACACCGAAGCCGTCCTGGCAGCCCAGGCCCGCTCCGCGGGACGTCCTGCGCGAGCGTGAGCTCAAGTCGCCCGTGGGCAAGCACGTCACACCTGCCTGACGACCCGGCTCGACACCGGCATCGCCGCAACTCGCTGTGAGCTTGCTCGTGAGCGTCCTCCATCAGCGGAGACCCCGGCCCGAACGGGCGACGTCGGGCGTTCCCTCGTGCGGCAGCTGCCGGAGTGGGCGTGTGCTCATGCGCCGTACCGGTGTGGTGGCCTTCCCGGCGGCCGTTGTGTTCGCCTCAGCCGCTTGGCCGGATGCGTTCCGATCACTCTGACCCATGGGTCCGCCCCCGGCCGGGCGGTCGTCCGCGTCGATCAGGCAGGCTACGCCGCCGGTGGTCCAAGTCCGCCGTGGTGATGGGGCCCGGCGAGACGCTCTCCGACGCCGGCTTCGAGGCGCTTGTCACCGGGGGTCATGCACGACTGGTTGACGACTCTGAACGAGCTGCGTGAGCGGCTCGGACGGGTCCGTCCGGTCTTGGAGCCCCTTCAATGTGTGGATGTGTGGAGATCATTTCGTTGGGAGTTCTTCGTTGTGGCGTTGGAGGACGGAGAGGCTCCAGTGGTCGGGGTCGCCGGTATAGACGAACAGTTTTGGTTGCTCGGGGGTTCCGAACACATTCCAGGTGCGAATGGAGCAGTCGTCGACGGACATATCCACCGCCTGTGACCATGGTCCGGCACCCGGGTCGTACTCCCAGGTCCCGGTGCCGGTGCACTGGTGCGCCATGGGTTCGAGGGCGGCGTCGAGGGCGAACGTCTCGACTCGGGTCGCCGTGGCCTTGCCGTCTGCCGTGAGGACGAGCGTGCCGCCCTTTCCGTCGGACCACGTTCCGGCGACCCGTTCCGTGCTGAGCCGCGGAGGCTCGTATCCGATCCCGGCGTACAGCCCGATGCCGGCGAGCGTCCCGTACAACGCCACCCGTCCGAACAGCGCGCGGCCGGAGAGCGGTGGACGGTCCGCCAGCAGCAGCCTGCGGGCGACCAACGCTGCGACGGCGGGGGCGGCCGAAACCGTGAGCCACCCGCCGAGGCCCGCCAGGAGACCGGCCTCCACGAGCACCGCCGTGGCCAGGGCCGGCAGGGCAGTGCCGCCGGCCGCGAGCGCGGGAACCCACCACCACCTCTCGTGCCCCGAAGGCCTGCGGCCGAGCCATCCGGCCACGGCCAGGAGCGGCATCACCACGCCGACCGACAGCGGGGCGCCGAGGAAGGCTCCGGCCGCCGCCACGAACGGCACGGCCGCGATCAGGAAGACGACCCCCATGCTGGAGTAGGGAGGGTCCGGGCTCTCCTGGGTCTGCCCCCGTACGAAGAGCGCGATCGTCCCGATCACGGCCTCGACGAGAAGCACCGCCACCGAAGCCGTCAGCACCGCGCCGAACCTGTCCTTCACGCGCGCCTGCACCTGCCTCGGCTCCGGTACTTCTGGACGTGCGCGGGCCCGGACCTGGTCTCCAGGTGACGCCGGGCCGTGCTCGGACCCGGACGGCTCGTGCCCGACCGACGACGACGAATCCCCGGCTCCGGCCACGAGGCCCGAGCGCCTGGAGGTGGGCCACGGCGAAGCCGTCGGGCGGGGGTCCCGGGAAGGGACCGCCGCCCGACGGCCGGTGGGTGCGCGGCCCGCGGTTGTGTGCGGGCCGCGTTTCACAGGCTGCCCACGGCCACGGTGTCGCGCCCGGCCACCGCGGCGGCGCGCGGCACGGGGTGCAGCAGCCGGTCCACGCCGGCCGCCAGCGCACCGCCCGCGAGCGGGGCCGCGAGGAACAGCCACAGCTGGGACAGGGCCGGGCCGCCGGCGAACAGCGCCGGTCCCATGCTGCGGGCGGGGTTGATCCCGCAGCCCGTCAGCGGCAGTCCGACCAGCACCAGCGCCGAGAGGGTCAGGCCGATCGCGGCGCCGGCCACGCCCGGAGCGGCGTTCCGTCGGGTGACACCCAGCACCACCAGCACCAGGAGCATGGTCAGTACGGCCTCCGCGAGGAAGGCGCCGACCCCGTCGATACCGACCGCGGAACGGGTCCCCCAGCCGTTGGAGCCGAAGGCGCCGTGCACGGTGAAACCGGGGATCGCACGCACCAGCACGTAGAGCACGCCCGCGCCGGCCACACCGCCCGCGCACTGTGCGACGGCGTACCGGACGGCGGTCCGCAGCCCGATCCGCCCGGCGAGCAGCAGCCCGAAGGTCACCGCGGGGTTGAGGTGCGCCCCGGAGACCGGACCCAGCGTGTAGGCGAGGGCCAGCAGGACCAGGCCGAAGACGAGGGCGATCCCGACGGGCCCGATCAGCGGGCCGGCGACGGCGGCGGCCGCCACACCGAAGAAGACGAGCAGGGCGGTGCCGGCGAATTCGGCGGCGACGGCACGGTCGTTCACGCGGATGTTCATGATGACGGACTCCTGGAAGGTCGTGGAGCGGGTGGGGTGGTCCCCTCCGACTCTGCGGCAGCGGCCCCCACGGCCGCGTCGTCCGGTCGGTCGGCCCGGGGAGCGGACCGCGTCATCCGCCCGGTCGTCCGAACGCACGACGAACCGGGACGGGGATGCCCAGGACCCGGTCGCGCAGCACGGGGAGCTCGGCCCGGACGCGGTCCACCTCGGACGGGTCGACATCGGCGGTGAGGACCTCCTCGCCCTCGCCCGCCTCGGCGAGGACCTCGCCCCACGGACCGACCACCATGCTGTGCCCGGCCTGCCGGACCCCGCCGTGCTCACCGGCGGCCACGCAGGCCAGGACGAAGCACTGCTCCTCGACGGCCCGCGTACGGACGAACAGCCTCAAGTGCTCCAGCCGCCCGGCGGGCCACGCCGCCGGGACCAGCAGGAACCGGGCCCCGGCGTCCAGCAGCGCCCGGAAGAGCTCCGGGAATCGCAGGTCGTAGCAGGTGGCCAGGCCCACCGTGCCGAACGGGGCAGGCACGGTCACGATCCGCTCGCCGGCCCCCATCAGGGCGGCCTCCCCGGTGTCGAAGCCGTAGCGGTGGATCTTGCGGTAGTGGCCTCGGCGCACCCCGTCCGGGCCGAACAGCAGGGCGGTGTTGTAGAGGGTGCCGTCCGGGGCGCGCTCGACGATGGTCCCGGCGTGCAGCCACACGGAGGCGGCCCGCGCCGCCCCCGACATGGCCCGGGCCGTCGGACCGTCCAGCGGCTCCGCGTCCCGGGCCCAGGTGGCGTGGTTCCACGCCCCGGCCGCCCACCCCTCGGGCAGCACGACCAGATCGTCCCCGGCCCGAGCCCGCACGAGGTCCGCCGCCCTGCGGCGGCGGGCCCGCGCGTCCTCGGAGTCGTCGACACGGAGCTGGAGCAGTGTGGCGCGCATGGCGTCCTCCTCTCGGGACCGCGTTCTCGCGGCCGCGCCAGCGTAGGAAGCCGGGACGGCCCGGCGGATCACCCGGCCGGGCCGCCCGCGGACCACGCCGGATCCTCCGCCCCGTACTCCGTTCGGACGACGCACGCCCGGACCCCCGCGCCCGGACCCCCGCGCCCGGACCCCTGCGCCCGGAGGCGTCCCGGCTCGTACGGCGCCTCCCGTACACCCCGCCCTAGACTGGGACGGTGCACCAGGACGGCAGCTCGGCGGCCGTACGACGCGTGGCCGGGGACCGGCCTCCGGTGGGGGCCGCCGGCGGTGACGCGGTCGCCGCCATCCACCTCGACTTCGACGAGCAGGCGCAGCGCCTGCGCAGCATCCTGCGGCTCGGCCTGGTGGCTGTCATGGCCCTGGTGGTGTGGGCGGGCAGCCCGCCGGCCCAGTGGCCGGCGCAGTTCGCCCTGGTCGGCGCGTACGGAGTGCTGTCCCTGGGGACCTGGTGGATGTGGCGGCACCGGCCCGCCCGGGCCCGGCGCATACGCGAGACGACCCCGATGGCCATCGTGGACGTCGCCGCCGTCTGCGCCCTGCAGTTCCTGTCCGTCGGCAGCTACCTCTCACTCGGCCTGCTGGCCTTCCTGCCGTTCTTCACCGCCACCCACCCCGGCCGCAAGGCGCTCCTGCTGTCACTGGCCGCCATCGCGGGCGGCGGCTCGGTGCTCGCGGACCCCGCCTTCCGCGCGCAGCTGGGCACGGGCGAGGGCCTGGCCATCCTCGCCATGCTGGTCCTGCTGTGCGTCGTCGCCATCGCGGTGTCACGCGTCCAGGAACGCCGACTCGCGAGCGTGGCGGCCCTGACGGTCAGCCGCTCCGTCCTGCTCCGGGACGTCATGTCGGCCGAGAGCCGGGAACGCCGTGCCGTCGCCGAGTCCGTGCACGACGGACCGCTCCAGACGGTCCTGGCCGCCCGCCAGGACCTCGGCCAGGCCCGCAAGGCCCTCGACGGCGGGCCCGCCTTCGTCGACCGGGCCTACACGCTGCTCGCCGACGTCGAACGTGAACTGCGCCAGGTCAGCGTCACCCTGCACCCCTCCGTCCTGGAGCAGGCGGGCCTGGCCGCCGCCGTGCGCACCCTGGCGGACACGGCCGCGGCGCGGGGCGGCATCACGGTCGACTGCGCCCTGGACCGCACCCGCCCCACCGCGGCCGACCCCATGCTCTTCGGGGCGGCCCGCGAACTGCTGGCCAACGTCCTGCAGCACGCCCGGGCCACGCGGGTGCGCGTGGGGCTGCGGGACACCGGGACCGCGTTGATCCTGGAAGTGCAGGACGACGGCGTCGGCGTCGCCCCGGGCCTGCTCGCCGACCGGCTGGCCGAGGGCCACATCGGAATGGCTTCGCAGCGCGCCCGGATCGAGGCCCTGGGAGGACGCATGGACCTGCTCCCCGTGGAACGGGGCACCTCGGTACGGGTCACCGTCCCCCTGGACCTTGACCTTGACCTGGACCGGGACCTTGACCTGGACCGGGACCGGGACCTTGACCTGGACCTGGACGGGGACCGCGGTCGGGAACACGACCCGGATCCGGACCGCGCCCCCACCGCGCCGGGCGACCCCGGCGGGGAGGCGACATGACGTACGGACCGGCGGAACGGGTGCGCGTGGTGGTCGGCGACGACCATCCCGTCTACCGCGAGGGCATCGTCTCCGCACTGACCGGCAGCGGTCGCATCGAGGTCGTGGCGGCCGTCGGCGACGGCCGGACCGCACTGGAGGCGATCCGCGAGCACACGCCCGCGGTGGCCCTGCTCGACTACCGGATGCCGGAACTCGACGGCGTGGAGGTGGCGCACGCGGTCGCCCGGGACGAACTGCGGACCCGTGTGCTGCTGCTGTCCGCCACGACCGAGAGCGACGTCGTCTACCGGGCCGTGCAGGAGGGCGCCGCCGGATACCTCTCCAAGGGCGCCGACCGGGACGACATCGTCGCCGCGGTCATGGCCTGCGCCAAGGGGGAGAGCGTGCTGCCGCCCGAGCTGGTCACCGGTCTCGCCGCCGAGGTGCGCTCGCGCGCCCGGTCGGAGGAACCGCTGCTCAGCGCCCGCGAACGACAGGTCCTCCAGATGATCGCGCAAGGCCTGTCGGTCCCCGAGATGGCCAAGGAGCTCTACCTCGCACCCACCACCGTCAAGACGCACCTGCGCCGGCTCTACGAGAAGCTCGGTGTCTCCGACCGGGGCGCGGCCGTCGCGAAGGCGATGCGGACGCACCTGCTCGAATGAAGGCGGCCGGCCCGCGACGCGCCCCCTCCCGGGCACCGCCCGCATGCAGGACGGGGCCCGCGGGTCCCGGCGCCGCTTCCCGCGCCCCGCCTCCGCGGACCGGGTTCACTGGTGACGTGGACGCCGTCAGGAACGGAACAGGCCCGGTGCGCGGGGAGCCGCGCGCCCTCCGGGACGCGCTCCACGCCACCGACCCGGGGCTGGTCCGGCTGATCGGGGCCGTCCACACCGTCGGCGCCATCTGTCTGACCCTCGCGGTGCTGTGGGCCCTCGGTTTCGGCACGCCGTTCCTGATCGCGGCCGGCTCCTCGGCGCTGGTGTGGTCCATGGTGCTGACCGGGCCGCGGGAGGGGGAGCAGGCCGTCACCCACGCGCTCGGCCTGCCCGCCGCGCTCCTGTCGGCCACCGCGGCCGTACTCCTCGCGCCGTACCCCGTGGTGTCGGGGGCGTTCTTCGTGGTCCTGCTGTTCGTGACCGTGTACGTCCGCCGCTACGGACCCCGCGGGACGGCCCTCGGCATGAACGCCTTCCAGATGTACTTCGTGATGCAGTTCGTGCCGCTGGCCGCCGGGCAGCTGCCCCGGCTGTGGGCCGCCCTTGTGGTGGCGTTCGGCTGCGGCGCCGTCGTGCGGTTCGTCCTGCTCCGGACCTCACCGGCCCGGTCCTTCGTGAGGCTGCGGAGGTCCGCGCTGGCCTGCCTGGACGGCGTGGCCTCGGCACTGGCGGTCCTGGCTGCCGGCGACGGAGACGACGGAGCGCGGATCAGGATGGTGCGGCGTCGGCTGCGGAGGCTGCACACGTGCGCGCTGATGCTCCAAGACGGCGTCGAGGCGTGCGCCGCCCCGGCGGTCGCCGCGCAGGTGCGGGCCCGGATGGCCGAGACCGACGTACGGGCCGAACGGCTCGCCGTGATGCTGCTGCGTGCCGCGCAGGACGGCACCGCCCCGCCCACCCAGGACTTCGCCCACCGCCTCCACCTCACCGTTCCCCACCCCGGCGACACCCTGAAGGCCCGCCCGCGAGCCCGCCCGGACCTCCTGCCCCGACCTCCCCGACCCCCGTCCCCGGGCCCCGCCGGGCCCGCGCCGGCCGGCCCCGCAGCCGACGCGCGGCAGGCCCTGACGGACTTCGAGCAGGCCGCGGCCGCGTTGCGTGAGGCGTTCCGGTGGTCCCCCGGGTCGGGGCACGGCCCGGAAGGGCCCCCGGCCGCCCCGTCGCCGGAGCCGGAGCCCGAGCCCGAGACCGAGCCGGTCGGCCTGCACCGGCCGACCACCCGGGCAGCCGTCCAGGTGGCCTGCGGCGCGACCCTCGCGACCGCCGGCGGGCAGCTGATCTCGGCCGACCACTGGTACTGGGCGGTCCTCGCCTGCTGGATGGTCTTCTTCAACACCTCCTCCACCGGCGAGATCGCCCTCAAGGGGTCCCGAAGGGTGGCCGGGACCCTGGCCGGGGCGCTCGTCGGGCTCTTCGTCGCCTCCGCCCTCACCGGATACCCCTGGCCCGCCTTCGCCCTCACCCTCGTCTGCGTCTTCGGCATGGCCTGGACGGCGGCGCTGTCCTACACGGCGGCCACCTTCTTCATCACGCTGATGATCGCCCTGCTCTCGGACCTGACGGGCACCTACACGGACGGCCTGCTGCTGGTCCGGATCGCCGAGACGGCGTTCGGCGTGCTCTGCGGGGTCGTGGCCGCCGTCGCCGTCGTGCCCCGCGCGACGGACACCCGCACCGACGCGCTGCTCGCCGACGCCCTGCGGGCACTCGCCGACGCGGTCACCGCGACCGCCGGCCGGCTGACCTCGCGGGCAGCGGACCCGGCCCCGGACGTCCTGGTCCGCGCCGCGCACGAAGCCGACCGCCGCGTGGAGGAACTGGCACGCTCCCTCACCCCGCTGGTGCACCCCGTCGCACCCCACCGGGCCCGCCGCACGGCCTCCCTGTACGTGCTGGGGCTGCTGGAGACCTGCGCCTACCACGTACGGGTCCTGGCGGTGGAGGCCGGGCACCGCCCCCCGGGGAGCTGGTCGTGCTCGCCGGCCCGGCCGCTGCTCGAGGAGCGGGCGCGGACCCTGGTGGCCCGGCTGGAGGCACTGGCCGCACGGCGCCCGGACGGGCCAGAGCCGCCCCCGCACGCCGGGGCACCCGGCCCGGAGCCGGACGAGGCCCGTGTCCTGATGCACTTCCGCCGGATGGACGACGACGTACGGGCCATCGCCGGGGCCCTGCCAGGGCCCGGTCGGCCGGTCCCGCCCGCCACCGCGGGCGGACGCGCAAGGGAGCCGGGGTGAACGGGTACGCGGCGGTCTTCGAGGTCGTGGCGCAGCCGCCGCACCGCCCGGCCGGACCGGCTCCCGGGGACCGCATGGGCACGGTCCACGCGGCGGAGACGGACGACAGCGGGCTCCACGCCGGCCCCGTCACCCTGTGCGGGCGCAGCACCGTCGGGATGCCCGCCGCCCCCGGCGACCGGCCCGGCGCGGCCGGCGACGCCTGGTGGCCACCGCTCAGCGGCGTCCGGATCTGCGCGGCCTGCGACCGCGAGACCTGACGCCCGCGCCGGGCCCGGCGCGTCCCGGCCTCACACGGGCCGGCCCGTACCCGCGGCCGGCCACGGAAGCCCGTGACCCCGACGCCGGCCGGGCCGGACCCGTCGTCCGTCCGGACACCAGGGAGCGGAATTCCCTCCGGGCGCCGGAACGAATGTCGTATCACCGCCGCGTTCGGACGGATTCCCGGGACCGCCGTTTCCCGCAAGTCTTTGCGCCGCGCGGGTCATTGAAAGCCTCGCCCGGCGGCGCGCGGCATGATGGCGCACAAACCGGCCCAGCCGGCCGCTTCGTTTCCCATTTCCTTCGGAGAGACCGGATGATCAGACACCCCTTCGGCAGGTGGACCGCTGCCGGGTCCCTCCTCGCGGTCCTGGCGTTCGCCTCCGGGTGCGGCACCGCCCAGGTGGACCGAGGCCAGGCAGCCCCCTCCGCCACGATGTCGGCCGCGGTCAGCCCGTCGCCCGCGCTCACCGCCGCGGCCACCGAGGACCTGCGGGACCCGGCCGAGGTGGTCAGCGAGGACGGCCTGCTCAAGACCCGGATCGTGGTCGAACGCAAGAAGGTCCGCCTGGCGGGCAAGGACCTCTGGGCCCTGACCTACAACGGTCTCTACATGCCGCCCACGCTGCGCCTGCAGCCCGGTGACCGCATGGAGATCGCCTTCGAGAACAGGCTTCCGGACCAGGTCACCAATTTCACGAATCTCCACGTCCACGGCATGCACGTGTCGCCGGTCGGGAATTCCGACAACATCTTCCTCAGCATCGACCCGGGGAAGACCTTTGAATTCAAGTACCAGTTCCTCGAATCGCTGGAGCCGGGCACCTACTGGTACCACCCGCATCCGCACACCCGGTCCGCCGCGCAGACGGCAGGAGGAATGGCGGGCCTCATCGTCGTCGAGGGCCTCGACCGGTACATGCCGCAGCAGCTGCGCGGGATCACCGAGCACTCCATCGCGCTGAAGGACTTCCAGATCGTCGGCGACCAGATCAAGACCGCCGACCTGAAGATGGGAGCCCCGACCACCCGCACCGTCAACGGGCAGCTGAACCCACGGATCCGGATCAAGCCGGGCGAGACCCAGCTGTGGCGGATCGCCAACATCGGCGCCAACATCTTCTACAAGGTCGCGCTGCCCGGCACGACCTTCCACGTGGTGGCCCAGGACGGCTACCCGGTGAACAAGGTCTATCCGGCCGACTCGATCGTCATCCCGGCCGGCGCCCGCTACGACGTGCTCGTCCAGGGCGGACAGGCAGGCACCAGGGAACTCGTCACCCAGCCCTACAACTCGGGCAAGGCCGGCAACCAGTTCCCGCAGGCGACCCTCGCGACCGTGGAGACCGCGGGCACCCCGGTGGAGCAGGCCGCCCTTCCCTCGACCTTCGCCCCCGCGGACGACCTGGCCAAGGAGCCGATCGCGGGACGCAAGACGATCGTGTTCACGGAGAACAAGGCCGGCACGCAGTTCTACATCAACGGCAAGCAGTTCGACCACAACCGGATCGACTTCAGGGTCAAGCTGAACACGACCGAGGAATGGACGATCCGCAACGACAGCGACGAGGTGCACTCGTACCACGTGCACACCAACGACTTCCAGGTCATGAGCATCAACGGCGAGCCGCAGGTGAACTACGGCCTGCAGGACACCGTGGACGTCCCCGCGCGCGGCAACATCGTGATCCGGTCCCGCTTCGTCGACTTCCCGGGCAAGACCGTGCTGCACTGCCACATCCTCAACCACGAGGACGCGGGCATGATGGCGGCCTTCCAGATCGACAGGTGACGCCCGTGCGGTGACCTCCGCGCAGCATCCCCCGGGGCCGCCGCGGTCCGCCTCCCGCAGGCGCACCCGGCGGCCCCGTCCCGCCCTCGCACGGCGAGCGGCCGGCGTTCGAGGGGGCCGAAGAACTCGATCTCCGCGATGGCGAGCTGCGTCCCGGCGGATGCCGCGTGCGAGGAGCCGACGGGGAATCGGACCCTGCGGCGCGACCTCGCCCACGAGTTCAGCGCCATCGCCCGAGAACGCCGCGGTCAGGACCTCGCCGACTGGACGACCCGCGCTCCCGGCCACAGACCACAGCCGGTCCCGGGCTTCGCCGCCTTCCTCCAGAACGACTGGGACTCCGTCGTCAACGGCCTCACCCCGCCATGGAGCTCCGGCGCCGTCGAAGGCCAGGTCACCCGGATCAACCTCATCAAACGCCGGTCCTACGGACGAGCGTCCTCCGGCCTCCTGCGCACCTTCGTCCTCGCTCAACCGCCATGACCAAGCATGGACGGTGGCTGTCGGAACTCCTCGCGAGCCCCGCCCGGCCGTCCGGTTCAGCTCCCCGTTCCGGTCAGGGCGTCCGTGAGGTGGTCGGCGAGGCGGGGCAGCCACTCAGCCTCCCCGTCCACGGCCGGCGGTGGCGCCGTGATGCAAGGGGCCAGGTCGGTGTGGGACGTCTGCACGGTCTCCACGGGATACATGGAGACCGGCCCGTTCCGAGGTTCGTGTAACCGGTCTGCGACAGAGGTGTACTGGAACGAAGACGTCGGGAGCCCTTCGCCGCACGTTGCTCTCATAGTGATCGAACGACCGCCGAGGATCCAGACCACCTCGGCCCGACCACTGACGACCAAGGGGCTCTTCCATGTCCGGCAACCGCCGCAAGGCCATTCTCGTCTCCGCAGCCCTCATCGGCGGCACCATGCTGATGACCGCGTGCCAGGACTCTGACGCGGCTTCGGACACCGGCGCCGCGCAGGGCTCCACCCCCTCCGCCCCGTCCATGCCCTCGGCGGGTCCGTCCGGTAAGCCGGGCACCCCGTCCGGCTCGCCCGCGGCGGGCGGCGCCCAGGGCAACGGCAAGGGGTCGGGCGCCGGCGACGGCAGCGGCGGGCGGAAGCCGGTCGGACAGACCTGCGGCGCCAACGACATCGCCTGGAGCACCAAGTCCGAGAGCCAGGCCGGCGGATACATCCTGATCACCGCCAAGGCGAAGCCCGGGATCACCTGCTACCTGCCCGCCACCCTGCCGACGGTGGCGTTCGGATCCGACGGCACCGAGGCGGGCCCCGCCGAGCAGTCCCCCGGCCGGCAGATCGAGCTGACCGGCGCCGCGGCCGCCTACGCCGGGGTCAACCCGAAGACCACCAAGGAGAACGGTGGCAAGGAGCTGGACAGCATCATCGTCGCCGTCGGCAACGACGACCCCGACCCGGTCTCCCTGAAGGTCGGCACGATCACCGTCGACCGCCCCGTCGTCACCAACTGGCACACCTCGCCGAAGGACGCCGTCCCCGTGAAGTGAACGGCCCGTTGGCGGCTCCGGACGACGTGGGCCGGTCAGAAGTGCGGGTCGAGCAGCGAGCCGAACAGTGATTCCGGTGCCGTCGGCGCCGCTGACCGTGGTCGGTGCAGGGCGCCGCGCGGTCGGGGCCGAGCCGGAGTCAGGACGAGCCCTCCAGGCGCGTGAGGGTGAAGACCAGGGATTCGATGTGTTCCGGGGAGCCCGCGTTCCCGTCCGGGAACTCCTCGAACTCCAGGACCACGGCGTCCTTGTCCCTGCGGGCCTTCACCTTGTGGCCGAGGCTCGACGACCAGCCTCCGCTCATCGAGCACTCCCGCGCGAGGGCGTCTTCGGCGGGCTCGGGAACCGACGGGATGAGGCACGGGGTCTTGACCGCCTTCTCGCTGTCGACGCCGTCCATGATGATCGTGAGACGGGAGGGGTCGTACTCCCACCGGCCCGAGAGGCCCAGCCGGTCTCCGACCACCTCCCGTCGCCGGTGATGGTCAGCACCCCGTCGAACGACACCGGCGCGGCAACAGTGCGCCACCCCGCCACCGGCACAAGGGACCCGACGCACCGGCCGGCAGGGCCGGCCCGAACGCGCGCCGTCGTTTGAAGCCGGAAGACAGGGGCACCCGGGGCTTCGGAGGTTGATGCACATGGTTCCCCTGCTTCTCGTTCTCCTGCTGGCACTGCTCCTCTTCGGCGCGGGGTTCGCGCTGAAGATCCTGTGGTGGGTCGCAGTGGTCGTGCTGGTGTTGTGGCTGGTCGGCTTCGTCGCCCGGCCGAGGGGCGGCAGTGCCCGCTGGTACCGCTGGTAGCGCCGCAGGCCGCCGCCCTCCCACCCGATCCCGATACCCAAGGAGTCGAATCGAATGACCGAGCACATCTGGCACTACAGGTCGACCTCGGGCCACCTGACCGGGACCGACCTCACCGGATACAAGGTGGAGGCCACCGACGGCCGTATCGGCAGGGTGGACGAGCACTCCGACGAGGTCGGTGACGCCTATCTGGTGGTCGACACAGGGGTGTGGATCCTGGGGAAGGAAGTGCTGCTTCCCGCGAGCACCGTCGTGAGCATCGACCCGGAGGCGCGGAAGATCCACGTCGACCGCACCAGGGGCCAGATCAAGGGCGCTCCCGAGTTCGACCGGACGCAGCACCTCGGCGACACCCGTTACCGTGAACAACTGGGCGTCTACTACGGCCCCGGTACCCCCTTCGGCGGTCCGCCGGTGTGACCCCCCGGGCTGCCGCGTGGCCGGCGAGCCCGCACGACGACGGACCCCGCCGCGCTGTCCCGCGCATGACTGGTCGTCACGAACGCCCGTCGGGTCTCCGATGAGTGAACGTCCTGCTCGGCAGCGGAATGTGGGGAAGAGCCCTCGACCGCCCTCGGCTCGCGGGCGACACTCTTCCCATGACAGTCGGCATGTCAGCACGTCCGTGCGGAGGCTGCGGGCACACGCGTGGGGTCCACGCAGTCTCCCTGCGCCGCTGCCTCGGACCCCCCGGAGGGGGGCCCACCTGCGGCTGCACCCGGTTCTGGCGCGAGGACGAGCCGGTCGACGACCGCCCCGGCCCGCAGCCCTGCGACGAGTGCGGGGCATCCCGTACCGGACTGTGCCGGTGCGACAGCGGGAGGTCGCCCTGGGAAACCGGCGAGTGGCTGGTGTGAGGGAGACGGGGGCGGCGAGGTGAAGGCCGACTGCCCGACGGCGTCCTCGGCCCGGAACCGGAACCGGGCGAGTGGCGGACAGGAGCTCTGGCCAGGAGTAGGGTCGCCCAGGGGCCACGCGTACGGGGGGTAGGCATGAGCACAGAAGCGGACTTACTCGACACCTACCTCCGCGACGCTCTGGACCGTCTGGGCCCGGCCGCGTTCGAAACGGTCATCCGCGCCGTCGACGCCACCTGCGCCCTGCTGGCCGACGGACACCCGACGATCCTGACCGGCCCCGACAGCGAGCCGTTCACCCCGGTCCTGCACCGCGAGTACCTGAGCCTGCTGACCGTGCTGATCACCGGCCGCACCGACCACCACATGGTCGCGCTGCCCAACGGCGACGGAACACCGGGCTGGGCTGCCGTCGAACCCCACCTCACCCACCACCCGGAAGCCCTGGAAGACCTCTGCGCCCAGATCATCACCCGCGCCCAGGAGGGAGCCAGGGCGAGTGAGGTGCTGGAACGGGCGTGGAGGGCGGGCTGACCTCCACGCCCTGAGCACGACTCCGGCTGGGGCGGCGAAGCTGCTGGCGGTGACGATCCGGGTCCCGGCGCCGGGTCCCCCAGGACAGCGGCCGCGCCGGTGGCGGGAGAGCGTGGCGTGCGTACGCGCCCCGACGGCCCCGGCAACATGGTGTTCACCGGCGCAGGCACTCGGGGTAACAACCACTTCCTAGCGTGACCGGCGCTTCGGATCCGGTAGCCGTGTCAGGCCCCCTCGCCCCGCAGCAGCGCACGGCCGCCGATCGGGCCCGGAGCGCGGTGCCGTGTGAGCGTCAGAACCGGACCTCCGGCGACTCGGCGGCGGCCGAGGCAGCCAGCACCCGGCCGGATGCGGGGTCAGCGACGACGAGGGCCAGCGGCACGTCCGCGTTCCGGCACCTGCCCCGCGTCTTCGAGAAGCGCACGCGTCAGGCCGTCGACCGCCTGGTCACCCTCCAGTTCGACCGACACGGCGGCCGGCTGTGGGACGAGGCCAAAGCCCTCCCGGACCACGAGCACACCCGGATGCGGATCGGGCAGGTCGCCGTACCGTTCGGGATCTGTGCGGAGCCCAGCAACGTCAAAGCCGGCGGACACGCCTGCCCGTTCCGGTTCCGGTGCCTGGGCTGTGATCACTTCGGCACTGATCCCTCCTACCTTCCGGACCTGCGGGCCTACCTGGACACCCTGCTGCGGGACCGGGAACGGCTGGCCGCGGCCGACGAGCTCGACGCTTGGGCTCGGGCGGAAGCAACACCGTCCGAGGAGGAGATCAGTCGCCTGCGGCGCTTGATCCGCAGGGTCGAGAGCGACCTCGACACCCTCACCGACGAAGAACGGGAGGAGATCCGCCAGGCCACCTCGGCCCTGCGCCGGTCCTGCGCCGTGCGGCTAGGCATGCCCACCCTCCGGCCAGCCGCCAGTGGCCTTCGACTCGGACGGGAAGCATGAATTCGACCTCACCGGCCGACCGGCTCTCCCAGGCCCGCACCGACGACTCCACTCGCCGCCGTAGGCGCGTGCCGGCCGCGCTCGACGACCTGACCCGCGACGGCCAGCCGAGCAACGTCTCCGCCGTCGCCCGCCTCGCTGGCGTCCACCGCAGCCTGATCTACCGCCACAGCGACCTCCACGCAGCCGTGGCAGCCAAGGCCGCCCAACCACCCGACAACGCCACCGGACCGCAGGTCAGCCGGAACTCCCTGCTGAGCGATCTGGCCAACCTCACCGAACGCAACACCCGCCTTGCGGGACACGTGGCCCGCCTCGAACAAAGCCTGTCCGAAGCCTTCGGCCAGGACGCCTGGCGCGCCACTGGCCTCGGTGCTCCCACCGACACCGACACCGACACCCTCCAGCGGAAGATCGACCACCTTGAACAACAGGTCGCCGAGCTCCGCGACCGACTCTCCGAACGCGAAGAAGACCTCCAGGCATCCCGAGCCACCAACCGAGAGTTGATGACCCAACTCGACAGCACCCCACGCTGACCGCACTACGGCCGGTTCTGAAAGTGCTGGTCACGAGCGATCTCGGCATACATCCGCGGCGTAGCTGATGCTCCTATTGATCGTCAAGCCCTGTCGGCGGGATGAGCGCCGTATGGTGGCCGGGTGCGGTATTTGGCGGAGTCGTTCGTTCTCGGGGCCTTGCGGCGGGGCTGTGCGGTCGAGCAGTTCCTTGGGCCGTGCGGCTCGCCAGCACGCCCGGGGGTGCGCTATGTCGAGGTTCGTGCGACGAAGACGTCCTACGAGGTTTTCCTCCACACGGTCGAGGACGTCGGCAGTGAGAGCTTCTTCGATCTGAGCGAGTTCCCGCCGTTCGATCCCGATGACGAGGCCAGTGAGTTCGGCCAGCTCCTGGGCATGGCTGAGGACCCGCTGGCTGCGCTGGCGGTTGCCGAGCAACGCACTGGAGCCAAGCGGGGCCGGTGGGTCAACGAGGGCGTCGTCCAGGATGAGTACGGCGACTTTGTGCGCGCTGGCCGGCCGTCCGATGCCTCCCCCGACGGCCGGTCGTGGCCTGACGTGCCGGACGTCGTATGACCTCGCGCGTGATCAAGCGGTGGTGAGCCAGTCCCGGTAGGCGTGGGCGAGGTCGTCGTCGCGGCGGATGCCGCGTTCGAGGGTGGAGATGGTGGCGGGCCAGACCCCGAAGTATCGGGCTGCGGCGGTGAGGGTGAGGTTCTTGGACTGCCGCAGTGGTCGCAGGTCGGCGATGGCGGGGACTGTGACCGCGGTGGTCAGGCAGCGGAACATTTCCCGGGCGATGGCCCGTTTCAGGAGCCGGATGATCTCCTTCTTCGTCCGGCCGGCGGCGGTGTGCCGTGCGACGTATTCGCGGGTGCGGGAGTCGCTGGACATGCGGACCAGGGCGATGCCGTAAAGGGCGGCGTTGGCTGCCCGGTCCCCGCCTCGTGAGAGACGGTGCCGGTTGGTTTTGCCGCTGGAGGCAGGGACCGGTGCGGCTCCGCAGAGGGCGGCGAACGAAGCCTCGGTCCGCATGCGCTCGGGGTTGCCTCCGGCGGTGATCAGCAGCTGGGCGGCGGTGTCGGGGCCCACTCCATGGGCGGCCCGCAGGCCGGGGTTGTGGACGGTGGCCTCGCCGTCGAGTGCTTTGGTCAGGGCCGTGTGTTCGGCGGTCAGGTCTTTGATGCGCCGGGCGAGGCTTTTGAGGGCGGTGAGGACCGCGACGTGGACTGCGTCACCGGCCGGCCGCAGCCGGGTCAGTGCGTCGGTGCGGTCCGTTCCTTTGAGCTGTCCGTACTTGGCGCGGATGCTCTCGGGCGCGGTGAACAGGATGTGGGTGATCTGGTTCAGGGCGGCGGTGCGTGCCTTGACGGCGGAGCGGGCGGCGTTGTGCAGGGCACGTATGCCGGCGACGGTGTCGTCCTTGGGTGCGCTGGAGGCCCGTCCAGACAGGGCCGCGCGGGCGGCCGCGTAGTCGTCAATGGGGTCGGACTTGCCGATGCGGCGGCGTTCGGCCCGGTCGGGCCGGTTCACCTCGACGACCCGGTGCCCGCGCGAGCGGGCGGCACGGGTGAATCCGGCGCCGTAGGAGGCGGTGCCTTCCACGCCGATCGCGATCACGTGGCCGTGGGCGGTCAAGAACGCCAAGGCTGCGGCGTATCCGGCGGCGGTGGTGGCGAACTCGGCGTCTGCGAGGTGGCCGCCGTTGTCGCCGATGACCGCGACGTGGATGGTGTCGGCGTGGGAGTCGACCCCGCCGAACACGTCCTGGTCCGCGGTTTGCTCTGCGGCCTCTGATGTCATGCTGATGACGCCTTCCCAACCGGAGGTGGGCGCCGGCCGGGTGGCGCAGACAGGACATTGAGGGGGCTTCTGACCAAGCTCCTATCAGGTCATGTTCCGCCCGGCCGGAGCCATGAGAGCAGGTTCCGGCGGCCGGACAGAACAGCCGGAGGACAGCCCAGCAGGGCGTCAGTCAGTGGCTGGGTCACGACCAGCGGAACCTGAGTATCAGCATCAATGTCAGTGGTGTCGTGCACGATCGGCGCGTCAGTTCTTCTGCCGAAGACGGGAAGGCGCCATGCCGATCACAAACCAGCAGGTAGCAGGGCACGCGTTTCTGCGGCCCATGTACGAGGACTCGTACTTCCCCGATCACGTCGTCGACCAAGGCAGGGCGATCCTGCTGCGGCTGTGCGAGCGGATTGAGGCTGAGCAGCCGCCGAATCTGCAGGCCCTATACGCGCTCACCCAGACCGCGACGGAGGAGTTCAACCTTCTGCAAGCGGAGTTCGAGGCAGCCGGAAGTGAGATCGAGACAGTTGCGCGTGAGTGGATCGCTGAGGAGTTCTGGCTTGTCGCGTCGGCATACGGGTTTACAGACGCGGATACAGAGGAGCTGATCGCCGGCAGAGACTGGTGAGCGAAGGGCAGGACTGATGCCCGCCGGCCACCTGCCTCATGGCGCTGTCAGTGCGGGGCCCTATCCTCCAGGGACTTATCAGACAGCACAGGAGTCGCACGATGCAGATCGCAGGTATCGGCCTGTACGTGAATCACCCAGTGATGGCCATCGGGTCGACCGAGTGGATTCCAACGACACTGGCTCTCAACAATGAGCCCGCTGCTGCCTGCGACACTCACCTCATCGTCCGCGTGCAGGCCCAGACCGTGCTGGTCAAGGTACGGATCTTCCAAGATCACGATGACTCGGAGGGCCAGGGACGGGATCTGGAAGGTCTGACCACGGTGTTCGACGGACATCTTCTGCTAAGCGATGGCCGGCTCGTCGTCGGGGATGTCGTCGGCGAGAGCCGGTTCACCACTTCCCTTCTCGGCATGCCGGGCCGGCGGCGGGTCCGGGTGTCGGTCGATGACGCGCAGGGATGGGCTCGCGCCGTTGACATCCTCATCAGCGCCCAGACGGCGTGACGGAGCCGTTACCCTTCGCTGGGCGTCGCCTCAGCACGCCTCGCGCGTTCAATCATCTACGGGTCGACTGCTCTCGAACAGCCAAGACCGCCCGAGCCCGACGCGACCGGGGCACCCGAGCATTGTCCCCACGGACCGCATGCAGGAGCGCAGGGAGCCTGACGACAGCGGCCCCCATCGTTGCTCAGGGCTGCCAGCGCGGGGCCTCATCATCGGGTGTGTCCGGGCTGGCGAAGTGGAACGGAACAGAGAGGTGCTCAGCAAGGGCACGACCAGCGCGCTCGGCAACTACCGCTACGGGGTGGTGCGGGTCGCAATCCTCGTCCTCGCCGAGGTACCGCTTGGCCGTTGACCAGTAGACGGTGGCCATTTGAGTCTCTCCCGCCGGGTCGGCGGTGATGGCCAGCAGCCGTACGAACCAGTCGTGGACGGTGTCACCATCCCAGATCGCCTCGATCGCCACGATGCGGCCTCCGCACCCGGCCGCCCGATAGGCCAGCGACTGCAGATCGAGGGGGCTCTCCGGCTCGCGGGCAATCCGGTCCCCGTAGTGGAGATAGCGGTCATTGGCGATCAGCTGAGCGGTACCGACCCCTATGCCGTGGGGAACAAGGCCGATGGCAACGATGACACGCACCGCCCCGAGAAGGGAGTCCTGAAGGATGTATCCGTCGATCTCATCGCGGATCCCGGCCGGCAGGCTCTCCCACCACTCGGTCCTGGCCGCCTTGGTCATACCCATCAAGAGCCCCCGTCCCCTTGGAGGCCCCGACAGCCGAGCCTCGCGCCACTCCACGTCGTCGTCCAGCACCGTCTACGACTGCTGTCGCGCAGCGATCCGTCCGGTCGCAGCGGTTCTGATCAGGGACGATACTTGCTGACCGACAACTCGATCCGCAACCAACCAGACAGAAGCGACGGGGTGCAGGCACGCCGAACGGCCGGCGGCCGTGCCGTGGGTGGTCTTCTGCCCGGTGACCGGATCCTTGAAGGTGACCGGGTGCTCGTCGGAGGCACCCTTCACCCGGGCGCAGAAGTCGTTCTGGATCCAGAAGTCGCCGATGGCGCTACCGCGCGGGTCAGTCCGAACAGGGCGGCGAAGACGGCGGGACGGTGAGCCTGCCTGAGTGGTCCTCTCGGTTCAGGCGGCCAGCAGGTGTGGGGGCCGGGGAAGCGGTGTAGGAGGCGGGGTCGGCGGGCGTGCCGTCGTAGCACTCCAGGCGCGAGCCCAGGGTTTTCAGGGAGTGTTGGCGGAGTGCACTTGTTCCGTAGCTGCGGTATTCCAGTGCCAAGGCACCACGCAAGCCGCTTGCCATTGCCTGTCCTCGGGGTAGCCAGCTGTGACTGAGCGGGGTAGTTGGCCGCGCGGAGTTGTGCCGGGCAAGCCCCCTTCGGGTACGGCTGGAGTCCGTCGCTAGGCTCCGGGCCCATGACCAGTGATTCTGGGTTCACCTGCACGTGCTGCGGGGCCCACCACCCTGAGCTGCCGATGAACTACACGGCCGAGGCCCCCGCCGTGTGGGATCCGGCCTTCGCCGACGCCGACGACTGCTTGCTCTCCGCGGACCAGTGCGTGGTCCGCGCTCAGCACTACTTCGTCAAAGGCCTGATCGAGATACCGGTCATCGGCAGCGACGAGGCGTTCTCCTGGGGCGTCTGGGTCTCGCTCAGCCGAGAAAGCTTCTCCCGGGTCTCAGACCTGTGGGACAGACCCGGCCGCGAAACGGAGAAGCCCTACTTCGGCTGGCTCACCACCGATCTTCCGGTGTACCCGGCGACGACGCTCAATCTGAAAACGCGCGTCCATACCCGCCCGGTCGGCGAGCGCCCCTTCGTCGAGCTGGAGCCCACCGACCACCCCCTCGCCGTCGAGCAGCGCACAGGGATCAGCCTGGAGCGCGTGCGGGAGATCGCGTCGGCCGTGCTCCACGCCGGTGAGGGCGAGCAGCGGTAATGGCCGACCAGCCCGTATCGCCCGTCCCGGTCGCGCCTGCCGGCCTGAGCCGCAGGGCCCAGCGGTTCATCGAGACGGAGGGCATCCGCGTTCGCCAACAGGACATCCGGCAACACCACGACGCGTGGATCGAGTACGGGATCCCCGCGGCAGAGATCGAACGGGCCACTGCTTTCCAGGACCGATGGGGCGGCCTCGCCCTGCCGCCAGCCCCTTCCTACGAGGGTGGTCCGCGCATCCTGGACGCTGACTGCCCCGAAGAGACGCCCGCAGAAGGCTGGTCATTCCCGGCAGGGGACTGCCGGGTGTCCATGGCCTACAGCTTCATGATCGGCCCCGACGGTGCGTTCGGCATCGGCGCCTACCGCTGGACGCCCCTGCATGCCAGCACTGACGGATGGGTGGAATCCCTGGCGCTGGCCGCTCATGCCCGCCGCTGGGCCACGACTGTCACAAGGGTCACGCGCAATGCCGTCGACGCACTGGATCTCGGCGAATTCGAGCCGGTCCCCGAAGTACAGGGTGTGACGGGCTCTTGGTGGCGGGGCAAGGACTCCCTCATCGCCGTGTACCGGGGTGAGGCCGTGGGCCTTGGCGCCCCGCAATGCCTCGAAGCACACATCTACGGGGGTCTTGACGAGTGGGGCCTCCATGGCGGCTGACCCGCTGATGAGGATCTGTGAAATCGGCTCTGGCCGGAGTTCCGTGAAGTTCGGCAGGGCGGTCCAGTCACTCCGGGGGCGCGGCCACCTGATAGACACCGCGAGTGACGTACTACGCGGACTTGACGCCATACACGTACGACAGGGACAACTGGGCAAGAGGCGCGACGGGTCTTTGGCAGGGTGTCCCCTTGGTCAACGTGGGCTGGCTCGGACGCGGCCGGCCATACGCGCAGGGCGATCCTCCCTCCGCGCTGGCTGCGGTGCTGAGCCGCATGAGCAGCACGCACCGAGCTCAGCAGACTCGCGGCTTCCACTCCTGCCCGTTCTGCGCTTCGCGGATACTCGGCAGTCGCGTCAGTCACCCGCGGGGAAGCGCCGAGATATGGGTGATGGGCGGAGACGTCGCCTACGCCGCCCCTGAACTGATCGCTCACTACGTCGAGGCACACAACTACGTGCCGCCAGCTGCCTTCATTCAGGCGGTTCTCGCCACAGCGTGAATGGGACTGTTTACGGCTGGGTGAGGATCCG
This sequence comes from Streptomyces sp. NPDC090077, assembly GCF_044747545.1. Lineage (NCBI taxonomy): Bacteria > Bacillati > Actinomycetota > Actinomycetes > Kitasatosporales > Streptomycetaceae > Streptomyces > Streptomyces sp. NPDC090077. The sequence continues at coordinate 42,723 of NZ_JBIVEG010000047.1, forward strand.
GGTCCGCAGAAGCGTGAACGATGCCCGACCGTACATGGCTCGCTGGAGTGTTCTCACGCGGTTGACGTGGCCTGCGACGATGCCTGAGCTCCAGTGCAGGGTGAGGCCGGCAGTGACGGCGGCAAGGTCCTGCCGGAGGAAGCCGGCAAAGCCGCTCACCGGCTTCGGGGCGTCCAGCTCGGCTTGGCGGATCCACTCGGCCAGCAGAATCCGCGTCGCTGTCGGAGGAGCTCGGCGAAGGCACGGGCGAGGTCCGGGCAGGCGATCCGAACGTTGCGGAGGCGGCGTTCGAGTTCGGGCGGAAGGCTGTCTTGAGGTCGCACGGTGCGCGCCCAGCACGCAGGACATCGACGATTCCAGCTATGACGGGCCGTGGCCGGACAACTGGAAGATCACGGTGAAGACGTGTGCGGCCCGCTCCGGCGGCACCGTCCACGTCTACGCCGAGGTGAAGTGGGACGGGACCAGGTTCTGTGGGGTCGACGACCCGACGGTCTTCGACGGGGCCAATACTCATGCGGGCCGTGCCGCCCGCCTGGGCGGCGGCCCGCGCTGCTCAGGTTCCTGTGGTGTCCGGGCTCCACACGGCCGCGCCACTCGACGAGGTCGATGCCGTCGGGGTCCAGTCCGGCTTAGCGCAGGAACTCCAGAAGACCGTGCAGGCGCGGCCTAGGCCGTTTCCTTCAGATCATCGGATCGTTGGTTGATGTGTGTCGTTGACTGATGCCCAGTGGGCCCGCATCGAGCCGTTGTTGCCGGACCGG
>NZ_JBIVEG010000048.1:0-39718 GCF_044747545.1 Streptomyces sp. NPDC090077
GTTCGGCATCACGCTCGACGACGACATCTTCAGCGACCACAGCACCCCCCGCTCCCTGGTCGAAGCCATCAACGAGAGCCTCAAGGTCGCCGTCGACGCCTGACGCGCCCGCCGCACCCGCCACCACACCCCCACCCCAGCCCACAGAAAGGGAGTACGCCCATGGCCATCGATCAGGACTCCACCGAGACCCAGGTGATCGTGGTCGGCGCGGGCCCCGTCGGACTGCTGCTCGCCGGAGAACTCCGGCTGGCGGGGGCGGACGTGGTGGTGCTCGACAGGCTCACCGCGCCCACCGCCGAATCCCGGGCGTCGTCCCTCCACGCCCGGACCGTGGAGATACTCGACAGCCGCGGCCTGCTGGAACGCCTCGGCGACGTACCGCGCGAGAACACCGGCCACTTCGGGGGCATACCCCTCGACCTCGGCCTGCCCGGCCCCTACCCGGGGCAGTGGAAGGTCGCCCAGACCCGCCTGGAGGAAGTCCTCGGGGAATGGGCGGCCGACCTCGGCGCGGACATCCGGCGCGGCCACGAGCTGACCGGGCTGACCACGACGGCGGACGGGGTGCTGGCCACCGTACGGACCGAGGACGGCGGGGAACGGGCCTTCCGGGCCCCGTACCTGGTCGGCTGCGACGGCGAGAACAGCGCCGTGCGGCGCCTGGGCGGCTTCGGCTTCCCCGGTACCGACGCCGAACGCGAACTGCTGCGGGCCGACGTCGCGGGCATCGACGTCCCGAACCGCCGCTTCGAGCGGCTGGAGGGCGGGCTGGCCATCGCGGCCCGCCGGCCCGACGGGGTGACCCGGGTGATGGTGCACGAGTTCGGGGCCCGCCCCAGGACCGCGCAGCCCACCTTCGAGGAGGTCGCCGACACCTGGAAGCGCATCACCGGAGAGGACATCGGCTCCGGTACCCCGCTGTGGGTGAACTCCTTCGGTGACGCCTCCCGGCAGGCCGCCGAGTACCGCCGGGGCCCGCTCCTGCTCGCCGGGGACGCCGCGCACCAGCAGATGCCGATCGGCGGCCAGTCCCTCAACCTCGGGCTCCAGGACGCCTTCAACCTCGGCTGGAAGCTGGGCGCCCGGGTCGCCGGACACGGCACCGAGGAACTCCTCGACGGCTACCACGCCGAACGGCACCCCGTCGGCAAGGCCGTCCAGGGCAACATCCGCACCCAGGCGCTGCTGCTGCTCGGCGGCCCCGAGGTGGACGCGGTGCGGGAGGTGTTCGCCGAGCTGACCGCCAGTGAGAACGTACGGACCCACCTGGCCGGACTGGTCTCGGGCCTCTCGGTACGCCACGCCGTCGGCGGCCCGGACGGCGACGGCGACCCCGGATCCGGCGGCAGCGGCCCCGGGCTGCTCGGCCTGCGGCTGCCGCACTGGGAGGTCACCACCGCCGAGGGCGCCACCGGCACCTTCGAACTGCTGCGTCCGGGACGGGGCCTGCTGCTCCTCCCGCCCGGCGACGAGGCCCGCCGGGCCGAGCTCGCCGAGGCGGCCGCGCCCTGGTCCGGCCGGGTCCGCACCGTGGCGGCCGCCTCCGTGGCGGCAGGCTCCCCCGCCGAGCAGGTGACCGCCGTACTGGTGCGCCCCGACGGGCACGTGGTCTGGGCCGACGGTCCGGACGCGGGCCCGCTCGCCGAGGCGCTGGGCCGCTGGTTCGGTCCCGAACGGCCCGGCGGGCCCACCGCCCGGCCGGCCGCACCGGCCGCCGCCGGGACCCCCGCCGCGGTGCTCACCGCGCACGCGGCGGCCCCCGTGCGGACCGGTGCCGGGGCGGAGCGGCTCACGGGCCGCACCGCACTGGTCACCGGGTCGAGCCGGGGCATGGGCCGGGCGGCCGCGATGCGGCTGGCGGAGGAGGGCGCGCTCGTCGCCGTCCACTACCACCAGGACGAGACGGCCGCCCACGAGGTCGTCGCCTCCGTCGAGAAGGACGGCGGCCGCGCCTTCGCCCTGCGCACCGAACTGGGCGTCGACGGGGACGCGGACACCCTGTTCACCGCCCTGGAGGCGGAGCTGCTGGACCGCACCGGCTCCACCGACCTGCACATCCTGGTCAACAACGCCGGGGTGATGGGCGGGGTACCGGCGGACGAGGTCACCCCCGAGCAGTTCGACCGGATCTTCGCGGTCAACGCCAAGGCGCCCTTCTTCCTGATCCAGCGGGCGCTGCGGAACATGCCCGACGGCGGCCGGATCATCAACATCTCCTCCGGCCTCACCCGGTTCGCCAACCCGGACGAGATCGCGTACGCGATGAGCAAGGGCGCGCTCGAACAGCTCGCGCTGCACTTCGCGAAGGCCCTCGGCCCCCGGGGCATCACCATCAACTCGGTGGCGCCCGGCATCACCCGCAACGGCAACCCGGTCTTCGACATCCCCGAGGCCGTCGAGCACATGGCGAGCCTGTCCGCCTTCAACCGGGTCGGCGAGCCGGAGGACGTCGCCGACGTGGTGGCCTTCCTCGCCACCGACGAAGCGCGCTGGATCACCGGCTCCTTCGTCGACGCCACCGGCGGCACCCTCCTCGGCTGAACCGCCGAGGACCCCGAGACCCCGCCGGCGCACATCCCACGCGCCGCGCCGGCGGCGGGCGGGTGGTCCGGGGATCCCTCCCCGGGCCGCCCGTCCCCTTCTCCGCTTCTCCCCTTCTCCCCGCCCTTCTCCTCCTCCCGCGCCGTCCCTTCCCGCTCCCCTGCCGAAAAGCGAGCGTGCACACCCGATGAACATCCAGTCCGGCGGCCGGGCCCGGGCCCGCTGGGCCCTGGTGTCCGTACTCGCCGCCAACATGCTGGTGGACGCCCTGGAGGTGTCCTCGACCCTGGTCGCCCTGCCGTCCGCCGGCAGCGGCCTGGGGCTGCCCGTCACCCGGGTCCAGTGGCTCGTCAGCGGATTCGCCGCCGGCTTCGGCGGGCTGCTGCTGTTCGGCGGGCGGCTGGTCGAGCGGCTGGGCCGGCGCCGGGTCTACCTCGCTGCGCTGCTGGTCTTCGCCGCGGCCTCGCTGGCGGGCGCGCTGACGGACAGCGCGCACCTGCTGACGGCCACCCGTGTGGTGAAAGGATTCTGTGTGGCGCTGACCGCGCCCACCGGACTCGCCATCATCCTCTCCGCCGTACCCGAGGGCGCCGAGCGCCGCCGGGCGGTGTCCCTCTACTCCTTCTTCGGCGCCGCCGGCTTCTGCTCGGGCCTGCTGCTCTCGGGCCTGCTCACCGGAGCCGGCTGGCGCTGGACCATCGCCTTCCCCGCGCCCGTGGCCCTGCTGCTGTTCGCCGCCGGGCTGCGGCTGGTCCCCCGCGACGGGGACGGGCCGCGCGACCCGCTCGGCCGGCACCCCTTCGTCGCGGGCGCCGCCCTGACCGGAGCGGTACTGCTCCTCGTGGACGCGCTCTCGCGCTGGGCCGGCCCCGGCGGGCAGCCGTGGCACGCGGCGGCCGCCCTCGCGGGGGCCGCGGCGCTGGTCGCCGTACTCGTACGGGCCGAACGCACCGCACCGCGCCCGCTGCTGCGCACCGAACTGCTGCGGCACGAGCCGCTGGTGCGCTCCGCTCTCGGGGCGGCCGCGCTCAACGGCTCGTACGCGGGCTTCCTGCTGGTGGCCGCCCTGCACCTGCGGGGAGCCGGCTGGAGCTCCTGGCAGACGGCCCTCGCCTTCCTGCCGGCCGGCGCCCCGCTCGCGCTGAGCGCCCTGCACTCGGGGCGGATCGCCGCCCGGCTGGGCCCCGCACGGGCCGTCGCCGCGGGGGCGGCCGCCGCGCCGCTGGGCTACGCCCTCTACCCGCGCGGCGGGGGCCCCGTCGGATACCCCGAGCTGCTGCCCGCCATGTCCTTCGTCGGCGTCGCCTTCGTGCTGGCCTTCACCGCCCTGCACCTCCAGGCCACCGGCACCGTCCGGCCCGCCCTCCAGCCGGAGGCCGGCGGGCTCTACCAGACCTGCGTGCAGCTGGGCGCGGCACTGACGACCGCGCTGACGTCGGCCCTGTACGCGGCCGCGGGCCGGGGCCCCGCGCTCCTGCTGGTCACCGCCGTCGGCCTGGCCGGCGCGTGCGTGGCCCTGCGCGGCCTGCTCCGCCCCTTCGACCCCTCGCTCCACACCGCCGGATCCCTCTCCCACCCGGCGGCTCCGCCCACGGACGGACGGGGTAGCCCGTCCGCCTTGACCCGGGAAGCATCATGACGACACTTCACATGTCACAGACATACGAGACAGAGAACGGCCTGGTCCACATGACCAGGCCCGACATGACGGTCCTGGCCACGGCCGGGCTCGACGAGCGCACCCGGATCCTGGAGCGGTACGTGCGCGAGGAGCTCGGCCGGATCCTCGGCATCGAGCCCCACCTCGTGGACACCACGGGCCGCCCCATGGGCTGCCTCGGGATCGGCTCGATCTCCGGGATCGAGCTCCAGTACCGGATGGAGGCGACCCTCGGCGTCGACGTGAACCTCCAGCGGCTGCTGCTCGCCAACAGCGCCCAGGAGCTCATCGACTGCCTCGCCGGCCAGCTCGGCCCCGAGGCGCACCTGCACGGGGCAGCGGTGCCGGCATGAGCACTACGACCCTGCTGCCGTCCACCCGCCCGGTGGTCAACCACCAGGACCTCGAACGGCCCGACTTCACCCTCTCCGCCGACCGGGTCGACCTCTGGCTGATCCGTCGTCCCACCGGGGCGGACGCCGAGGCCCTGGCGATCGGCGAGCTCGACGAGAAGGAGCGCAAGCGCACCGACTCCTTCATCCGCAAGTCCGACGGCCTGCTGTACGCCGCGGCCCACGTGGCGGTGCGCCGGCTGCTCGGACGTTACACGGCCACCCTGCCCCAGGACGTCCGCTTCATGCGCGAGCCCTGCCCGGGCTGCGGCGAGCCGCACGGCCGCCCCGCGCTCTCTCCCCCGCCGCCGCCGCTGCACTACTCCCTCTCGCACAGCGGGGGCGTGGCCATGGTGGGCGTCGGCACCATGCCGATCGGCGTTGACGTGGAGAAACTCCCGGGCGCCGAGACGGTCGACATCTGCTCCAAGGCCCTGCACCCGGACGAGCAGCTGGAGATCTCCGAGGCCGAGGCCGGAGAGGACCGCCGACAGCTGTTCGGGCAGATCTGGACGCGCAAGGAAGCGTTCCTCAAGGGCCTCGGTACAGGGTTGAGCCGTTCGCCCGCCGAGGACTACCTGGGCACCGACCACGGCCGCCACCCGGACGGCTGGACCATGGTCGGCGTTCCGGCCGACGCCACGCACGCCGCCGCGGTGGCGGTCGCGGGGCCGGCCCCCAAGGTGGTCGACGTCAGGTGGGTGCCCGACACCTGGCTGGCCGCGGGCAACACCGTGTGCGGCGCCGCCGCCCCCGGACCGCATGACACGGTCCTCGCCAGTTGAACCGCAAGTAAGGACGTGACCGGATGACCACCGCCTTCGTCTTCCCCGGCCAGGGCTCCGCATACGCCGGCATGGCCAAGGAGCTGCTCGCCCTGCGGCCCGACCTCGCCGACACCTACTACCGCACCGCCGACGACCTGCTCGGGATCCCGCTGGCCCGGATCTGCCTGGAGGGTTCGCCGCGGGAACTGGACGACCCGGCGGTGGCCCAGCCGGCGATCTTCCTCACCAGCATCGCCGTCCTGGAGGTGCTGCGCGGGGAAGGGCTGCGGCCGGACGCCGTGGCCGGACACAGCCTGGGCGAGTACGCGGCGCTGGTCGCCGCGGGCGTCCTGGAGTGGACCGAGGCGCTGTGGCTGGTCAGGCTCCGCGGCGAACTCGTCGCCACCGTCGGGGACCGCATCGGCAGCGCCACCGCGGCGGTCATCGGCCCGACCCGTGCGGACCTGGCGCGGATGTGCGCCGAGGCCCGGGCGGCCACCGGCCAGGTCGTCGAGGTGGCGGGGGACAACGAACCGCGCCAGACCGTGGTGTCCGGCCAGGCCGAGGCGGTGGCCCACGCCACCGACGCGGCCCGGGCGGCCGGGGCGCGGGTGGAATGGCTGCACACCGGCGGCCCGTTCCACTCCAGCCTGCTGGGCGAGGCCGAGGCGGAGTTCACCGAGACGCTGATCGCGACGGAGTTCCGCGACCCGGCCGTGCCGCTGGTCTCCGGGGTCACCGGCGGGTGGGTGGCGACCGCCGCCGAGGCCGCCGTCGCCCTGCGCGGCCAGCTCACCAGCCCGGTGCGCTGGACCGGGGCGGTCGGCACGCTCGCCGCCGCGGGCGCCGACCGGTTCGTGGAGGTGGGGCCGGGCCGGGTGCTCGGCGGGCTGGTCCGGCGGATCCTGCCGGGCGCCCGGGTCCACAGCACGCACACCCCGGAGGGGCTGGCGCTGGCCGTGGACGAGCTCACCACCGCCACGGTCTGACCCCCGCGGCCCGGCCCGTTCGTAGATCCGTGCGAGACCCGCACGGTACTGATCCGTTCCCTGGGGACCCGCGCGCCGAGGACGCGGCGTCCCCCCTGCGCGAGCACGGACCCGCCGCCGCGAGTGCGGCGGCGGGACATCACGAGACGAGGAGCAGTCTGTGGAGACGACAGTCGAGCCCGGCCAACTCATCCGCGTGGTGAAGGGGCGTCCCGACGCCGAGGAACTGGCGGCGCTCACCGCCGTGGTGCTCGCGCGGGCGGCGGCGTACGAGGGCGAGCACGGCGGCACGGCCGGCGGCGGGCCGGCCCTCGCGCGCTGGCGCCGGCCGGACCGGGTCCGGGGCTTCCTCGGCCCGCGCACCTGGCGCGAGGCCCGATCGGCCTGACCGGGCCCCGCCCGCACACCGCCCGCCCGACTCCCTCCGCCCTTCACCCCGGGGCCGGCCGCACCGGCCGGCCCCGCCAACCCCGTGCCCCGGTCGAGGAGTTCGCGGGCGGACGCTCCCGACCGCCGGGCCGTGCACCGAGTCCGCCGACTGGAGAGGCCATGCCATCGACCCATGACGACATCGCGGCACTGCGCGAGCAGGTACAGGTCCTGCGCGACCGCGCCGAGCTGCGCGAGCTGTTCGACCGTTACGTGACCGCCCTCGACACCTACGACGGCACGGGCCCGGAACACTCCCGGTACGCCTCGATCTTCACCGAGGACGCCACCTTCGCCTTCCCGATCGGCGTGTGCGCCGGGATCGAGGCCTTCGCCGCCTTCCAGCGCGAGGCCCGGGAGCGGTGGGCACGCACCCACCACTCCAGCTCCAACCACTCCGTCGTCCTCGACGGGGACCGGGCCACCCTGCGGGCCCAGCAGCTCACCACGCACGTCCACCACGCCGGCCAGGGCCCCGCCGCCCACTTCGAGGTCGGCGGGTACGCCGAGGCGCGGGCCGTGCGCACGCCGGGCGGCTGGCGGCTGAGCCACGTCGCCTTCCACGTCGTGTGGGACTCCGGCGTACGCCTGCCCGAACTCGCCGGAGTCCGGCTGTGAGAACCGGATGAACGCCGTGCAGACCGCCCTGCGGACCACCGTCCGCCGGGTCCCCGCCAGGGATCCCGCACCGGAGTCCGCACGCCCCTCACGGCCGTGCCCCGCACCGTCCCTGACCACCCTGCTGCGCCGCCGGGTCGCCTGGGGACTGGCCGCCGTCACCAGGGCCCGGCGCACCCCGCCCGCCCGGCCTTCCTGACCCTCCTGGAGATGCCCCTCATGGTCCCTGTGCCGCCCGCCGGCGCGCCCCCCGTCCGGCCCGTCACCCTCGACGCCGACGGGATCCCGCTGTCCGGTCTGCTGGCCCTGCCCGCACAGCCCGTACCCCGGGCGCTGGTGGTGGCCCTGCACGGCTCGGGGATGAGCGCGGGCTACTTCGACGGCCGGGCCCTGCCCGGGCACTCGCTGCTGGAGCTCGGCGCCGGCCTCGGGTACGCCGTACTCGCCCTGGACCGGCCCGGGTACGGGGCCTCGGCGCAGGCGCTGCCCGAGGGCCAGGACCTCGCGGGGCAGACCGCCACGGTGCTCGCGGCCCTGGAGGGCTTCGCCGAAGGGCGCGAACTGGGCGCCGGAGTCTTCCTCGTGGCCCACTCGGGCGGCGGCCGTGTCGCGCTCGCGGCTGCGGGCGCCGCCCGGGGCGGCCTCGTACCGATCGGGGTGGACGTCTCCGGCATCGGCCGGCGCTTCGCCGTGGAGGCCGGCCGGCTGCCCGGACCCGACCTGCCGGGCGAGTGGCGCCGGCACTGGGGCGCCCTGCGGTTCTACCCGCCGGACGCCTTCCGGCTCGGGCAGCGGCTGCTGCGGCCGGTCCCCGCCGCCGAGGCGCGCGAGACCCGGCGGTGGCCGGAAATGTACCCCGGCGTGGCAGCCCGAGTACGGGTGCCCGTGCGCTTCACGTTCGCGGAGCAGGAGCTGTGGTGGAGGCACGACGGGGAGGCGCTGGAGGAACTGCTGGCTCCGCTGATGGCGGCCCCCGCGGAGGTGGTCCGGCAGCCGCACGCCGGGCACAACATCAGCCTGGGCTGGGCGGCCCGCACCTACCACCTGCGGGTCCTGTCCTTCCTCGAGGAATGCCTCCTCGCCCGCGACGTGGCCGTTGGCCGGGTCGTGACGGGCTCTGACGGCGACCTGAAGAAGGTTGACGCGGATATGACATAGACCCCGTTGACCCCGTGGACGGGTACCGACGAGGGTTCTGGTGAGCATCCCGAGACGTGCAGCGAGAACCGTCACACCGGGACACGTCCACTCGGTCTCCCGGTACCCGTCGGATCGATCCGATCCGTCCGATCCATCTGAACCATCCCGAAGAGGAACGCGCATGAGCGACGTGAGCGACGTGAAGGACCTGGTGCAGGCCGGCGCCGTCACCGACGCCGAGAGATCCGACGCCTGACCTCGGTACCCGACCAAACGGTTGCGGCCCCCGCGGCCCTGCCGGGCCTCGTTCCCGGCCGCAGCCCGTCTCCACGACCGACGAGAAGCAGGTTTCTCATGGCGACCGGCCACCACAATGTCCACCCGCTGCCGCAGACGAAGCAGCTGCGGGCCATGCACACGATCGTCCGCGACCGCGGGGCCTCCCGCTCGGACTTCGTGTTCTACTCCCGGCGCATCATCCGCCTCCTCCTGGAATCGGCGCTCGACCAGCTGCCGTTCGAGAAGCACGAGGCCGTCACGCCGGTCGGTGAGACGTACGACGGACTGAAGTTCGGCACGAAACTGTGCGCCGTGCCCGTGATCCGGGCCGGCGACTCCATGCTCGACGAACTGCGCCAGGTCATCCCCGACATCACCGTCGGGAAGCTGCTCATCCAGCGCAACAAGGTCACCAAGCTCCCGCACCTGTACTACAAGAACTTCCCCGAGGACATCGCCGACCGGCACGTCCTCGCGCTGGAGCCGATGCTCGCCACCGGCGGCAGCGCCAACACGGCCATCGAAGTCCTCCTGGAGGCGGGCGTGCGCGAGGAGAACATCGTATTCGTCAACCTGCTCGCGGCGCCCGAGGGCATCGCGGCGGTCCATGCCAAGCACCCGGACGTCCGGATCGTCACCTCGTCGATCGAAGAGCGCCTCAACGAGAACGCGTTCATGATCCCGGGCATCGGCGACTTCGGCGACCGCTACTTCGGCACGACCGACTCGGCAGCCGCCTGATGAAGGGCAGCCGATCACTCGGGGACTCCGCGCTCACCGTGCTCGCGCCGGTGGTCTGGGGGTCCACGTACCTGGTCACCACGGAGTTCCTCCCCGAGGGCAGGCCCCTGCTCTCCTCGCTGCTCCGTGCCCTGCCCGCCGGCCTGATCCTGGTGCTCATCGGCCGGGTGCTGCCGAAGGGCATCTGGTGGTGGCGCGCCCTGGTACTCGGTGTGCTGAACATCGGAGCCTTCTTCTACCTGCTCTTCGTGGCCGCCTACCACCTGCCGGGCGGCGTCGCGGCGCTGGTGATGGCCATCCAGCCGATGATCGTGCTGCTGCTGGGCGCCGCACTGCTGAAGGAACGGATCAGGCGGATGCACGTGGCCGCCTGTGCCCTCGGCACGGCCGGCGTGGGCCTGCTCGTCCTCCAGCCGAACGCCGGGCTCAACGCCACCGGTGTCATCGCCGGTCTGCTGGGCGCGCTCAGCATGGCCTCCGGCATCGTCCTGACCAAGCGCTGGGGACGCCCCGAAGGGGTGGGGCTGCTGTCCTTCACGGGCTGGCAGCTCACCGTCGGCGGGCTGGTCCTGCTGCCGGTCACGCTGATCGGCGAGGGACTGCCCGGCGAGATCACCGCCGAGAACCTCTGGGGCTTCGCCTACCTCGGCATCATCGGGGCCCTGGTCGCCTACGCGATCTGGTTCCGCGGGGTGCAGCGGCTGCCCGCGCTGACCGTGTCGTTCCTGAGCTTCGGCTCGCCCCTGACGGCCACCCTGCTCGGCTGGTTCGTCCTCGACCAGTCGCTGTCGCCGCTCCAGATCCTCGGAGCGCTGACCGTGATCGCGTCGGTGGCCCTGGCCCAACCGCGGCAGCCCAAGCAGCCGGAGCCCGAGCCCGACCCGGACCCGGGGCCCGAGCGGGCCGCGGCGACCTCGCGGGAATCCGTCAAGGCCTAGCCCGACGGAGCCCCGCCCACGACTCCCCGCCCGGTCCTGCCCCCCGGAGCAGGGCGGGGAGCGGTGGTGGCACACCGCGGCCTCCCCCGTCCGCGGTGTGCCGCCCACCCTCCCGACACCGAACCGTGGAAGGACCGAGACCGTGCCCCACATCCACATCAGGCACTACCCGAGGGACTTCACGGCCGACCAGCTCAGGGCGATCGACGAGGCGGTGACAGCCGCCGTGACGCAGACCTTCGCGATCGGCGAGGACGCCGTCTCGATCTCCCTGGAGCCGGTCACACCGGAGGACTGGCAGAGCCAGGTCCTCGCCGAGCTGGCGGACCGCCCGGACCAGCAGGTCAGGCGGCCCGGTTACTTGAACGAGAGTTGAGAGACATCCCGATGAGCGCAAGCAACGGCGTCCCCGTCGTCTACACCGAGGAGGTCCGCGAGGCCCTCCACGAGGGCAAGGCCGTCGTCGCCCTGGAAAGCAACGTCATCACGCACGGACTGCCCTACCCGGACAACGCCGCCACCGCCCGCAAGGTGGAGGACGCGGTACGCTCCGGCGGCGCGGTCCCCGCGACGATCTGCATCGAGGCCGGCGCGATCCGTGTCGGGATGTCGGACGCCGACATCGAGCGCTTCGCCTCCCTGCCGGGCATCCCCAAGGTGTCCAGCCGGGACCTGCCCGTCGTGCTGGCGCAGGGCGGACCGGGTGCCACCACCGTGGCCTCCTCGGTCGTGGCGGCGGAGCTCGCGGGCATCCCGTTCTTCTCGTCCGCCGGCATCGGCGGCGTGCACCGGGGCGCCCAGGAGACCTGGGACGTGTCCTCGGACCTGATCCAGTTCACCCGCTCCAAGGTCGCCGTCGTCTGCGCGGGCGCGAAGATGATCCTCGACCTCGGCCTGACCCTGGAGTACCTGGAGACGCAGTGCGTCCCCGTCGTCGCCTACCGCTCGGACGACTTCCCCGCGTTCTACTGCCGTACGAGCGGCCACAAGGCGCCCCACCGCCTGGACGACGAGCAGGTCATCGCCCGCGCGATCGAGGCCCACTGGGCCCTCGGCAACAACAGCTCCTTCCTGATCACCACCCCGGTCCGGGAGGAGGACGCCATCGACTCCGCCGAGGTGGACACGGCCATCCGCGCCGCCGTCGCCGAGGCGGCCCGGGACGGCGTCTCGGGCCAGGCCATCACCAAGTACCTGATGCGGGCGGTCGACGCCGCCACGGACGGCCGCTCCGCCAAGGCCAACATGGCCGTCCTCGCCTCCTGTGCCGAGGCCGCCGGCCGGCTGGCCGTCGCCCACGCCGCCCACCTCGCGGAGACCGCCGCGTGAGCGACTCCGGACAGATGCTGCTCTTCTCGGGCCGCGCGCACCCCGCGCTGGCCCGGGCCGTCGCGGCCGAACTGGGCACGGAACTGGTCCCGACGAAGGCGATCGACTTCGCCAACGGCGAGATCTACGTCCGCTACCACGCCTCCGTACGGGGCGCGGACTGCTTCGTGATCCAGAGCCACACGGCACCGGTCAACAAGTCGATCATGGAACACCTCATCATGGTCGACGCGCTGAAGCGGGCCTCGGCCCGCAGCATCACCGTGATCCTTCCCTTCTACGGATACGCGCGCCAGGACCGCAAGCACAGCGGCCGGGAACCCATCTCGGCCCGCCTGGTCGCGGACCTGTTCAAGACCGCGGGTGCGGACCGGATCCTGACGGTCGACCTGCACGCCGACCAGATCCAGGGCTTCTTCGACGGCCCGGTGGACCACCTGTTCGCGATGCCGGTCCTCGCGGACCACATCGCCTCCAGGGTGGACCCGGCGGACCTGACCGTCGTGTCGCCCGACGCCGGCCGCGTCCGCGTGGCCGACGGATGGTGCGACCGCCTCGGCGCCCCGCTGGCCATCGTGCACAAGCGGCGCGACAAGGACGTGGCCCACCAGGTCACGGCCCACGAGGTGGTCGGCGAGGTACGCGACCGGGTCTGCGTCCTGGTCGACGACATGATCGACACCGGCGGCACGATCTGCGCCGCCGCCGACGCCCTGTTCGCCCAGGGTGCGCGGGACGTCATCGTGGCGGCCACGCACGGGGTGCTCTCCGGCCCCGCCGCGGACCGCCTGAAGAACTCGCGCGTCAGCGAGTTCGTCTTCACGGACACCCTTCCGGTGCCCGGAGCACTGGGCCTCGACAAGGTGACAGTCCTGTCGATCGCCCCGCTCATCGCGGGCGCCTCGCGAGAGGTGTTCGAGAACGGATCTGTAACCCGGCTCCTCAGGAGCCGGTGATCGCCCGGACGGGCGGGGTCGATGGGGGCCCCGTCAGTCCGTTGGGGGAGGCGGCCGCAGCACGCACCGCGCCGTTCCGGTTCTTCCGGGTGGTGAGGCCCTGCCCTTGCGCCCCTCAGTTCTTCGGTTTCATCCGGCCGGGCAGTCGTCCCGGCCACCGGGCCCGCCGCCACGCGGACTCCGGTCCGCGGCGGCGCTCTACGGCGCCCGCTGCTTCACAACGGAACTTAAGGAAGCGGGAAATGACTCTTCAGGAGACCAGCGTGCTCGACCCCACCCTGCGCGGCACCACCACCCTGCCCGGCCTGCTGGCCGAGCGCGTCGCCGCGCACCCCGACGCGATCGCCGTCGCCTACCGGGACGAGAAGCTCACCTTCCGCGAGCTGGCGTCCAGAAGCGCGGCCCTGGCCGACTACCTGGGACACCTCGGCGTCTCCGCGGACGACTGCGTCGGCCTGTTCGTCGAGCCCTCCATCGACCTGATGGTCGGCGCGTGGGGCATCCTGGGCGCCGGCGCCGCCTACCTGCCGCTGTCCCCGGAGTACCCCGAGGACCGGCTGCGCTACATGATCGAGAACAGCGAGGCGAAGATCATCCTGGCGCAGCAGCGCCTGGTGTCCCGCCTGCGCGAACTCGCCCCGCAGGACGTCAGCATCGTGACCCTGCGCGAGTCCGAGGCGTTCGTCCGCCCCGAGGGCCAGGAGCCCGCCGCCCCCGGCGCCGGCGCCCGCCCGGACACCCTCGCGTACGTCATCTACACCTCCGGCAGCACCGGCAAGCCGAAGGGTGTGATGATCGAGCACCGCAGCATCGTCAACCAGCTCGGCTGGCTGCGCGAGACCTACGGGATCGACCGCAGCAAGGTCATCCTGCAGAAGACCCCGATGAGCTTCGACGCCGCCCAGTGGGAGATCCTCTCCCCGGCCAACGGCGCCACCGTCGTCATGGGCGCCCCCGGCGTCTACGCCGACCCCGAGGGCCTCATCGAGACCATCGTCAAGCACGGCGTGACCACCCTCCAGTGCGTCCCGACCCTGCTCCAGGGCCTGATCGACACCGAGAAGTTCCCCGAGTGCGTCTCCCTCCAGCAGATCTTCAGCGGTGGCGAGGCCCTCTCCCGCCTGCTGGCGATCCAGGCCACGCAGGAGATGCCGGGCCGGGCGCTGATCAACGTCTACGGCCCGACCGAGACCACCATCAACTCGTCGTCCTTCGTGGTCGACCCCGCCGAGCTGGACGAGGGCCCGCAGTCCATCTCCATCGGCGCCCCGGTGCACGGCACCACGTACCACATCCTCGACAAGGAGACCCTCAAGCCGATCGGCGTCGGCGAGATCGGCGAGCTGTACATCGGCGGCGTCCAGCTGGCCCGCGGCTACCTGCACCGCGACGACCTGACCGCCGAGCGCTTCCTCAGCATCGAGCTGGAGGAGGGCGCCGAGCCCGTCCGCCTGTACAAGACGGGCGACCTCGGCCAGTGGAACGCGGACGGCACCGTGCAGTTCGCCGGCCGCGCCGACAACCAGGTCAAGCTGCGCGGCTACCGCGTCGAGCTGGACGAGATATCCCTGGCCATCGAGAACCACGACTGGGTCCGCAACGCCGCCGTCATCGTCAAGAACGACGGCCGCACCGGCTTCCAGAACCTGATCGCCTGCATCGAGCTGAGCGAGAAGGAAGCCGCCCTGATGGACCAGGGCAACCACGGCTCGCACCACGCGTCGAAGAAGAGCAAGCTCCAGGTCAAGGCGCAGCTGTCCAACCCGGGCCTGCGCGACGACGCCGAGCTCGCCGCCCGCCCGACCTTCGACCTGGAGGGCGCCGAGCCCACCCCCGAGCAGCGCGCCCGCGTCTTCGCCCGCAAGACGTACCGCTTCTACGAGGGCGGCCCGGTCACCCAGGACGACCTGCTGAAGCTGCTCGGCTCCTCGGTCACCGCGGCCTACTCCCGCAAGGCGGCCGACCTGGCCCCCTCCGAACTGGGCCAGATCCTGCGCTGGTTCGGCCAGTACATCAGCGAGGAGCGGCTGCTGCCGAAGTACGGCTACGCCTCCCCGGGCGCGCTGTACGCGACGCAGCTGTACTTCGAGCTGGAGGGCGTCGGCGGGCTGAAGCCCGGCTACTACTACTACCAGCCGGTCCGCCACCAGCTCGTCCTGATCAGCGAGCGGGCCGCCACCGGCAAGCCCACCGCGCAGATCCACTTCATCGGCAAGAAGAGCGGAATCGAGCCGGTCTACAAGAACAACATCCAGGAAGTCCTGGAGATCGAGACCGGCCACATCCTCGGCCTCTTCGAGCAGATCCTGCCGGCCTACGGCCTCGACGTGCAGGACCGCGCCTACGAGCCGGCCGTCCGCGAGCTGCTCGACGTCGCCGACGAGGACTACTACCTGGGCACCTTCGAGCTGGTCCCGAACGAGGGCCCGCGCGAGGACCACGCCGAGGTCTACGTCCAGACCCACGGCGGCAAGATCGCCGGTCTGCCCGAGGGCCAGTACCGCTACGAGAACGGCGGGCTGACCCGCTTCTCGGACGACATCGTCCTCAAGAAGCACGTCATCGCGATCAACCAGTCGGTGTACCAGGCCGCCAGCTTCGGCATCAGCGTCTACAGCCGCGCCGAGGAGGAGTGGCTGCACTACATCACCCTCGGCAAGAAGCTCCAGCACCTGATGATGAACGGGCTGAACCTGGGCTTCATGTCCTCCGGCTACAGCTCCAAGACCGGCAACCCGCTGCCCGCCTCGCGCCGCATGGACGCGGTCCTCGCCGCCAACGGCGTCGAGGGCGGCCCGATGTACTTCTTCGTCGGCGGCCGCATCAGCGAGGAGCAGGCCGGCCACGAGGGCATGCGCGAGGACTCCGTCCACATGCGCGGTCCGGCCGAGCTGATCCGCGACGACCTCGTCAGCTTCCTCCCCGACTACATGATCCCCAACCGGGTCGTGGTCTTCGACCGGCTGCCGCTGTCCGCCAACGGCAAGATCGACGTCAAGGCGCTCGCCGTCTCCGACCAGGTCAACGCCGAGCTCGTGGAGCGCCCCTTCGTCGCCCCGCGCACGGAGACCGAGAAGGAGATCGCCAGCGTCTGGGAGAAGGCCCTGCGCCGCGAGAACGCCTCCGTCCAGGACGACTTCTTCGAGTCGGGCGGCAACTCGCTCATCGCCGTCGGCCTCGTCCGCGAGCTCAACTCGCGCCTGGGCGTCTCCCTGCCGCTGCAGAGCGTCCTGGAATCCCCGACCATCGAGAAGCTGGCCCGCCGCCTGGAGCGCGAGGTCGCCCAGGAGTCCTCGCGCTTCGTCCGCCTGCACGCGGAGACCGGCAAGGCCCGCCCCGTCATCTGCTGGCCGGGTCTGGGCGGCTACCCGATGAACCTGCGCAGCCTGGCCGGCGAGATCGGCCTCGGCCGCTCGTTCTACGGCGTCCAGTCCTACGGCATCAACGAGGGCGAGACCCCGTACGAGACCATCACCGAGATGGCCAAGAAGGACATCGAGGCCCTCAAGGAGCTCCAGCCGACCGGCCCCTACACCCTGTGGGGCTACTCCTTCGGCGCCCGCGTGGCCTTCGAGACCGCGTACCAGCTGGAGCAGGCCGGCGAGAAGGTGGACAACCTCTTCCTGATCGCCCCGGGCTCGCCGAAGGTGCGCGCCGAGAACGGCAAGGTGTGGGGCCGGGAGGCGTCCTTCGCCAACCGCGGCTACACCACGATCCTCTTCTCGGTCTTCACCGGCACCATCTCCGGCCCGGACCTCGACCGGTGCCTGGAGACCGTGACGGACGAGGCGTCCTTCGCCGAGTTCATCAGCGAGCTCAAGGGCATCGACATCGACCTCGCCCGCCGGATCATCTCGGTCGTCGGCCAGACCTACGAGTTCGAGTACTCCTTCCACGAGCTGGCCGAGCGCACCCTCCAGGCGCCGATCAGCATCTTCAAGGCCGTGGGCGACGACTACTCGTTCCTGGAGAACAGCAGCGGCTACTCGGCCGAGCCGCCGACGGTCATCGACCTCGACGCCGACCACTACAGCCTGCTGCGCGACGACATCGGCGAGCTGGTGAAGCACATCCGCTACCTGCTCGGCGAGTAGTCGCCGGAGCGCTGACCGAACGCGGCCGCCCCGCCGGAGAAATCCGGCGGGGCGGCCGCCTTTTGCGTTCCCCTCTTCCGTTCCCGCGCCGCACCGGCCGGCGGCACGGACGCCGGAGATCCGCTCGAGAAGCGTCCCGGTGCCCCTCGACAATCCTCCCGGTACCCCTCGACCCGATCTGGATCATCGCCGCGCAGCCTGGAAGGGCACAGGCAAGTGACGGGCTCGGCCCGACGACAACGCGAGGTGACCATCAGTGAAGGGAATCATCCTGGCCGGGGGCAGCGGTACCCGGCTCTACCCCATCACCCTGGGGGTGTCCAAGCAGCTGCTGCCCGTCTACGACAAGCCGATGATCTACTACCCGCTGTCGGTCCTGATGCTGGCCGGGATCCGCGACATCCTCATCATCTCGTCGCCCAGGGACCTGCCCCAGTTCCGCGACGTGCTGGGTGACGGCAGCAACCTCGGCATCAACCTGTCCTACGCCGAACAGCAGGCGCCGCGCGGGCTCGCCGAGGCCTTCACCATCGGCGAGGACCACATCGGCGACGACTCCGTCGCCCTCGTCCTCGGCGACAACATCTTCCACGGGCCCGGCTTCTCGCTGCTGCTCCAGGAGCACATGCCGCACACCGACGGCGCACTGCTCTTCGGCTACCCGGTACGCGACCCCGAGCGGTACGGGGTCGGCGAGGCGGACGAGCAGGGACGCCTGATCTCCCTGGAGGAGAAGCCGGCGAAGCCCCGCTCCAACCGGGCCATCACCGGCCTGTACTTCTACGACAACGACGTCGTCTCCATCGCCAAGGGCCTGCGCCCCTCCCCGCGCGGGGAACTGGAGATCACCGACGTCAACCTGGACTACCTGGCCCGGGGCAAGGCCAACCTGGTGGACCTCGGCCGCGGCTTCACCTGGCTGGACACCGGGACGCACGACTCGCTCCTCGACGCCGGCCAGTACATCCAGACCCTGGAGCACCGCCAGGGCCTGCGCATCGCCTGCCTGGAAGAGGTCGCGCTGCGCATGGGCTTCATCGACGTCGACCAGTGCTACCGGCTCGGCAAGCTCCTCGGGAAGTCCCGGTACGGGAGCTACGTCATGGAGATCGCCGACTCGCTGCGGGGCGCCCCGCCCGAGGAGATCGCCGGGAACCTGGGCGGCCGGATGTTCGGCGGCTGGGCCGGGGCGGCCTGACGGTCCCGCCCCCCCGAGGGGCCGCGGGCCCGTCGGAGCGCACGGAGAGGGCCGGAGGACGGGGGCGGCCCCGGCCGTCTCCGTACGCGGCTCTCAGGCGCCGTACGGGCGCGCGGCCCGTCCCTCGCGCAGGGTGACGCCCCACCAGGCGAGCTGGTCGAGGAGCACGGAGGCGGCCTTCGCGCTGCCGCCGTCCTCGTCGCGCAGCCGGCCCTCGTCGTCGAAGCGCTCCCAGGGGTTGTGGAAGCTCACCGTGTCGCGCACGGTCACGGCGTGCAGCTCGGCGAAGACCTGCCGCAGCTGCTCGACGGAGCGCAGACCGCCCGCGACGCCGCCGTAGGAGACGAAGCCGACCGGCTTGGCGCGCCACTCGCTGTAGACGTAGTCGATGGCCAGCTTCAGCGAGGCCGGGTAGCCGTGGTTGTACTCCGGGGTGATCACGACGTACGCGTCGAGACCGTCGATCCGGGCCGCCAGATTCGGCGCCTCGGAGGGGGAGCCGAGCGGGTCGAGGTTCAGCTTCAGCTCCTCGACGAGCGCCGGTTCCGACAGGTCGATGACGTGGATCTCCATGTCGTCGCGCCGGGCGGCCTCGGCCGTGAACCAGCGGGAGACCTTGTCGGCGAAGCGGCCGGTGCGGACGCTGCCGACCACGACACCGACCTTGAGCGGATTGGCGGACACGGGGTACCTCTTTCTCGTTTCCTCGGATGACGACGGTGGTGGGGCGGGCCGGCTCAGTCGGTGAGCAGGACGATCTTGCCGCGGCCGTGGCCGGTCTCCAGCTCGCGGTGCGCCTCGGCGGCCTCGGCCAGGGGAAGGGTCCGGCGGACGTGGACGCGCAGCTTCCCGCTGTCGACGAGGGCGGCCAGCTCGCCCAGCCGCTGGGCGTTGCGCCGGCTGGTCAGCCAGCGCACGCCGAGCTCCTCGTGGACCCCGTAGGCGAAGATGGTGCCGACCCGGTCCTTGTCCGCCACCAGCTCGGCCGCCACCCGCAGGCCGTCGGCGCTGGCGGTGTCGAGGGCGGCGTCGACGCCCTCCGGCGCGAGGGCGCGGACGCGGTCGGCGAGGCCCTCGCCGTACGTCACCGGTACCGCGCCGAGCTCGCGCAGGTACGCGTGGTTGTCCTCCCGGCCCGTGGCGATGACCTTGGCTCCGCGCAGTACGGCCAGCTGCACCGCGATGGTGCCCACGCCGCCCGAGGCGCCGTTGACCAGCAGGGTCTCGCCCGCCGACACCTTCAGGTCCTCCAGGACGGTGTGCGCCGTCTGGCCGGAGGCCGACAGGGAACCGGCGACCTCCCAGGGAACGCCGGCGGGCTTGGCGACGACCTGCTCCGCCGGCACCGTCAGGTACTCGGCGTAGGTGCCCTGGAGGCGGTAGCCGAGCACCTCGTCGCCCACCGAGAGGCCGGTGACCCCCTCGCCCAGCTGGTCCACGACGCCCGCGAAGTCGCCGCCCGTGACGTGCGGGAACGTGATGGTGACACCGGGCGGGTTCCATCCGGTGCGCACCGCGCAGTCGGTCGGCTGGGTTCCCGCCGCCTTCACCCGGACCCGGATCTCGCCGGGGCCCGCCACCGGGGTCGGGACGTCGAGGAGTTCCAGGACCTCGGGTCCGCCGAACGCGTGGAATGCCGCAGCCTTCATCATCAACGCCCTTCAGGAAAAGTGCTGTTCAGCCGGCCCGTCGAGGCCTTGGTGACGAACGTAGGACCTCAAGCCGAGTTGAGGTCAAGCCGGGTCCGGGAAGAAGGATCAAGAAGGGGCGCACGCGGAAAGCACTCCGCCCCGCGGACGGCTGCTGCCGTCCGCGGGGCGGAGTGCGGGAAGGGGGCGCCGGGGCCCTCAGCGGGCGCCGGACGCCGCGGCCGTCAGGGCCTCGGCGGCGTGCAGGTGGGCCGCCGGGCCGAACTGCAGGGCGTTGTGCCCGGCCCCGCAGGTGACGTCCCGCCAGCGGCGCTGGAGTTCCTCGCCCTCGGCGTGCGCACGGGTGCCCGCGCTGCGCAGCAGCCGGTCCACCGCGGTCGCCAGCATGTCGGCGGCCAGTGCGCAGTCCCGGGTGTTGCGCGCGGTCCCCGAGGCGGTCACCGCACCGCCGTCGGCCACCTGCGCCACCCGGGCCAGCAGCATGCCGGCGGCGTCGATCTCGCCGTCGGAGCGGGCCAGGAGCTGCTCGTACGTGCCCTGGTCGGTGGCGCCGGACACACCCGCGGCCGGAGCCGCGAGGCGTCCCCCGGCCAGCTGCGTCCAGCGGCGTACGGCGCCCCTGGCCGTGCCCAGCAGCGGTGCCGCCAGGGTCAGCCCGTTGCCGGCCTTGAGCGGCACCCGGAAGCAGGCCGCCGCGTCGGGCCCGGCGGCGCCCGCCACGACGGTGTCCAGCGGCACGGAACGCTCGTCCGGGACGCGTACGCCGTCCAGGACCACCGTGTTGCTGCCGGTGCCGCGCATGCCGAGGGTGAACCAGGTGTCGTCGACGGAAAGTTCCTCGCGGGGGACGGCGCACAGCCGTATCCCGCCCTCCGTACGGGCGGCGACGATCACCCAGTGCGCGATGTCCGAGCCGCTGACGTACGGCCAGCTGCCCGTCAGCTCCCAGCCGCCGGGGACCTGCCGCGCGGTTCCGGCGGGGATCAGGCCCGCCGCCACCACGGTCTGCGGGCCCTTGGCCCAGACCTCCTCCCGGCCGTCCGGCGGAAGGTAGCCGGTCAGCCGGCCGGCCGCCGCGGTGACGGAGGCGACCCAGGCCGCGGAGGCGCACGCCTCCCCCAGGACGGCGGCGGCGTCGAGCAGTTCGGCGAAGGTCCCGGCCGGGCCGAAGCCGACCGGGGAGAAGTGCCGGGCGAAGCCGGCCTCGGCGATGGCCTCGGCCACGGCCGGATGCAGCCGCCGCTCCGTGTCGGCGGCCGCCGCGTGGGCGGCCGCCAGCGGGGCGACGGCGCGGGCCGCGGCCGCCAGCGGGGCGACGGCGCGGGCCGCGGCCGCCAGCGGGGCGACGGCGCGGGCCGCGGCCGCCAGGGGGGCCGCTGCTGCGTTGTTCATGGCATGACTCCAATGGGTCTCAGTCGGACAGCCCCACCCGCCGGGCCGCCGTCATGAAGACGTCGGCCGTGGCGGGGAGACGGTCCGCGGCGGCCCGGAAACGGGCCCTGCCCGCGCCGAGCCGGTCCCGCACGTCGCGGTCGTACAGCAGTGACTCGACCCCGGCGACGACCTCCCGCTCGTCGAACAGCTCGGCCCGCAGGGCGGTCTCCGTGAAGGGGTTGTCCCGCAGGAGGGGCGCCACCACCCGGTTCCAGCGGAGCGGCCACATGTGGAAGGAGGGGACGGGGCCGGGGAAGTCTGCCAGCCAGGCGCGGACGGCGGGGGACAGCCCGCCGAGCGCCTGGTCCAGCGGGCCGCTGTCCCCGGCCGGCACGTCGTGGCCGTTGGTGAGGAACATCCCCGGGACGTCGGCCAGGATCGCCCGCTCCAGCGCGAACGACGGCATCCACAGCGACAGCACCCCGTCCGAGGCACCGATCAGATCGGTGTACCGGCGGGCGGTGTAGGAGGGCGCGAGCCGGACCCGGTCCGCCGGCAGCCGCTCGAACCCCTCGAACCGGGGCCCGATGAAGAGGAACACCGTGCTCGGCGGCAGCTGTTCCAGGTAGCCGGCGACCAGGCCGGGCACCCGTGCCGCCAGGGCCCGAGTGCCCGGCCCCGCCCGGGTCTGCATCAGGTGCTGCCAGGGCAGCGCCGGGACCGCCAGCAGCCGCTGGTCCTCGGTGACGCCCAGCGAGTCCCGCACCTCCCGCCGGCTCCGCTCCGACAGCGGCACGACCGTGGGGTCCGCCCGGTAGGGCAGGCCCGGCCCGTCCGGGTCGGCGTGCGGCCGGGTCCCCGGCACCGGCCACAGGTGGGCCGGCATGCCGAGGATCCGATCGCTGACCTCCATGGTGCGGCCGAGGATCTCCACCTCGCGCGTGGTGGAGGTCAGGTCGTACAGGTCGATGGGGATGACCGGCACGCCGAACTCCGTCACGAACCACGGGTCGGTGTCGTAGCTGATGAGGTGGGTCATCCAGTGCGCGGTGTAGTCGCACAGCACGATCGCGTCGGGCCGGAACCCGCGCACCACCTCCCGTACCGTCTCGCGGACGCCCGCGCCCAGCGCCGAGGTGACGGTGGTGTACGCGTGCCGGGTGGCCCGGAGCTGGTCCTCGTTCCCGGCGTCGATCACGAAGTGGCTCTTCACCCCGGCCGGCACGAGCTGGTCGGCGAGGTCGACCCCCATGGCCGTCTCGTGCAGGGTCAGGGCGAGCGAGGACATGAACAGGAGGCGCATGGCGTGTCAGCGGCCTTCTCAGAAGTGCTGGTCGTGGGTGATGCGGCGGGACTTCAGCCGGATGCCCTCGGGACCGTCGACGATGGTGTCGTGGACGACGCAGCTGGGGGCGATGTCGGGCTTGCCGCCGGGGCGGACGTTCACCACGAGGGCGTACGCGGTCGAGGAGACCGTGCCGTCCTCCTGGAGCTCCAGCGCGACGTGGTTGAACCAGTGGCGGCGCTGCACGGGGTCGTTGTCGAAGCGCTTGTGGAACTCGACGAGCTCGCGGACGATGCCCGGCCGGGTACGGGCCGGCTCGGCGCCCGGGGAGTGCTGGAACTCGCCGTCCTCGGTGAAGGTGGCGGCGTACTCCTCGAACCTGCCGGAGTCCAGGTGCTGCATCTGGTGCGCGTAGAAGTGCTGCACCCGCAGGTAGAGGTCGGTCGATACGGCGGTGTGGCCGGCCGTCGTCGTGGTCATGGTCGGTTCTCCTGGCGTCAGAGAGAGGGGGAGCGGGGTGCTCAGCTGTCGAAGGCCGTCAGGACGACGGCGGAGTTGAAGCCGTGCCGGCCGCGGGCGAGGACCAGCGCGTGGCGCAGGGGCAGCTCGCGCGCCTCGCGGACCAGGTCGATGCCGTACGCCTCGGGCGGGCCGGACAGGCCGTGCGTGGGCGGGACGACCCCGTCGCGCAGCGAGAGCAGCGCCGTGGCGACGTCGAGCGGTCCGCCGCCGCCGTAGAGGCGCCCGGTGAGCGCCTTGGGCACGGTGACCGGGACCCCGCGCACGCCGAACAGCGCGGTGAGGGCCTCGGCCTCGGCGGCGTCCAGGTGCGGTACGCCCGCCCCGTCGGCGAACACGACGTCGATGTCGGCCGGGGTGAGCCCGGCGTCGGCGATCGCCGCCCGCGCGGTCCGGCCCAGCGCCGGGCCGCGCTCCGAGCCGGGGGCCGGGTCGAAGCCGGCGGCGTAGCCGGTCAGTTCCCCGTAGATCTGCTTGGCGCCGCGGGCCCGTGCGTTGTCCGCGTCCTCGACGACGAGCATCGCCCCGCCCTCGCCGGGCACGTACCCGGAGGCCGCGGCGTCGAAGGGCAGGTAGCCGCGCTCGGGGTCGGCGGAGGTGGTGACCAGACCGCCGGCCAGCTGGGACACGTAGCCCCACGGGTCGAACGCGGAGTCGACACCGCCCGCGACGACCAGCGGCGTGCCGCCGCGTACGGTGCGCCGGGCGTGGCCGAGCGCGTCGAGGCCCGCGGCCTGCTCGCCGACGAGGGCGGCGCTGGGGCCGCGCATCTTGTGGCGGATGGAGATCTGACCGGTGTTGACCGCGTAGAACCAGGCGAAGGACTCGTAGACGGAGACGTACGCCGGACCCTGGTTCCAGAGGTTGCGGAACTCGCGGTGGGTGAAGTCGAAACCGCCCAGGGCGTTGGAGGTGACCACGCCCATCTGGTAGTCGGTCAGGTCGCCGATCTCGACGCCCGCGTCGTCGAAGGCCCAGTCGGCGGCCGCGAGGCCGAGCCGGGTGGAGCGGTCGGTCTGCGGGAGCAGCCGGCTCGGGATGTGCTCGGCGTCCGTGAAGTCGTCGATCTGGCCGGCCAGCGCGGCCGGGTAGCCGGACGCGTCGAAGCCGGTGACCGGGGCGATCCCGGTGCTGCCGGACAGGACGGACTTCCAGTGGTTCTCGTGTCCCAGGCCGTTGGGGGCGGCGACCCCCAGCCCGGTGATCACCGTACGCGTCATCGGCTCGCTCCTTCGGGGGCGCGGAGGATCATTGCGCTCTGGAATCCGCCGAATCCGCTGCCGACCGTGAGGACGGTGTCGGTGCGCTGTCCTCGGGCGGTGTTGGGGACGTAGTCGAGGTCGCATTCGGGGTCGGGGGTGGTGAGGTTCGCGGTGGGGGGCACGATGTTGTGCTTGATCGCCAGGGCGCTCGCGGCGATCTCGATGGAGCCGATGGCGCCGAGGGAGTGCCCGATCATCGACTTGATGCTGCTGACGGGGATGTCGTAGGCGTGGCTGCCCAGGGCCCGCTTGAAGGCCGCGGTCTCGTGGCGGTCGTTCTGCTTGGTGCCGGAGCCGTGGGCGTTGATGTAGTCGACGGTGGTGGGGTCGATGCGCGACTCGTTGAGCGCCGCGCGGATGGCCTCCGCCATCTCACGGCCGTCCTTCTTGAGGCCGGTCATGTGGTACGCGTTGCAGCGGGTGGCGTAGCCGGTGATCTCGGCGTAGATCTCCGCGCCGCGGGCCTTGGCCGTCTCGTACTCCTCCAGGACGAACATGGCGCTGCCTTCGGCGAGGACGAAGCCGTTGCGGGTGGCGTCGAAGGGCCGGGAGGCGTGCTCGGGGTCGTCGTTGCGCGAGGTGGTCGCCTTGATGGCGTCGAAGCAGGCGAGGACGATGGGGGAGATGGGGGTGTCCGAGGCGCCGGTGATCATGACGTCGGCGCTGCCCTCGCGGATGAGCTGGGTGGCGTAGCCGACGGCGTCGAGGCCCGAGGTGCACCCGTCGGAGACCATGGTGACGGGGCCCTCGGCTCCGGCCGCCCAGGCGACTTCGGCGGGGATGGCGCCGGGGGTGAGGTAGTCGAACATGTGGGGGGAGAGGTAGTCGGGGTCGACCGTCCACTGGCGGCCGCGGTCCGACATGACCAGGTACTCGTTCTCGAGGCTGGTCGCGGCGGCGACGGCGCTGCCGAGGCTGACGCCGATGCGGTGGGGGTCGATGCCGCTGAACTCGAGTCCGCTGTCGGTGACGGCCTCGCGGGTGCTGGCCACGGCGAACTGGGTGGAGCGGTCCATGCGCCGGATCTCACGGGGGGTGAGGCCCTCGGCCACGGGGTCGAAGTCGGCTTCGCCGGCGACCCGGGACCGGAATCCCGACGCGTCGAAGAACGAGATCTTGCGGGTGGCGGTGCGTCCTGCGGTGAGCAGGCCCCAGAATTCCTTCTGGCCGATCCCGCCCGGCGTCCGCACGCCGATGCCGGTTATGACAACTCGCCTGCTCATCGCTGGCTCTCCTTAGGTCTGGCGTTCCGGCGGCGGATCAGTAGTTGCCCAGGCCACCGCAGACGTTGAGGGCCTGTGCGGTGACGGAGCCGGCCGCGTCGTCGGCCAGGTAGCCGACCATCGCGGCCACTTCCTCGACCTCGACGTAGCGGCCGATCGGGACACGGGTGGTGACCCGGTTGTGGGCCTCCTCCTCCGTGACGTCCCAGATCTGGGCGTAGTGCTTGCGGACCCGCTCGGCCATGGGCGTCTCGACGAAGCCGGGGCAGACGGCGTTGGCGGTGATGCCGGTCTTGGCCAGGTCCAGGCCCAGCGCCTTGGTGAAGCCGACCACGCCGTGCTTGGAGGCGGAGTAGGGGGCGGCGGTCACCGCGCCCTGCTTGCCGGCGGTGGAGGCGATGTTGATGATGCGGCCCCAGCTCTTGTCGCGCATGCCGCCGGCCGACAGCACCTCGCGGGTCACCAGGAAGACGCTGTTGAGGTTGGTGTTGATGACGTCGTACCAGAGCTCGTCGGTCATCTCGGAGACGTCGCCGCCGCCGTTGCGGCCGGCGTTGTTGACCAGGATGTCGACGGTGCCGAAGCGCTCGACGGCCGCCGCGACGAACCGCTTGACGTCCTCGCGGTCGGTCACGTCACACGTGGTGCCGTCCACGTCCAGGCCCTCGTCCTGGAGCTGCTTGACCGTGTCGGCCAGCCGGTCGGCGTCGCGGGCGCAGAGGAAGACGCGGGCGCCTCCCCGGGCCAGGTGGGCGGCCACGGCCAGGCCGATTCCGCTCGTCGCTCCGGTCACCAGTGCGGTGCGGCGGTCCTGTGACTGCGAGACCATGTCTCGTTCCTCCGTCTTTCGTGATGGCTGCGTCTGCGGGCGTGCCCGCAAGGGGAAGGGGGGAAGGGGGGAGCCGTACGGGGCGCCGCTCAGGCGTGGCAGACCGGGACCCGGCCGTGGAAGGCGACCATGTCGGAGAACATCTCCCCGATGTCCAGGGCCGCGCCCGGCTCCGCGCCGCGGAGTTCCGCGTACGCCCGGTGGAGGTTGGGCACCAGCCGCTCGGAGTCGAGCAGGCCGGCCCATTCGCCGAGGTCGGTCTCGCGCGCGGCCTCCAGCGGCGAGAGCCCGGCGGCGGCGGTGTCGCGGGCCAGGTCCTGGAGCCACCGGAAGTAGCGCTCGGCGGTGTCGAGCAGTTCCGGACCGGCGACCGGACCGTGCCCGGCGACGATGGTGCGGGGCCCGAGGGCCCGCATCGCCGCGACCGCTTCCAGGGAGCCGGAGATCGACCCCATCAGGCAGAACGGGGTGGCCCCCGACATCAGCAGGTCGCCGGCGAACAGCACGCGCTGCTCGGGCAGCCAGACGACGGTGTCGACGGCCGTGTGGGCGGGGCCGAGCGCGATCAGGTCGACCTGCGCCGTGCCGGTGTGCAGGCGCAGCCCGTCGCGGAAGGTCAGGCCGGGGAGCTCCACCGACAGGTCGCCCCAGCACACCTCGGGCCAGAGCGTCGTCAGGTGCAGTCCCACGGTCTCCATCTCGACGCCCGTGGTCTCGTGGGCGACGACCACGGCCCGGTCGGTGAACAGGGAGTTGCCGAAGGTGTGGTCGCCGTGCGAGTGGGTGTTGACGACGAACCGGGGCGCCGGGCCGACCTCGGCGACGGCCCGCTTCAGGGCCAGGGCGCGGTCGTGCGTCGCGGCGGTGTCGATCAGCACGGGCCGGTCGTCCGAGGCGACGTACCCGGCGTTGTTCAGGCACCAGCCCCCGTCGGGCTGGACGTACGCGAACACGCCGTCCGCGATCTCGTCCAGGCGCGGTGGTGCGGTGGAGGGGGTCGCCGTCACCGCGCCGCCGCCTTCGCGCACGTCCGCAGGATCCCCAGCCGGCCTTCGAGGGTGGTGGCGGCCGCGGAGACCATGATGCTCAGCGTGGTCACGCCCGCGTCCGCGTAGTCCTTCATGCGGCCCGCGATCCGGTCCTCGTCGCCGACGAGGGCGGTCATCGCGATGAACTCGGTGGGCACGGCGGCCGCGGCACCGGCCTGGTCGCCGGCGGCCAGCCGCTCGTGCATCCGCTCCACGCCCTCCTCGAAGCCGAAGCCCCGGGCCAGGCGGCAGTAGAAGTTGGTCTCCGGGTCGCCGATGCCCATCAGGTAGCGGTACTGGCCGCGCAGCTGCTCGGCCGCCTCCTCCACCGTGTCGGCGACGGCGGTGGGCAGGGACGGGATCACCTCGAATCCGTCGAGCGTCAGCCCCCGCGCCGCCCGCCCGCGCGCGATCTCGGCCACGGCCTCGCGCACACCGTCGGGGGAGGTGAAGACGCCGATCCAGCCGTCCGCGATCTCACCGGCCAGGCGCAGGTTGCGGGGGCCCACCGCACCCAGGTAGACGGGCAGGTCGGGCCGGTACCCCTCGGCGTAGAGGTGGAGCGGCGCCGCCGCCCGGTCGGCGAGCGGGAGCTGGAAGTGCTCCCCCTGGTAGGTCACCGGTCCGCCGCGCAGGGCGGCCCGGACGATCTCGACGTACTCCCGGGTCCGCCCGAGCGGCCGGTCGAACGGCACGCCGTACCAGCCCTCGGAGACGTCGGGGTTGGACAGGCCGAGCCCGAGCCGGAACCGGCCCCCGGACAGCGCGTCGATGGTGGCGGCGGTCAGTGCCGCCGCGGCCGGCGGGCGGGCGGGGATCTGCATGACGGCCGAGCCCAGGCCGATCCGCCGGGTGCGGCCCGCCACGAGGCCCAGCACGCTCACGGCGTCGTTGCGGTAGCCCTCCGGAGCAAGTGCCAGGTCGTACCCCAGCTCCTCCGCCGCCTCGGCCAGGGGAACGGCCTCACGCGCGAGGAGGTTGACTGCGAGCTTCATGCACTGCCTTTCAGATGAGTCGGGCGCCGCCGTCGACGGGTATGACCGCACCGGTCATGTGCTCGATGCGCAGGACGGCCAGTACGGCCTCGGCCACCTCGGCACTGGTGCCCACCCGGCGCAGCGGGGTGCTCTGCCGCACCTTCTCGGCGATCTGCTGGAAGAAGGGGCTGTCCTGGGTCCACGGCGTCTCGGTGAGCGCCGGGGCCACGGAGTTGACCCGGATGTCCGGGCCGAGCGCGGCGGCCAGCAGCCGCGTCATGTGGTCGAGGGCGGCCTTGCTCACGGCGTAGGGGATCGAGCTGCCGACGGGCCGGCTGCCGGCGACGGAGGAGATGTTGACGATGTTCCCGGGGCCCGAGCCGTTCGCCGCCCCCTTCGCCAGGTAGGGGGCGGCCGCCGCGCTCACCTGCCAGGTGCCGATGACGTTGACGCCGAGGATGGTGCGCCACAGCTCGGGCGTCACCGCCGCGATGTCCGCGTGCGGCACGACCTTGGTGGTGCCGGCGCTGTTCACCAGGACGTCGAGGCGCCCGTAGCGCTCCACGGCCGCGTCGACCAGCCGGCGGGCCTCGTCCTCGTCGGAGATGTCGGCCTGTACGTAGACGGCGTCCGGGAGGGAGCGGGCGAAATCCGTTCCCTGTTCGGCGGAACGCGCCGAGTTGACGACGATACGGAATCCTTCGGCGGAAAGGCGTTCGGCGATTGCCGCACCGATTCCCGAAGAAGAGCCGGTAATCAGCGCGACTCGCTGTTCCGTCACGAAATCCCCCTCGCAGTCATGGCCGGTCTCGGCCCGAATGTCGATATCGGAACTCATGTCCGGCCTGCACGCAACCCGGGTTGACGCCGAATTGTCAATCCGGCAAGGGGAGTTGGGGTGGATCTTTCACCGACTTGAAAACCCCTCCAATCCGAGCGGAAGTCGAGCGGCCCTCGACCCCGGCTGTTCACGATCGAGATTTGGGCCGTCGGCTCGTGGCCGTGCGCACGGCGGCGCTCGCGGGGGGCGGCCTTGACCTCAAGTGCGCTTCAGCTTGAAGCATGGAGGCACTGCTCCGTACCCCTGAACTCCGGAGGTCCCGCCTTGGACACATCCACGTCCACGCCGTTCCCGAGCGCGGGCCGTCGCACGATGACGCTCTCCGCGCTCCTCCTCGCTTCCACCCTCACCGTGATGGCCGGCACCGTGCTCGCCCCCGTCGTGGCCACCATCCGCACCGATCTGGGTGTCAGCGGCACCGCCGCCGGTCTGATCCTCACCGCCCACGGCCTGTCGCTGGCGATCACCAGCCCCTTCGTCGGCTGGGCGATCGACCGCTGGGGGCTGCGCACCCCGATGATCGCCGGGCTGGTGCTCTACGGGGTCGCGGGCGGAGCAGGCCTGTTCGCCGACTCGTACGCGATGCTGATCGCGAGCAGGTTCGTCTTCGGCATCGGCGCCGCCGCGGTGTTCACCGGCACCACGGTGGCGCTGATGGCGCTCTTCGAGGGCCCGGAGCGGGACCGGATCGCCGGCTGGCGCTCCACCGCCATCGGGCTCGGGGGCGTGGTCTGGCCGCTGATCGCGGGCGTGCTCGCGGTCTGGTCCTGGCACGGCCCGTTCGCCATCTACCTCGTCGGCATCCCCGTCGGCCTCGCGATGCTGTTCGCCATGCCCCGCATCCCCGCGGCCGGCCGGGCCAAGGGCGGCGGCGGCACGATGTCCCTGCTCCGGACCACCCCCCGGCTGCTGGGCATGTACGCCCTCTCCCTGATCTCCTCCTTCCTGCTGTACGTCCTGATCGTCTTCCTGCCGCAGCGCTTCGACCAGATCGGCGTGGAGGACCCGGTCGTCATCGCGGCCATCACGGCGAGCCTCTCGCTCGCGGGCAGCGGGTCGGGCTTCTTCTACGGGCGGCTGCGCTCCGCCCTGGGCTACGTGGCGCTGCTGCGCATGGCGCTCGTCCTGTGGGGCCTGGCCTTCGTGGTCGGCGCCTCGATGAGCCACGCCGTACCGCTCGCCCTGGCGGCCGTGCTCTTCGGCGCCGGCAGCGGCATCTCCGTACCGGCCCTGGCCATGTGGATCGGCGAGACCGCACCCGCCGCGATGCGCGGCCGGGCCATGGCGCTGTCCGGCACGGCCAACTTCGCCGGACAGTTCGCGGCACCGGTGGTGGTCGGCCCGCTGGTCGGCGCCACCTCCATCACCGTGGGTTTCGTCGCCGCCGGAGCCCTGTGCGCGCTGGTGCTGCTCGTGCTGCTGTTCCTGAAGCCGGGAGCGGCCCGGCAGCCGGAACCGGCGGCCCGGCCGCAGCCCCAGGCCGCGCCGTCCGCCGGCCCCGCTTCCTGAGGCCCTTTCTCGAACGGCACTTGAGCCGGACTCCACATGCCACTGCCAACGATCTGACGTATGAGAATCCTTTTTGTAGCCGGAGGAACCTCCGGCGTGATCTTCTCGATCATCCCGCTGGCCCAGGCCGCCCGGAACGCCGGCCATGAGGTCTTCATGGCCGGCCCCGAAGACATCATGCCGATCGTCACCCGCGCCGGACTGCCCGGCGTACCGGTCACCGCGACCTCGATGATGGACACGCTGCTGGACGACGACGGAAAGCGCATTCCCATTCCGACCGACCTCCACGAGCGCTTCCTCTTCAACGGCAGGTGCTTCGGCCGGTACGCGGCCAACTGCCTGGAGGGACTCGTCCCCCTGGTCGACCGCTGGCGGCCCGACATCGTCGTCGGCGGGGCCCTCGCCTTCGCGGCGCCGCTCATCGCGGCCTACGCGGGCGTGCCGTACGTCAAGCACGCCGTCGACATGGGCGAGCCGCGCACCATCGACCTCGCCGCCGCGGCGGAGCTCGGGTTCTCCCTGGAGCGCCTCGGCCTCTACGACATGCCGCGCTTCGACCTCTTCGTCGACACCTGCCCGCCCAGCCTGCGGGTGTGGGACGCGCCCCCGGCCCAGCCCATGCGGTACATCCCCTACACCACGCCGAAGGCGCTGGAGCCGTGGATGTACACCAAGGGCGACCGCCCCCGGGTGCTGGTGACCGCGGGCAGCCGCATCACCCCCGACTACTACCTCGACGTCCTCGCCGCCCTCGTGAAGAAGGTGCAGGGCCTGGACGTCGAACTGCTCGTCGGGGCGCCCGACGACATGGCCGCCAAGCTGGGCCCCCTGCCCGAGAACGTCCGGGCCGGCTGGCTGCCGCTGGACGTCCTCGCCCCGACCTGCGACGTCGTCGTCAACCACGCGGGCGGCAACACGGTCCTGGGCAGCATGGCGCACGGCGTGCCGCAGGTCCTCATCCCGTACCTGCCCTACGTCGTCGACTACACGGAGCGCCTGACGGAGTTCGGCGCCTCCAAGATGATCCGGCCCGGGGACGACACCGCGGAGAACATCACCGACGCCGTACAGGACATCCTGGCCACCCCCTCCTACCGCGAGCGCGCGGAGGTGCTGCGCCAGGAGATGTCGCGGATGCCGACTCCGGCGGACGTGGTGCGCGTCCTGGAGGAGCAGGCCGCGCGGGGCCGCAACGAGCCGGCGGCCCCGGCCCGCCCCTGAGGGCGCGGCACCCATCGAAACCGAGCTCGACACGAAAGACGGGGCAGCAGCCCCACGAACGAAAGGCACACCCATGAAGGCAGCGGCGATCAACTCCTTCGGCGGACCGGAAGTCGTCGAACTGCTGGAGGTCGAGACCCCCGTGGCCGGTCCCGGCCAGGTCCGGGTGAAGGTCAAGGCGGCCGGCATCCAGGCCTCGGACTGCGCGGTGCGCACCGGCTGGGCCCCGCCCGGGCAGACCCTGGCGTTCCCGCAGAAGATCGGCAACGAGTTCGCGGGCGTCGTGGACCAGGTCGGCGAGGGGGCCGAGGGGTTCGAGGTCGGCAGCGAGGTCCTGGGCTGGGCCCTGCTGGCCGCGCACGCCGAGTACCTCGTGGTGCCGGTGGACCAGATCGTGGCCAAGCCCGAGGACATGCCGTGGGAGGTGGCCGGCGTGTTCTCGGCCTCCGGGCAGACCGCCCACACCGCCCTGGAGAAGCTGAAGGTCGGCCCCGGCGACACCCTGCTGGTGCACGCGGCGGCCGGCGGCGTCGGCACCGTGGCCGTGCAGCTCGCCCGGTCCTACGGGGCGAAGGTCATCGGGACGGCCAGCCCGCGCAACCACGACTACCTGCGCGAGCTGGGCGCCGAGCCCGTCGCCTACGGCGAGGGCCTCGCCGACCGGGTGCGCGCGCTCGCCCCCGAGGGGGTCACCGCCATCCTCGACGGAGCGGGCGGCGAGGCGCTGGACGTCTCGGTCGAACTGCTGGAGAACCGGGAGCGGATCGGCACGCTGGTCGGCTTCGACCGGATCGAGGAGCTGGGCATCCTCCCGCTCTTCAGCCAGCGTTCCACCGACCGCCTGCGCGCCCTGGCCGACCTGTACGAGCAGGGCGGTCTGCGCATCGAGATCGCCCGGACCTACCCGCTGGAGCAGGCGGCGGACGCGCACCGCGAGGTCGAGACCCGGCACGTGCGCGGCAAGCTCGTCATCCTCCCGGGCTGACACCACGGCCGCGGGGGGGGGGGGGGCCCCCCGCCCGCCCCCCCCCCCCCCCCCCCCCCCCCCCCCCCCGGGCCGGCCCCCCCCCCCCGCCCCCCGCCCCCCCCGCGGGGCGCCCCCCCCCCGCGGGGCCCCCCCCCCCCCGGGGGCGCCCCCCCCCCCCCCCCCCCGGGCCCCCCCCCCCCCCGGGGGGGGGGGGCCCCCCCGGGCCCCCCCCCCCCCCCCGCCGCGCGCACGCCCCGTCGGGGCGGCCGCCGTCAGCGGCTGCCCGCGGCGGCCGTGGCGCGCTCCCACTCCTGCTCCAGCATGGCCAGCATGGCGTCCGACTCCACTCCGCCGTGCACGACCTCGCGCCCGTCCACGACGAAGGACGGCACGGAGGTCACCCCGATCTGCGACGCCCGCTCCTCGTCCGCGCGCACCTCGGCCGTGTACGCGTCCCCACCGAGCACCCGCTCCACGGTCTCCGCCGCGAGGCCCGCGTCCGCGGCGAGCTCCCGCAGCACCCCGTGGTCGGCTATGTTCCGCAGGTCCGAGTGGTAGGCGAGCAGGATCCGCTCCTTCATCGCGTCCACCAGCCCCTGCTCCGCCGCGGCGTGCAGCAGGCGGTGGCTGTCGAAGGAGTTCACCGGCCGGTACTCGGCCGGCCGCAGCCGGATGCCCTCCTGCTCGCCGAGGCCCGCGATCCAGCCGAAGATCTGGTCCAGCTCCTCCTGGGAGTGGCCGTCACGGCGCATCATCACCTCCAGCGGGTCACCGGGAACCGTCGGCTGGTGCTTGCGCAGTTCGAACGAGCGCCACACGGTCTTGACCTGATCCGCGTGCTCGAAACGGGCGAGCGCGGATTCCCAGCGCCGCTTCCCCAGGTAGCACCACGGACACACCACGTCGGACCAGATCTCCACGGTCAGCACGAATCAATCCCCTGTTCTCCGGTTCTGGCGATACCTGGATTCTGCAACCTCAACCGCAGTTGACGTCAAGGACTTCCGAGGTGGGCCGCCCACTGGCCGAAAAAGGTGGATCGGAATTCGAGTCGGCTTTGAGGGGGCTGGCTGAAACTGACGGTGTTTTGCCGCACCACCCCACCCACAAGGAGATTTTCGTTGCGTACCTCGCGTGCCCTCAAGCGCACCCTGGCCGTCGCCGCCGTCGTCGGAACGACGGCGGTCGGATTCTCCGGCAGCGCCGTTGCGGCCACGACTTCCAGCAATGTTCCGCTGCTTTGCCCGGTTGAGTACCAGGGCCAGACCTACGTCCTGAACTACGCGCGTGACTACAAGGTCACCGCACCGGCCAACGTGGGCCGGAACTCGGTCTTCACCGTCTCCTTCGACCCGGCGCCGATCAACCCGCGCACCGAGTTCAACACCAAGGTGTGGGACGTCAAGTTCGTCTACAACCTCCCGGCCGGCGCCAAGGTCCTCGGCTACTCGCTGGTCGGCGGTTCCAACCTCGGAAACTCCAAGCAGACCGTCGAATTCGAGCCGGGCCGCGCCATCGTCAAGGCGACCGGACCCTTCAAGGCCGGCGAGGACGCCGACGTTCCCACCCTGAAGGTCGCCCTGCGCGCCCCGTCCGCCCCCGGCGAGGTCACCACCTCGATAGCGGGCACCAGCGCGGCCGACCCCGGCTTCCGCTGGACCGCAGAGGACCCGACCACCTTCGAGGTCGGCACGCTCCCCTGCTACCCGGACCCCGCCAAGCCGGTCGTGCTCTCGAAGACCCAGGTCCACTGAGGACGCGCCCGGTCCCGGGCTGAACCGCCGGTCACCCGGCAGTGCCTTCCGCACCCGGACGGCGCACCCCTCACAGGGGGTGTGCCGGTCCGGGCGGAAGGCATTCCCGCGTGCGGGCCCGTACACAGCACGGTGCCACCGGAACTTGATCGAACGTCGAGCAGGTG
The DNA here is from genome assembly GCF_044747545.1 of Streptomyces sp. NPDC090077. NCBI lineage: Bacteria > Bacillati > Actinomycetota > Actinomycetes > Kitasatosporales > Streptomycetaceae > Streptomyces > Streptomyces sp. NPDC090077. The sequence goes on from NZ_JBIVEG010000048.1 coordinate 34,683, forward strand.
TCCGCAAGCTCTCAGTGACACCCGACGTGAGAGGCAGCACCATGATCAATCTGTTCCAGCCCCAGGTCGGCTCCGAGGAGCTCGAAGCGGTGGCCGGGGTGTTCGAGGACCGGTGGCTCGGCCACGGGCCCCGGACGAAGGCCTTCGAGGCGGCCTTCGCCGAACACCTCGGTGTCGCCCCGGAACACGTCGTCTTCATCAACTCGGCCACCTCCGGCCTGTTCCTCGCCGCCGAGGCGCTCGACCTCCAGGAGGGCGACGAGGTCGTCCTGCCCTCCCTGAGCTTCCTCGCCGCGGCCAACGCCATCCTGGCCCACGGCGGCCGGCCGGTCTTCTGCGACGTGGACCCGCGCACGCTCAACGCCACCCTGGAGGACATCGAGGCCGCCCTCACCGAGCGGACCAAGGCCGTCGTCGTCCTCCACTACGGCGGCTACCCGGGCGACATCGTCCGCATCGCAGAACGCTGCCGCGAGCTCGGCATCACCCTGATCGAGGACGCCGCCTGCTCCGTCGCCTCCCGCGTCGACGGCAAGGCCGTCGGCACCTTCGGCGACATGGCCATGTGGAGCTTCGACGCCATGAAGGTCCTCGTCACCGGCGACGGCGGCATGATCTACGTCAAGGACCCCGAGCAGGCCGCCCGGGTCCGCCGGCTCGCCTACCACGGCCTCGCCCAGTCCAGCGGCTTCGGCTACGCCAAGGTCTCCGCCCGCTGGTGGGAGCTGGACATCCCCGAGCCCGGCCGCCGCGTCATCGGCAACGACATGACCGCCGCCATCGGCTCCGTACAGCTGCGCCGGCTCCCCGAGATGGTCGCCCGCCGCAAGGAGATCGTCGAGCTCTACGACCGGGAGCTCGCCTCCGTCGACGGCCTGCTGACGCCCGGAGCGCTGCCCGAGGGGCACGAGTCGACGTACTACTTCTACTGGGTCCAGATGGAGCCCGGGATCCGCGACCAGGTCGCCGGCGACCTGCTCGCCGACGACATCTACACCACCTTCCGCTACGCCCCCCTGCACAAGGTCCCCGCCTACGCCCCCGTCGACGGCCCGGTCCCCGAGCTGGCCGCCTCCGACTGGGCGTCCGACCGGACCCTGTGCCTGCCCCTGCACCCCGGTCTGTCCGACGCGGACGTGCTCACCGTCGTCACCTCCCTGCGCAAGTCCGTGGAGCGGCGCAGCGCCGAGGCGCGCGAGGGCTCGCAGGCGGAGGACGCCCGATGAGCCGGGCGGTCTCCGCAGCGCCCGTACGCACCTGAGCCAGGAGGACCGTTGCCCACCATCGACCCCGCCGAATTCGCCCGGACCATGGCCCACGTGCCCACCCCGGTCACCGTCGTGACCACCGTGGACGCGGCCGGCCGGCGCCTGGGCTTCACGGCCGGCTCCTTCACCTCCCTGTCCCTCGACCCGCCCCTGGTGCTGGTCTGCCTGGCGAAGAAGGCGTCCTGCCACGAGGGCTTCGTCCACAGCAGGCGGTTCCTGGTGAACGTGCTGGCGGCGGACCAGGCCGATGTCGCCGGAGCGTTCGCCCGCTCGGGACACTCCGGGCTCGACAAGTTCGCCGGAACCCCGATGCAGCCGCTCGAACACGGTCTGCCCGGCCTGACCGATGCCACCGCCCGGATCGTGTGCGCCCTGCACGACGTCCTGGACGGCGGGGACCACAGCATCCTCGTGGGCCGCATGGAATCCGCCGAGGTGAGCGGGGCCGAGCCGCTCGTCTACCACAACCGGCGCTTCACCCGGCCCGGCTCCACCGCCGAGCTGCTGTCGTCCGCGGCCCGCTGAGCGGTCCGCCAACCGGAGCACGCGTTGACGGCGTTGACGGTGCACCACCGTCAACGCCGTTGACGACCGGGACCGGCTCGGGCCGGCAGGGGCGCTGGTCCACCGCATGACCCCGCACAGGGGTCCGCGCAGGGTCCGGTAGGAACCCGATGGAGCCCTTTTACCGTTATTTGACCTCTTCTTGGCCGTCTTCAGAGGCGCCGGAGCCGGCCTTGTGGAACCTGACCTACTCCTGAATCCACGGCCATTGAACGGCCGCTCGCGTCCGAAGAACCTTGTAATCAAGATCCGGTGCGCTGTCCCCGGAGGCCGATCCACGGATCCGGTGCGGGCGAGCGCCTCAGTGGCACGGCGCGCATGCGCGGCCCGCCGTACGAATTCCCCGGGGAATTCCCGGCGCACGAGGCCCGCCCCCGCCCCCAGCCACGGAAAAGGAACGAAATGCAGCACAGCAACCTGATCGTCGCCCGAATGGACGGCATGTCGAGCGACCAAGTGGCGCGCCTCTTCGCCGAGTTCGACACGACGGACATGCCGGAACGCATGGGCACGCTGCGCCGGCGCCTGTTCTCGTACCAGGGCCTCTACTTCCACCTCCAGGACTTCGCCGAGGACGACGGCGGCCGGCGCATCCAGGAGTCCCGTACGGACCCGCGGTTCATGCGCATCAGCCACGACCTCAAGCCCTTCATCCAGCCGTACGACCCGGAGACCTGGCGCACCCCGGCCGACGCGATGGCCACGCGCTTCTACGACTGGACGGCATCCGCATGACCGTGCCGGTGGCCCGCCGGGTGGTGATCACGGGGATCGGGGTGCTCGCCCCGGGAGGCATCGGCACCAAGGACTACTGGAGCCTGCTGAGCTCCGGGCGCACGGCGACCAGGGCGATCACCCGCTTCGACGCCTCCGAGTTCCGCTCCAGGGTGGCTGCCGAGGCCGACTTCGACCCCGAACTGCACGGGCTGACGCCGGACGAGATCCGGCGCACGGGCCGCGCCGCCCAGTTCGCGGTGGTCGCCGCGCGGGAGGCCGTCGCCGACAGCGGGGTCGACTTCGCCGCGCTGGACCCGTACCGGACCGGCGTCAGCATCGGCACCGGGATGGGAGCCATCGGCAGCCTCGACGCCGAGTACCGGACGGCCGCCGCCGACGGCCTGCTCGCGGTGGTCGACCACACCCGCGTCACACGCCATCTGTACGACCACTTCGTGCCGGGTTCGTTCGCGACGGAGGTGGCGTGGGCGGTGGGTGCGGAGGGGCCGGCGGCGGTGATCTCGTCGGGTTGCACGGCGGGGATCGATTCGGTGGCGCATGCGGTGGATCTGATCCGTGAGGGCAGTGCGGACGTGATGGTGACGGGTGCGACGGACGCGCCGATCACTCCGCTGACGTTGGCGTGTTTCGACGCGATCAAGGCGACGACGACGTTGAACGACGATCCGGAGCGGGCGTCCCGGCCCTTCGACGCGACCCGGAAGGGGTTCGTGCTGGGTGAGGGCGCGGCGGTGTTCGTACTGGAGGAGCTGGAGAGCGCCCGCGCCCGCGGCGCCCACGTCTACGCCGAGATCGCGGGGTACGGCTCCCGCTCCAGCGCCTTCCACATGACGGGCCTGCGCCCCGAGGGCCGGGAGCTGGCGGACGCCATCACGCTGGCCCTGGACGAGGCACGGCTGAACCCGGCCGACCTGGACTACGTCAACGCCCACGGCTCCGGCACCAAGCAGAACGACGCCCACGAGACCGCCGCCTACAAGCTGGCCCTCGGAGCCCATGCGCACACCACTCCGGTGAGTTCGATCAAGTCGATGATCGGGCATTCGCTGGGTTCGGTGGGGTCGTTGGAGATCGCGGCTTCGGTGCTGGCGATGGAGCACCACGTGGTGCCTCCGACGGCGAACCTGCGGACCCGTGATCCGGAGTGCGATCTGGATTACGTGCCGGTGGTGGCGCGTGAGCGGCGTACGGATGCGGTGTTGACGGTGGGGAGTGGTTTCGGGGGGTTTCAGAGCGCGATGGTGCTGGCGCGGCCGGACAGGAGGTTGCCGTGAGTGGCAGGACTCTGATCACCGGTATCGGTGTGGCTGCGCCGACGGGTCTGGGGGTGGAGGACTTCTGGGCGGCGACGCGGATCGGGAAGAACGCGATCGGTCCGGTGACGCGGTTCGATGCTTCTTCCTTTCCGGCGCGTCTGGCGGGGGAGATCCACGGGTTCGAGGCGGCGGATCATCTGCCGGGGCGGTTGGTGCCGCAGACGGACCGGGTCACCCAGCTGGCGCTGATCGCCACCGACTGCGCCTTCACCGACGCCGGCATCGCGCCGGGGGACGTGCACCCGTGCGACATGGGTGTGGTGACGGCCGCCGGGTCGGGAGGTCTCGAGCTGGGTGAGCGGGAGCTGCGCAAGCTGTGGAGCCAGGGCCCCAAGCACGTGAGCGCCTACTTGTCCTTCGCCTGGTTCTACGCGGTCAACAGCGGCCAGATCTCCGTGCGCAACGACCTGCGCGGCCCGACCGGCGTCCTCGTCGGCGACCAGACGGGTGGCCTGGACGCGTTCGCCCACGCCCGGCGCAGGCTCCGCAAGGGCGGCCGGCTGATCGCCACGGGAGGTTTCGACGCCTCCATCTGCTCGCTCGGCTGGGCCGCCCACCTGGCCGGCGGGGGAATGACCACGGCCCACGACCCCCACCGTTCCTTCATGCCCTTCGACGGGGCGGCTTCGGGATACGTGCCGGGTGAGGGTGGTGCGATGGTGCTGCTGGAGGACGAGGGGAGCGTGCGGGCCCGGGGCGGGCGCACTGTTTACGGCGAGTTCGCGGGGTATGCGGCGACGTTGGATCCGCGGCCGGGCAGTGGGCGTGAGCCGGGTCTGCGGCGGGCGATCGAGGGTGCGCTGGCGGATGCGGGCTGTCATCCGGCCGAGGTGGACGTGGTGTTCGCGGACGGTGCGGGTTCCGAGCGGCTGGACCGTGAGGAGGCCGAGGCGATCTCGGCGGTGTTCGGTCCGCGGGGGGTGCCGGTGACGGTGCCCAAGACCATGACCGGCCGCCTCGGCGCCGGCGGCGCCGCTGTGGACGTGGTGTGTGCGGTCCTGGCCATGCGCGAGGGACTGATCCCGCCGACCACGAACGTCGAACTCTCGCCCGCCCATGACATCGACCTGGTGACCGGGCGGTCGAGGACCGCGTCCGTACGCACCGCCCTCGTCCTCGCCCGCAGCCACGGCGGCTTCAACTCCGCCGC
>NZ_JBIVEG010000049.1:0-37679 GCF_044747545.1 Streptomyces sp. NPDC090077
GTGATCGGCGCGTCCGTCGCACCCGTCACCATCACGTCCGCACTGCCCTCACGGATCAGATCCACCGCATGCGCCACCGAATCGATCCCCGCCGTACAACCCGACGAGATCACCGCCGCCGGCCCCTCCGCACCCACCGCCCACGCCACCTCCGTCGCGAACGAACCCGGCACGAAGTGGTCGTACAGGTGCTGCGGCGCCCGCGCGTGGTCGACGGCCGCGAGCCGGCCGCCGAGGCTGGTCGCGCGGTACGCCTTGTCGAGGCTGCCGACGGCGCCCACTCCGGTGCCGATGCTGACGCCGGTCCGGTACGGGTCCAGGGCCGCGAAGTCGACCCCGCTGTCCTCGACCGCCTCCCGGGCCGCGACCACCGCGAACTGGGCGGCGCGGTCCATCCGGCGGATCTCTTCCTGCGTCAGCCCGTGCAGCTCCGGCAGGAAGTCGGCTTCGGCGGCCACCCGGGAGCGGAAGGGGGAGGCGTCGAAGTGGGTGATCTCCCGCGTCGCCGTGCGCCCGGAGCTCAGCAGGTCCCAGAACTCCCGGACGCCGATGCCTCCCGGCGCCAGCACCCCGATGCCCGTGATGACTACCCGGCGGGCCACGGCCGGTGTCCTCCCGTCATCTCCTCTGCTCCGGCGGAGGTCATTCGGATGCCGTCCAGTCGTAGAAGCGCGTGGCCATCGCGTCGGCCGGGGTGCGCCAGGTCTCCGGGTCGTACGGCTGGATGAACGGCTGCAGGTCGTAGCTGATCTTCATGAACCGCGGGTCGTTGCGGGACGCCTGGATGCGCTCGCCGCCGTCGTCCTCGGCGAAGTCCTGGAGGTGGAAGTAGAGGCCCTGATAGGTGAACAGGCGCCGGCGCAGGGTGCCCATGCGCGCGGGCATGTCCGTCTTGTCGAACTCGGCGAAGAGCTGGGCCACCTCGGCGCTGGAGCGGATGTCCATCCGCGCCACGATCAGGTTGCTGTGCATCTTTTTCTACTCTCTCCAGGGATCGGCGGGGTCAGCGGGAGGCGGTCGGGCCGTACAGCCGGATGAAGTCGTCGACTCCGTCGGCTATGAGGGCGTCCTCCTCCGGGCGCCCGAGCGGCAGCGCGCCGTGGAAGGAGCGCTGTACGACGGACGAGGGGACCAGCAGGATGAAGCGTTCGGCCGCCTGATCGGCGTCGGCGATGTCGAGCAGGCCGCGGTCGGCGACCTGGCGCAGCCGGCGGGCCAGCTCGCGGCGGGCCTGCCGGGGGCCGGTGGCCTGCCACTTGTCGACGGCCTCGGCGGGCAGCGTGGTGACCTCGGCGCTGATGTGCCGGACGATCGCGAAGTGCTCGCGGAAGGCCTCCAGGGGAGCCAGCCAGGCCCGGCCGAGCGCGATCAGGTCCGCCCGCAGGTCGGTGATCTCCGCGAGGTAGCTCTCGGCGACAGCCGCGAGGCAGGCCGCGACGGAGGCGGAGCTGTCCAGGAGCACGCCCAGCAGCAGCTGTTCGTGGTCGGGGAAGTGCCGTGTCACGACGTCCGTGCCCACTCCGGCCTCGGCCGCGGTGGCCTCGGCGGTGCAGCGCCTCCAGCCCTCGCGGGCCAGGACGGTCCTGGCCGCCCGTGCGACGTCGCGGCGTTCCCCGTCGGGGCCGGCCGGACCGGCGGGGAGGCGCTCGATCGTTGCGTGCGGCGTTGCCATGTGTGGTTCCTCCGATTGACGTTCTCGTCCGGCCGCCGGATGCGGCGGCCGTCAGGGGGTGCGCCGGTCGTCAGTGGCCCCGCGGGCGGGCGGACCCGTCAGGGCGTCCCGAACCAGCGTTCGAGTGCCATCGGCAGGTCGTGGTGGGTGCCGGGCGCGGCCCATGCCACGTAGCCGTCGGGCCGGATGAGCAGGGCTGTGGTGTCGTGCAGTCCGTCGGCCCGGGACGCCGCTCCGCGCGGCCGGGCGGTGACGGTGTCGACCCGTTCCGCCCAGGCCGCGGCGCGCTGGCGCAGCCGGGGGTTGTCCGTCAGGTCGAGGAGCACCCCGCGGGCGGGGCGCAGCAGCGCGGTGCTGGAGGTGGGGCCGTCGGCGGTGGTGAGCTCCAGGTCGGGCATGCGCCGGCCGAGCAGCGGGTGGCTGCCGCGGCCCACGTCGTAGGTGATCTCCAGGCCGGTGACCATGGCGGCGAGGTGCCGGCGGACGTCCTCGTACTCCATGAGCTCGCGCAGGGAGTCGCGCAGCGGCTGCACCTCGGCGCCGCGGAGGAACAGCAGGCCCTGGGCCCGGGTGTTCATCAGCAGCCGCCGCCCCACGGGGTGGCGTTCGCCGTGGTAGGTGTCGAGCAGGGCGAGCGGGGCCCTGCCGAGGACGACCGAGGCGAGCTTCCAGCCGAGGTTGACGGCGTCCTGGATGCCGGTGTTCATGCCCTGGCCGCCGGCGGGCAGGTGGATGTGCGCCGCGTCGCCCGCGAGGAGGACCCGCCCGCGCCGGTATTCGGTGACCTGGCGGGCGGCGTCGCCGAAGGCGCTGACCCACACCGGTTCGGCGGCCGAGATGTCCTCCCCGGTGAGCCGCTGCCAGGCGGCCGCGACCTCGTCGAAGGAGGGCGGGCTCTCGCGCCGGCGCGGCGGGGTGCCGCGTTCGCAGACGACGATGCGGGTGGTGCCGCCGGGCAGCGGGCCGACCATGACCATGCCGCCGGGCAGGGTCTCGCCGATCATCCGGGGCTTGAGCTCGATGCCCTTGATGTCGGCGAGGTACATCTCCATGGTGGCGGCGGAGCCGGGGAAGTCGAAGCCGGCCGCCTTGCGCACGGTGCTGCGCCCGCCGTCGCAGCCGACCAGCCAGCCGGCGCGCAGGGTGTGCGTACCGTCCGGGCCGCGGACCTCGACGTCGACGCCCTCGCCGTCGTCGCGTACGGAGAGCACCTGGTGGCCGCGCCGGATGTCGGCGCCGAGGGAGGCGGCCCACTCCTCCAGGTGGGTTTCCGTGACGGACTGCGGCACGGTCTTGGCGGCCTGGCAGGCTCCGTCGAGCACGCCGAAGTCCAGCGGCAGCCCGCCGAAGTGGCCGAGCGTGCTCCGCTCGATCTCGCCGAAGCGCGCGAGGAGGCCGCGCTGGTCGAAGGTCTCCAGGGTGCGGGTGGTGAAGCCGAGCCCGCGGGATTCGCCCGTACGCCGTTCCAGGCGTTCGAGGACGACTACGGCGACTCCCGCCAGCCGCAGTTCGCCGGCGAGCATCATGCCCGCGGGACCGGCGCCGACGACGATCACTGGGGCGTCCATCACGTCTCCTTGAGTTCAGCCTCCGGAGACAGTGCACCGGATCTTGACTACAAGGTTCTTCGGACGCGAGCGGCCGTTCAATGGCCGTGGATTCAGGAGTAGGTCAGGTTCCACAAGGCCCGGTCCGGTGCGTCGGACCGTGGAAAAGGGAATGTCAAACACCGGTCAGACGGCTGGATCCGGACCCTGCCGGATGCCGTGCTGACCGGTGTCGAGCGGTGCTCGGTCGTGTGCTGCGCGTACGGGGACGAAGGGTTCAGGCCCGCGCGGCCGCCCTGCGGGTGAAACAGTCCCGGACGTCGCTCTCGTTGTAGTACGTGCGACCCGCGCGGTTGCGCCGGCGCCAGCGCTCCTCGCTCGCCAGCCGGTAGACGGTGCCCGTGGGCGTGTGCCACAGCTGCGCGATGTCGGCGGCGGTCAGCCAGCGCTCGGTGGCCGGCGCGGCCGGGGTTCCGGGTGTCCGCGCGGAGTCCATGGAGCGGCTGAGCGCGCTCCACTGGTCGCTGGTCCAGCGGTGTGCGGGGTCCGCGGCGCACTCGATGGCCGGCCCGTCGGCGGCGGACCCGGCGCGCACCGCGAGGGTGAGGGCGCCGGCGCAGCCGGACTCGGGGCAGTCGCCGAGGCGGATGCTGCGGGCCGGGTCGGGGAAGGCGGCGCGGCGGCCGGCCCGGACCAGCCGGGCGACTTCCTCGGTGGCCTCGGCGGCGGCGGAGTGGGCGGCGAGCCAGTCGGCGTTGCGCAGCAGGAAGTCGGTGAGCGCGGCGACGGTGCGCGGCGGCGAGGTGAAGCCCCGCTGCTGGGCGACGAGTCCGCTCCAGGAGCCGAGTACGGAGACCATCCTGGCCCGTACGTCGGCGGCGGCGCCGTTGAAGGGGAGCCCGGGGAGCTCCCCGCCGGTGGTGCGCTCGCGCAGGCTGCCGGGGGCCGCGCCGCCGAGGACCCGGCCGCACTCCTCGTACAGGTGGGCCAGTTCCGCGAGGCCCGCGGCGAAGTGGTCGCGGCAGGGCCGGCAGAGCCGGCTGCCGTCGGTCGTGCGCCTGCGGGGCCGTTCGCCCGCCCGTCCGGTGCGGCAGCCCTCCCCGTGGCACAGCGCCGTCACTGCCATGCTCGTTCCCCCTCGGCTTGCGTCGTGCTCGGCGGTCGTCCTCCCGCGGCCCTGCGCGGGGACGGGTTCAGGCGCCCTGGCCGAACCGGAAACCGACGCCCCGGATCGTGATGATCCAGCCGGCGCCGATCTTGTTGCGGAGCGTGCTCACGTGCGTGTCCACGGTCCGGCGGGACCAGGAGTCGCCCCAGACCTGCTGCATCAGCATCTTGCGCGGGATGACGGTGTCGGGATGGGACGCGAGGAGGTAGAGCATGTCGAACTCCTTGCGCGTGGTCTCGACGGGTTCCCCGTTCAAAGTCACTTCGCGCGTGCCCGCGTCGATCCGCAGCGGACCGCAGGTGATGGTGGCCGCGACGGGGCGGGTCGGCCGTGCCCGGCGCATGACCGCCTCCATCCGCGCCATCAGCTCGCGGAACCCGTACGGCTTGACCAGGTAGTCGTCCGCACCCGCCTGCAGCCCGAGGACCCGGTCCAGTTCGCTGCCCCGGGCGGTGACCGCGATCACCGGGATCTCGTGGGCCGCGCGGATGCTGCGGCAGACCTCCAGACCGTCCAGGTCGGGGAGTTCCAGGTCCAGCAGGACGAGATCGGCGTCGGCGTAGCAGCGCAGCGCCTCGCTGCCGGTGGCGACGATCTCGATCTCGTGTCCGTGGCGGCGCAGGCCGCGTGCGAGCGTCTCCGCCTCGATCGTGTTGCTCTCCACGATGAGGATCCGCCACAGGGCCGACTGGGTCGGCGCGTGCTGTGGCGTTCTGAGCCCCTCGGCCGGCAGGAACCCCCCGTTCACGCCCGCGGCGCCTGCGTGAGGTTCCAGTACAGCGATAGTCCGCTGGTTCATCTGCCCCCCTCCCTCAAGCTCGGTTGAGCCAACGTCAACGAAGATACAAACCGCTTCGTCGGTTTGTCAAAGCCTGCAAATCCTGGCAAGGCCGTTGAAAAAAGGACCAAATCGGGCCATGCACGGGCGACGACCATCATGAAACCAGCCAGTAAGGGGCACCCCTAGGCCATTCCCATACCAACGGCGCGGTTTAATAATGGAAGGAAACTGATACAGGAGCTATGCGTGATGAAACAAGAACGCGCTGTCCGCACCCGTCATGCACTGATTGAGTCAGCCGCGACCGTTTTTGGACGGCGCGGCTACGCAGAGGCCACTCTGAGCATGATCAGCGTCGGTGCCGGGGTGAGCCCGGGCGCGCTGCACTTCCACTTCGAGAACAAGGCGGCGGTCGCCCAGGCCGTCGAGGCCGCCGGGGCCGAGGCCCTGCGCGCGGCCGCCCGCGAGGTGTACGCACGGCGCACGTCCGCCCTCCAGGCCCTGGCCGACAGCTCCCAGGCGCTCGCCGGGCTGCTCCTGCGGGACGTCGTGGCCCGCGCCGGTTTCCGGCTGGGCCGGGAGCAGGCGTACGCGTCCTCCTGTGCCCTGCCCCGGGAGTGGCACGAATACGTCCACCGGCTGCTGGCGGAGGCCAGCGAGGAGGGCACCCTGCTGCCCGGCCTCAACCACCGCAGCGTGGCCGCGACGGTGGTGGCCGCCACCCTCGGCTTCGAGGCGCTGGCCCGCGACGACCCGCAGTGGCTCGCGCCGCGCACCCTGGCCGGCTTCTGGCGGGTGGTCATGCCCTGTCTGGCCGCGCCCGCCACCCTGCGCGAACTGGACACCGCCGGGCGGGGCAGCTGAACAGCACGACGGCCCGCCACCGCGGGGGAACACGGTGGCGGGCCGCCGCCAGGGGGGAAGTCAATGGATCCGGGAGGACCCGGGGTGCCTCATACCGAGCGCAGCGTCCTGACCGGGTCGCCCGCGTACCGCGTCGCCGGCTCCAGCACCGCCCGGCTCTCGCGCCCGACCACCTCGCGCACGTACCGCCGCGCCGCCGCGAGTTCCGCGCCGGGGCCGCGCCCCACCGCCCGCTCGTCCAGCAGCACGTCGTGCCGGCAGGACACGGTGACCCCCGAGGCGTCCGGCTCCAGACACCACTCGCCGGCGTGCGCCGCGAGCAGCGGGTGCGGCCGGGTCCGCTTGAAGACGATCCGTCCGGCGGCGGGGAAGCACACCCGTAACGACTCGGTGGGATAGGCGGAGCCGTCGTCGGCCAGGTTGACCAGCCGGGTGCGCTGCACGCCGGGCCGCTCCTCGGACACCTCGGCCCGCATCACGTGGGCGACCCGTCCGGGCCAGGAGTCCACGCCGTACAGGAACTCGTACACCGGCTCGGCCGGGCCCTCGATCCGTACGGACTCCTCGAAGGACACGATGAGTTCGTCCAGCCGCCGCCAGTGCTCGGCCGCGATCCGCAGACCGCCGAGCGCGGTCCACGCGCTCTCCTCCGCCGACGCCACGGCCCGCTCGGCCTCCGCGCCCCGTCCCCCGTCGAGGGTGAGCTCCCGTTCCAGGAGCAGCCGCGACCAGCCGGGGGCCAGTTCCTCCACGCCCCAGCTGCCGCCCGAGGCGGTGACGGGCCCGTCGGGGCGCTCCTCCTGGAAGAGGACGCGCCGCCCGCCCGCGTCCAGGGTCCGCCGCACGAGCGAGCGCCGCAGCTCCCCGCCGGTGTCGGCCCACCGGACGTACCGGTCGGTGACGCCGTCGAAGTCCAGCCGCTCGACGTGGACGGTGTCCGGCAGGAACAGCGGCCACTGGGTGACGTCGGCCACCAGGGTGTACAGGGCTCCGGCGGGCGCGGCCGCGTCGACCGCGCATGACATCCGGTGCACTCGCTCGACAGACATCGGACACCTCTCTCAACGCTTGGCGCAGAGCCTGTCGGCGTCCGCCGGAGTCCTCGTCGAACGCCGCTGGAGTCTTCAGACGGCGGCGCGGCTGCCCAGCGCCTCGTTGACCAGTTCGAGGAAGAGCCGCGGAGTGTCTCCCAGTTCGAGGATCTCCCCTGCGAGCAGGACGTCGAACCTGCGCTCGATCGACCCTATGGTCTGCAGGATGGAGAGGCTGTCGTAGCCGAGTTCGATCCAGTACAGGTCCTGGACTTCCTCGGTCAGCTCGACGCAGTCCTCCTCGCCTCCCCAGATCCGCAGGATGCGGGTGAGGTCGGCGAGTTCCAGCCGGACCGTGGCTTGCATGGGTTTGCCTCTCTCCTCGTCCGCCGGCGCAGCGGCTCATACCGGGTCGCCAGGAGCCTGACCGCCCGCCCTGGAGAGCCCCTCACGCCGGGAACGAGTCCTGCTGGAGCCGCCGCGCCTCCCCCGCGCGACCTGCTAGGCCGCGTACAGGTCGAAGGTTGAGCTGCGGCGGGGTCCGGCGACGACGTCGAGCGCCGGGTCCACCCGGAGCATCGCCTGGTGCAGTCGCTGGAGCTGCTGCGAGGGCTCGACGCCGAGCTCCCCGATCAGCCGGGCCCGGAGCCTGCGGTAGACGTCGAGGGCGGTGGCCTGCCGGCCCGAACGGTACAGCGCGACCATGGCCTGCGAGTGCAGGCCCTCGTGCTGCGGGTTGCGGGCCATCAGCTCGGTGAGTTCGGCGAGCAGTTCGGTGTGACGTCCGAGGCGCAGGTCGACGTCGATCCGCCGCTCGGTGGTGACCAGCCGGCTCTCCGCCAGCCGCAGCACCTCGATCTCGAGGATCGGGCCGACGCGCACGTCGACCAGCGCGGGTCCCTGCCACAGGTCGAGCGCCTTGCGCAGCAGGTCGGCGGCGCGCTCGTCGTCACCGTCGTCGAAGGCGTTCTGGCCGGCGGCGACGAGGGCCTCGTACTCGTGGACGTCCACCGACTCCTGCGGGATCTGGAGGAGGTAGCCGCCGTGCCGGGTGGCGAGCACGTCCTTGGCGGTGCCGGGGGCCCCCGGACCCATGGCCGTGCCGAGCCTGCGGCGCAGCTGGAGGATGTACGTCTGCAGGGTGGTGAGCGCGCTTTCGGGCAGGTTCGTCCCCCAGATCTCCTCCATGAGGGTCGGCACGGGCATCACCCGGCCCGGGTAGAGCGCGAGAAGCGCCAGGATCTGACGCGGCTTGCCCGCCGTAGGAACGATCGATGCCCCGTTGACCTCGGCACTCAACGGACCCAGAACCTGAATCTTCACGGTCTCCCGTCTCCCCTCCATATTTCGTCGAGATACTCTCGGTTATCAGTATTCGACCCGATGACGGTAAGCCAGCCCAGGGCAACATCACCGGGCGCTCTAGCCGACGTCGAGCGGACCTCCGAAACAGGCGAACAGACGGCGGATTCGTAAGACAGGATTCCGATTGGATGCCAAACCCCATGCTCAGCCCATCGATCGGGCTCGTCGTCTTTGTTCCGATTCCCGTTGGTGCAAATTAACTCTCAGGTTTTCCGCAGTGTTTTCTTAAATCCGCGAACATCGGGCGGACATTTTCCGCTCAGCCGACCCGGGCGAGCCTCTTGCGGGCGCTCTCCGCGGACTCGGGGGACGTCGCCTCGGGGCCGCTCATGAGGATCGAGCGCTGGAGGCTGCGCAGGGCGGCCGAGGGCTCGATGCCGAGCTCGCGCACGAGCGTGGAGCGCAGCCGCTGGTAGACGCTGAGCGCCTCGCCGCGCCGGCCCGAGCGGTGCAGGGCGAGCATGAACTGCCCGTGGAGGTTCTCGTGGATCCGGTAGCGGCTGGCCAGGACGGTCAGTTCCGCGAGCAACTCCCGGTGGCGGCCCAGCTTCAGGTCGGCCTCGATGCGCTGGTCGAGCGCGCACAGCCGGGTCTCCTCCAGGCGGCGCGTCTCCATGTCCAGCTGCACCCCGCCGTCGACGTCGGCGAAGGCCGGCCCCGACCACAGGGAGAGCGCCTCCCGCAGCAGCCGCGCGGCGTTGGGGAAGTCCTGGGCGTCCATGGCCCGGTAGCCCATCCCGGCCAGCCGGTCGAACTCGCGGACGTCGCTGGTGCCGCCGGCGCTGCTGAGCATGTAGCCGCCGGGCAGCGTCACGAGGACGTCCTTGGCGGTGCGCGTCCCGTCGGTCCCCTCCAGTGCGGTGCCGATGAGGCCGCGCAGCTGGAGCACGTAGGTCTGCAGGGTGGTGCGGGCGCTGCGCGGCGGCTCCGTCCCCCACAGCTCCTCTATCAGTGCGGCCACGGGCACGACCTGGTCGGCGTGCAGGGCGAGCAGCGCCAGCACCTGCCGGGGCTTGGCCGCCGTCGGCGTGATGGAGACCCCGTTCTCCCGAACGGTCAGTGCACCCAGTACATCGATGTCCACGCCGTACTCCCCTGCTTCGTCCTTGGATGAGCTCTCGACTTTCGCTGGAACGAGCAAAAAACAGACGAGCCGGTTTGTCAATACCAAACCGGCTGTACCGTTTTTTGCCCCTACGGGCCCCCAGGGGAATCCAAGAACGGGCTTCTAGCTGCATCTTTACCCACAAGCGGAATGACAGAGAGGGCGTCTCACGCCCCCACAGAAGGGCAGGGGGACGACTCAAGAGGCCTCATCTCAGCCAACAAACGGCTGAAAACCGCCCCTTTGGCCGGCCTCCCCCCTGTCACTCAGAACCCCACCCGCATCGAGGCAGACCGCCCGGCCCACCTCAAGGCGGCACATGAAGAGCCGTTACAAACCGCTTTAGCGGTTTGCTGAAGGATATTTACACTAGTCAAGCGGCGGAGCCGGGCCGGAGGTCGGCTCGAACGCTGCTCAAGATGAAGGGGAATGACTCCCACCGCCCTCCGCCCCCGAGGCTCCACCTCGGCTGGAACCCAGCAACCGGAAGGGCGTCCCGCCATCCCCCAGGACTTCCGGAAGCCGGCCCGCCGGGCGTTGGACCCGTCACCGGTCCGCCCGTGTCCCCGGACGCCGGCCCTGCGGAGCCGCGCGACGCAACCCCCCGAGATGTTTCACCCCGGCAAACCGCGAATGCGCACGAGGAGCGGAGGATGCGGCGCCGGCACCCGGCGGAGGCGGACACCGCCGACCGCCGCGCTCCACGGACCACGGAGCGGCGGAACCGCTCCCGACGACGGAAGCCCTGCGACAGGCCGGTGCGGGACCCTGCGGCGGCGGGACTCGTCACCCCTCATACAGAGAGCGGCACGCCGCACGGCACACCCGTCCCGCAGGCCACAAAGCGATCTCCCGATGCGAATCGAAGGCCTCCCGAGCGGAACGCGGCCCCGCTCCCGGGCCTCCAGCTCGAGAACCACTCTCGGCCCGGTTGAACTGCTTCCAGCCGGGTGGCAGAGATTCGACGGCGCTCCACCGGCAGGGAACTGGGGAAACAGCCCGACGGGGGTTTGGCCGGAATACACACCTCCACATATTTCCCGGGCCAGGACGATGCTTCCCCTGGATAAAAAACCGGTTGGTATATATTTTTCTCGCAAGTCACACCGGTGACTCGCCAGCGCTGTCTAGGGGGAACAATGAGCGCGAGCACGTTTCATGTCGAGCGCACTGCGACCTACGACCCGACGTTGCGGGCCGCGCTCTCGCCGCTCGATCAGACCGGATACGACCGCCCGCCGTTCACTGCCACCGTCCCCAAGGAACTGGTGCACCGGGCGTCCGCCGCCGAGGTCTTTCTGACCGACTGGCAGCGTCACGACGACACCCACTTCACGGTCACCGCCCAATGGCCCGGGGACCACGCCTTCTACACCCAGGTCGCCGGGGACCACCACGATCCGCTCATCTGCATAGAGACGATCCGCCAGCTCGGCATCCTGCTGGGACACGCCGAGTTCGGTCTGCCCCTCGGCCACCAGTACCTGCTGTGGGACCTCGGCATCACCATCCACCAGCCGGAGCACCTCAAGATCCGGCGGGCGCCCACCACCCTCGACATCGACGTCGTCTTCACCGAGGTCAGGCGCCGTGCCGGAAAGCTCAGCAAGATCGCCTACGAGGTCGCGGTCCGCCGCGACGGACACGTGGTCGCCACGGGCCGGGTGTCCTCCACCTGCACGAGCCCCGCGGTCTACGAACGCCTGCGGCCCCCGCACACCCTGCAGGCCGGCCACCACCCGCTGCCCCTGACGGCTCCCGTCGCGCCGCAGAGCGTGGGACGGCTGTCCCCGACCGACGTGGTCCTCTCCCCCACGGCCGAACAGAACCGCTGGCAGCTGAGGGTGGACACGCAGCACCCCGTGCTGTTCGACCACCCCCTGGACCACGTGCCCGGCATGCTCCTGGTGGAGGCCGCCCGACAGGCCGCCGCGGCCACCCTCGGCCGTTCGGCCTTCCTGCCGCTCGGCATCGAAAGCGACTTCAAGCGGTACGTCGAGTTCGACGTCCCCTGCGTGATCGAGGCCGAGCGCCTGTACTCGGACACGCCCGGAGCGACCGAGGCCGTGCGGGTGACCGGCCACCAGAACGGCAGCATCGCCTTCAGTGCGACCGTCACGGCGGCCTCGTACTCCTGAACGGCGCTGCTCGCCTCACGTTTCCCGGCCGAGGCATGCCCGGCACCGCCACCGAGGCATGACTCGGCTCCCCACCGCCCGCCGACGACCGCTCGCCGGCGTCGTCACCCCGAACGGATTCGGCCCTTCTCGCCGTTCCCGCGACCCGTCCCAGCGATCCCTTCCCCCACCCGGTACGGCGTAAGCCAGCAGGTCACCGACGGGCCGGCACGCCCTTTTCGGACGGCCTGTTTCGGCCGTGCACCTACCGGGAACCGCCTTCCTTTCTCCGCCACACCGTGCATGTACGCGCCATCGAGGTTGGCTTGACAGTCACCCGCTGTAAGATACGTACGGGACGGGCGGTTTGCACAAGGGCTTCCGACCCAGGGAGGAAGGAGCCAACATGGCTGAGCAGGTCCAGCAGGTCCGAGCCATCCGCACGCGTCGGGCGATTCTGTCAGCGGCGGCCAAGATCTTCGAGGAGCGGGGGTACCAGGCGGCCACGATCTCCGAGATCCTCGCCGCGGCCGGGGTGACGAAGGGAGCCTTGTACTTCCACTTCCAGTCGAAGGAGGACCTGGCCCACGGGGTCCTCAGCTCGCAGAACCAGAACCTCGCCATCCCGGACCGGTCGACCATGATCCAGGAGATCGTGGACATGATGATGCTCCACACCTACCGGCTCCAGACCGACCCCATGGTCCGCGCGAGCGTGCGGCTGGCCATGGACCAGCTGGCACAGGGCCTCGACCGCAGCGGGCCGTGGCTCGCCTGGGTCGCCCCCATCACGGAGCGGCTGGAGAGGGCGCAGACCCGGGGCGAGCTGCTGCCCCACGTCACCGCCGCCGAGACCGCCGACGTCATCGTGGGGACGTACGCCGGCATCCAGTCCATGTCGCAGGCCCTCACCGACTACCAGGACCTCGGAGTCCGGGTGACCGCCCTGCTGCGCCACCTGCTGCCCAGCATCGTGCAGGCGTCGGTCCTCGCCTCGGTGGACATCTCCGAGAGCCGGGCGCTGAAGGTCTACAACGACGCCGTGAGGTACTCGCAGGACCACGTGACGGAAGAGGCGGCGAAGGCGACCGCCTGATCCTGGGGCGGCCCCTGGTGCACGCCGGTTCCGGAGCCGGAGCCCGCACCCCGGGGCCGCATCGGTCCGCAGTTCGCGCATCCACCCGCCTCCCCTGACCCACCCCTGAAATATACCGCACGTCCCGTTCTTTCTGAACGGCCTCCAGCCGCAGCACTAGGCTGAGCCCATGATCAGCTCATCCCTCCGCCTGGTGCCGGTGACCCCGGACAACTTCGAAGCGGTGACCGCCGTCCGCGTCCGCCCCGACCAGGAGCACCTCGTCGAGTCCGTCGCGCTGTCCCTGGCCGAGGCCTACGTCCACGGCGAGCCCGCCTGGCCCCGCGCCATCCTCGACGGCGACGAGGTCGTCGGCTTCGTCATGGCCTTCCTGGACATCGTCTGGAACCCGGCGAAGGACCCGGAGCACCGCCGTTCCGGCATCTGGCGCCTGAACATCGCCGCCGAGCACCAGGGCAAGGGGTACGGCCGCTTCGCCGTGGAGGCCGTCACGGAGGAGATCCGCCGCCGCGGCGGGACCCGGGCGTACGTCACCTGGCACGACGGCGACGACAGCCCGGCTCCCTTCTACCTCGGCCTCGGCTTCCGCCCCACCGGCGAGCTCAGCGGCCCCCAGCCCGTGGCCGTCCTGGAACTGGCGTAGGCACGGCCTATCCCAGCACCACGGTGCCGGGTACTCCCGGCACCGTGGCCGCCCCCGCCCCCTCCCGGAACTGCTGCGGGCTGACCCCCCGCACCCGCTTGAAGGCCGCCGACAGCGCGAACGCGCTCCCGTAGCCGACCCGGCGGGCCACGGTCGCCACCGTGGCGTCCGGCTCGCGCAGCAGGTCGGCGGCCAGGGCGAGCCGCCACCCCGTCAGGTAGGCGACCGGCGGCTCCCCGACCAGCTCGGTGAAGCGCCGGGCCAGCGCGGCCCGCGACACCCCGGCCCGGCGGGCCAGTTCCTCCACGGTCCACCCGTGCGCGGGGTCCTCGTGCAGCAGCCGCAGCGCGGCCCCGACGACGGGGTCGCCCTGGGCGCGGTGCCAGGCCGGTGCTCCCGACCCGGGGGCGGCGAGCCAGGCCCGCAGCACGCCGATGAGCAACAGGTCCAGCAGCCGGTCCAGCACCAGTTCCTGCCCCGGCTCGTCCCGCGCCACCTCCGCGGCCAGCAGGGTGATCAGGGTGGCGTCGGCCGCCCGCACCGGCCGCACCAGCACCGCCGGCAGCGCCCCGAGCAGCCGCCGCCCGATCTCGCTCGGCGCCTGGTAGGTCCCGCTGAGCAGCACCACCGACCCGGCTCCCTCCTGGGACGGGCCCCAGGTCCGCACCCCGAGCGAGAACCGCTCGGTGACGTCCTCGCCCTGCACGCTGCACCGCTGGTCGGGGCCGATCCTGACGCCCACCGGGGTGTCGACCGCGTCGGCGAGCGCGTACGGCACGGGCCCCCGCACCACCGCCACGTCACCGGGCCCGATCCGGACGGCCTCGCCGCCGTCGGGCAGCAGCCACGCGGAGCCGCTCACGAGCGTCATCACCGACAGCGGGGCCCGGTCCTCGACCCGCATGGCCCACGGCGGGTCGAAGACGGACTTCATCAGGAAGGCACCGCGGGCCCGTGGCCCTTCGAGGAGACCGGTCAGCGTGTCCATGTCCTCATCCTCGGACGTCCCAGACCCCGCTCGCCGCCGCTTCGCGCGCGTAGTCGGCGAAATCCCTGGCCGGGCGGCCCAGGACCTCCTCGACCCCGTGCACCAGGTGCGCGTTGCGGCCGTCCGAGATCAGGGTGAACAGGTCGGCGAACTCCTCCGGGAGGTCGTGCTCGCGCAGCACCGCCCGGTACTGCTCGTCCGTGACGGGGACGTACGCGATCTCGCGCCCGGTCGCCTTCGACAGCTCGGCGGCCACCTCCGCGAAGCCGATCAGCCTCGGCCCGGACAGCTCGTACGTCCTGCCGGCATGCCCGTCGTCGGTGAGCGCGGCCACCACCACGTCGGCGATGTCCCCGGCGTCCACGAAGGCCTCGACCGCGTCCCCCACCGGCAGGGCGATCTCCCCGCCGAGCACGGAGTCCAGGAAGAAGTACTCGTCGAAATTCTGGTTGAACCAGCTGGCGCGTACGACGGTCCAGTCGGCCCCCGAGGCCTTGAGCCGGTCCTCGGCGGCCCGGGCGGCCTCCTCACCGCGCCCCGAGAGCAGCACCAGGCGCCGCGCCCCGGCGGCCACGGCGGTCTCGGCGAAGGCGCCGATGCGGTCGGCGGCCCCGGGGAAGGCCAGGTCGGGGTGGTAGGTGACGTACGCGCGGTCCACGCCCTCCAGTGCCGGGCCCCAGGTCTCGGGCCGGTCCCAGTCGAAGGCCGGCTCGCCGGTGCGGGACCCGATGCGCACCGCGCGCCCCTGGGCCTCCAGCCGCTCGGCGACCCGCCGGCCCGTCTTGCCGTTGCCCCCGATGACGAGGGTGATCGCGTTCTGCGCCGTTGCCGTCTGCGTCTCGTTCGTGTTCTTCGTCATGACACCCAGTCAAGCCCGGTCCGGCGAGACACGACATGGCTCAGGCGCTCCCCCGCATAAGCGAGCGTCTACTTCTCCGTGAGGGTGTGCTTGACCAGGGCGTTGGCGTGGCCGTGGCCGATCCCGTGCTCGGTCTTCAGCCAGGAGACGAGCTCCATGTGCTTGGTCAGCGGGGAGGAGCGGATCAGCTCCTGCCACTCCGCGACCGGACGGCCGTACTTCTTCTCGATCGAGGGGAAGTAGCTCGCGGGGCCCTTCACCGGCTGCTCGCTCATGTCGTGTTGCTCCTTCTGTACCTGGTACCGGTCGAACGGGGGAAAGGAAATCGGCGTGCGGACTCAGCCGGCGGCCACGGGCGCGTACGCGTGCACCTGCGCCCCGCTGTCGCCGAGCACGGTGGTGCCCACCGGACGCAGGGTCTTCACCGGCGAGTCCTCGCCGAACAGCCTGCGCCCCTTGCCCTGCACCACCGGCAGGGTCCACAGCCGCAGCTCGTCCAGCAGGTCGTGCTCGATCAGGGCGTTGACAAGCCGGCCGCTGCCGTAGACGAGCAGGTCGCCGCCGTCCTGCTGCTTGAGCGCGGCGACCTCGGCGGCGAGGTCGCCCGTCAGGAAGGTGGCGTTCCACTCGGGGCCGGAGGTGCTGGATCCGACGACGTACTTCGGCATGGCGTTCATCCGCTCGGTCCCGGCGTCGGCGCCCTCGGCGCGCGCCGTCCAGGCCGGCGCCATGCCCTCGTACGTGACGCGGCCCAGCAGCAGCGCGTCGGCGGCGGCGAGCTGTTCGCCGGCGTACTTCTCCGCCTCGGCGTTCCAGAACGGCATGGACCAGCTCGGGTCCTCGAAGACGCCGTCGACCGAGATGAAAACGGAGGCGATGACCTTGCGCATGCTTTTCCCCTGACTATGTGTACGGCGTCCACATCCGGACGCTCCGCAGCCTATCCAGAAAAGTGGACGGCGTCCACATCTGGAGTCGCGAGCCGAACTCCCGCTGTTCACAGGGGTAGACCGCCCCCCTCCCCGAAACTCATCGCCGCAACCCCGAGGAATTTCCGCGACCCCCTCCCCACCACCCCCCACCTGCGTAAACAAGGTGCGCAGCGGCCCGCAACCCCCGTAGGGTCGACTCCCGTGGAACCGCTCACCGAACAACAGATCCGCTCGTCCTTCGTGAACTGCACCAAGGGCGAGGCGGCACGTCTGCGCCTGCCCCTCGACTTCGCCGAACTGCCCTGGCAGGACCTGGACTTCCTCGGCTGGGTGGACCCGGGCGCCCCGCTGCGGGCGCACCTCGTCGTCCCGCGCCCCGAGGGACCGCTCGGCATCACCCTGCGCGTGCCCGCCGCGACCCGCACGAGCGCGGTGAAGTCCAGCCTGTGCCAGATCTGCCTGACGGGACACGCCTCCTCCGGCGTCACCCTGCTCGCCGCCCCGCTGGCGGGCGCCCGCGGCCGCGAGGGGAACACGGTCGGCACGTACATCTGCGCCGACCTCGCCTGCCCCCTCTACGTCCGCGGCAAGCGGCAGCCGAAGCTGCGCGCCGGGCGCCACGAGGAGTCCCTGACCGTGGACGAACGCGTCGCGCGGATGTGGGGCAACCTGGACTCCTTCGCCGCCAGGATCACCGCCCCGGCGGCTGTCTGAACGGGGGCCGAACAGCGGGGGTCGACCCTCAAGGAGGGCCGCGGCCAGGAATGTGATCACATAACCGCATGACGAGGACTCTCTACCTGTTCTGCTCCGCCGCCCCGCCCGTCTTCGACGTGGCCCACGTGATCGAGGACGCCCAGTCGCGCGGCTGGGACGTGTGCCTGGGCCTGACCCCGACGGCGGCGCGGTGGGTGCAGGAAAGCCTCGACGGCCTCGCCGCCCTGACCGGCAACCCGGTGCGCTGGCAGTACAAGCTCCCCGGGGAGCCCGACCTGTGGCCGGCCGCCGACGCCGTCCTCTTCGCGCCCGCCACCTTCAACTCCGTCAACGCCTGGGCCCTCGGTCTCACCGACCGGTTCACCGTCGGCGTGGCCGCCGAGGCACTCGGCAAGGGCACCCCGGTGGTGGCCATGCCGTGCACGAACACCGCGCTCGCCGCCCACCCCCAGTTCGAGCAGTCCCTGGCCGTCCTGCGCGGCGCCGGCGCCGAACTCCTCTACGGCGAGGGCGGCTTCCAGCCCGGCCCGGCCGGCCCCGACGCCCCGCCGCACTTCCCGTGGCAGATCGCCCTGGACGCCGTGGACCGGACCGGAACGGTGACCGTCTAGGACGGCTCCCGGGAGGGGCTACTCCCCGGTGACCCCGTCGATGGCCTCGCGCAGCAGGTCGGCGTGCCCGTTGTGCCGGGCGTACTCCTCGATCATGTGGGCCAGGACGTAGTGCAGCGAGTACGCCTGGTCGCCGAAACGCCCTCGTACGTCGAGGGACTCGGCGGCCGCCACGATGGCCCGCGACCGCTCGCACGTCTCCTCCCAGATCCGGAAGGACTCGGCGGGGTCGGCGTCCTCGACGTGGAACTCCGTCCGCTCCCCGGCGTCGTTCTTCGGGAAGTAGCCGCGTACGTCCTCACCGTTCACGACGTTGCGGAACCAGCCCCGCTCCACCTCCGCCAGGTGCCGGACCAGGCCCAGCAGGCTCAGCCCGGACGGCGGGACGGCCCTGCGCCGCAGCTGCTCGTCCGTCAGGCCCGAGCACTTCATGCGCAGGGTGTCGCGCTGCCACTGGAGCACGCTGGTCAGGGTGGAGCGTTCGTCGCCGGTCAGTACGGGCGGGGTGCGCGGTTCGAGGTCCATCAGCCGATGATCACGCCGGTACGCGGCCCCGCGCCGGCGGTTTCACATGCCGGACACCCGCTCCTCCGCGGCCGCCGCCAGCGCCCGCACCCCCTCCGGGCTGCTCCCGTACCGCGGCTCCCAGCCCAGCTCCCGGCGCGCCCTGGCGTTCGACAGCCGCAGCGAGCTGCCCATGATGGCGTGCGCCAGCGGGGCCGCCCGCAGCACCCACAGCGGCACCCGCATCGGCGCGGGCGCCCCGAAGGCCGCGGCCACCGCCGCCACGTGCTCGCCCCAGCCCACCGGGGTGTCGTCGCAGACGTTGTACGCCCGGCCGGCGCGCCCCGACTCCAGTGCGAGCACCACCGCGCGCGCCGCGTCCTCGGTGTCCACCCAGCTCAGCGCCCGGCCCTTGTCGGCGACCACGGGCAGCTTGCGCCCGCGCAGCAGCGGCACCAGGTGGGTGTCGGTGGTGCCGGCCCCGTAGAACAGGCCGAAGCGCAGGCTGACGCCCTCGATGCCGTCGGCGGTGAAGGCCAGTTCCTCCTTGGTCCGCATGGCGCCGACGTGCCGCTCCAGCGCGGCGTTCGCCCCGCGCGGCCCGAAGCCGTCGTCCTCGCCGATCGGGGCCGCACCGTGGTCCCCGTACCCGTAGCCGAACATCATCGACTCGACCAGGAACCGCCGCGCCCCGGTCTCCCGGGCGGCGGCCAGCAGGTTGACCGTGCCCTCGGTGCGCAGCCGGTTGGTGGCCGCCATGTCCCGGTGGGCGGCCATGGCCTTGCCGGAGAGGGCGGTCGCGGCGTGCACCACCGCGTCGAACCGCCGGCCGTCGACGGCCCGCAGCAGTCCCTCGCGGTCGAGCAGGTCGGCCCGTACGTCCATGTCCGCGCCCCGGCCGAGCCCCGCCACCTCGTGGCCCGCGGCCCGTAGCGCGGCCGCCGTCCGCTGCCCCAGTACTCCGCTCGCGCCCGCCAGCAACACCAACATTCCGGCCTCCTCCGTCGTGTTCTCACTGAGGGGACAGGCGAGCCCTGCCGGATGTGACACCTTCCCGGAAGAAACTTCTGACGTCTTCCACGAGCAGCTCCGGCACCTCCATCGCGGGGAAGTGCCCGCCCCTGTCGTACGAGGTCCAGCGCACGATCCGGTCGGTGCGCTCCGCGACGTGCCGCAGCGGGACGAAGTTGTCCCGGGGGAAGTCGGCGAGCGCGGTCGGGGTGTCGGAGACCTCCGGCGGCTGCCCGTGGTAGTCGGCGTGGGCCCGCTCGTAGTAGATGCGGGCGGCCGACCCGGCCGTCCCGGTCAGCCAGTACAGCATCACGTTGGTCAGCATCCGGTCCCGGTCGACGGGGGTCCGGGGGTCGCTCCACTCGGTGAACTTCTCCCCGATCCAGGCGAGCAGCCCGGCCGGCGAGTCGTTCAGCGCGTACGCGAGGGTCTGCGGCCGGGTCGCCTGGATGTCGGCGTAGCCCTGCCGCTCCCGCGCCCACACCCGGTACCGCTCCCAGGAGGCCAGCGTCCGCTCCCGTTCGGCGGGCTCCAGCGCCGCGAGCTCCGCCTCCGCGGGCTCGGCGGTGGCCCCGGCCCCGGGCAGCAGGTTCAGGTGCACGCCGACCACGTTCCCGGGCCGGATCCGCCCCAGCTCCCGGGAGACGGCGGCGCCCCAGTCACCGCCCTGGACCCCGTACGCGTCGTACCCGAGCCGCTCCATCAGCACCCCGAAGGCCCGCGCGACCCGCTTGAACTCCCAGCCGGTGTCGGTGGTCGGCCCGGAGGGCCCGAAGCCGGGGATGCTGGGCAGCACCAGGTGGAAGGCGTCGCGCGGATCCCCTCCATGGGCCCGGGGATCCGTCAGGGGGCCCGCCACCTCCTGGAACTCCACGAACGACCCCGGCCAGCCGTGCGTCATCAGCAGCGGCAGGGCGTCCGGCTCGGGCGAGCGGAGGTGCGCGAAGTGCACCCGCGCCCCGTCGATGACGGTGGTGTACTGCGGCCATTCGTTCAGCCGCGCCTCGGCGGCCCGCCAGTCGTACTCCTCGCGCCAGTACCGCACGAGGTCCCGCATCTCCGCCGGCGGCATCCCGTACGCCCGCCCGACGCCGTCGAGCCCGTCGGGCCACCGCGTCCGCCGCAGGCGGAGGTCGAGGTCGTCGAGCTCCTCCTGCGGCACGTCGAGCCGGAACGGCGTCACGTCAAGATCGTCCATGCCCCCACGATGTCACTCCTGCCCGGGGACGTGGACCTGGGTGTTCTGGCAGGCGGTCAGCAGCCAGCGCCCGTCGTCCTGCCGGGAGACCACGTACAGCGGGGCGCCCTCGCTCTCCTCGCCGGCGCCCAGGTACCGCTGGCGGACCTTGACCGCGGCGACGTCGTCGCGGATGAAGAGCACGTGGGCCACTTCGTAGCTGACCTTGCCGTCCCAGCTCGCGGCGGGCAGCACCTGCCGGGTGAACTCCGCGATCTCGTCGAAGCCGATGAGGACCTTGCCGTGGGCCGTGGTCCATATCGCGTCGGGGTGGAAGAGCCCGAGGAACTCCTCGGCGTCCTTGTTCTGCTGGGCCCGCTCGACGGTGGCGACGAGGCCGGTGATCGCTTCGAGGTCCGCCGCGCGCGGCGTGGTGTCGTTGTCCATGTGCGTCATTCTCACACCTCAAGTGCGCTTGAGATCAAGCGGCGTAGAGGTCGAAGGTGGATCCCCTGCGGGGTCCGGCCACCACGTCGAGGGCGGGGTCGACCGTCAGCATCGCCTGGTGCAGCCGCTGCAACTGGGGGGACGGCTCGACGCCGAGCTCCCCGATGAGCCTGCCGCGCAGCCGCCGGTACACGTCCAGCGCGGCGCCCTGCCGCCCGGACCGGTACAGCGCCACCATCAGCTGGGAGTGCAGCCCCTCGTGCTGCGCGTGGCGTGCCGTCAGCTCGGTGAGTTCGGCGAGGAGTTCGGTGTGCCGCCCGAGGCGCAGGTCGACGTCGATCCGCCGCTCCACCGCGACCAGCCGGCTCTCCTCCAGCCGCATGACCTCGATGGCGAGCACCGGCCCCACCCGTACGTCGACCAGCGCGGGCCCCTCCCACTGCGCGAGCCCCGCCCGCAGCAGGGCGGCGGCGCCCTCGTCGTCACCGCCGTCGAAGGCGGCGAGGCCCCGCGCGACGAGGTCCTCGTACGCGTGGACGTCGACGGACTCCCGCGGCACCTGCAGCAGGTACCCGCCGTGCCGGGTCGTGAGGACGTCCTTCGCGGCACCCGGCCGGCCCGGCCCCATGGCCGTGCCCAGCCTGCGGCGGAGCTGGAGGATGTACGTCTGCAGGGTGGTCAGCGCGCTGTTGGGCAGCTCCTGGCCCCAGATCTCCTCCATCAGCGTGGGCACCGGCACCACCCGCCCGGGATTGAGGGCGAGCAGGGCCAGGATCTGCCGCGGCTTGCCCGCGGACGGCACGATCGACTCCCCGTCGACCTCGGCACTGAGCGGCCCCAGAATCCGGATCCTCATGATCTCCCCTCCGCAGTTCGTCGATGCACCTCGATGCCGCCGGAACCCGCGGCCCCGGCCTTGCCGTTCCCACACCCACCACCGGGACGGTCACGACCCGGCGGACAGGCCCTAGGCCGTCTCTTTCGGATCTTGCCTGACCCGCGCCGCCCGGCACCGCACCTCGCCGCGTTGGCGGAGCACCCGAGTACGTCCAGTACAAGGGCGCCCCGCCAACGCGCCGATGCACGGCACCGGACGACGCGGGCTTAACCGGCAAGATCCGAAAGAGACGACCTAGACCACGCTCCCGAGGAACTCGTAGCTCCGCTCCCCGCCAGGCTCCCGCTCCCGGGCATCGGCGGAACCGGCGGCGATCCGGTACTCCCGCACCCGCTCCGCACCGACCAGGCTCGGCAGCAACAGGCCCCACAGGGCCGCCACCTTGCGCTGGAGCTCCGCGTACGACAGCCCCGTACCGGCCAGCACCTCGATCCCGCAGACGGCCGCGGCCACCAGCGCCTCGGCGCTCTCCCAGCGGTCGGCGGCCGAACCGCCGTCCCGCTCCCCGCCGTCCCGCTCCCCGTCGGGCACCCCGACGGCGGGCCGGTCCAGCGGCAGCTCCCCCACGTCCCGCGCCATCCGCAGCAGCTCGCACACCGCCGACAGCCACGCCCCGTGGAAGTCGACCGCGGCCGGCTGGTGCCCGGCGCACTCCTTGGTGATCCGGAAGCTCGCCGGGATCGCCGGATCCTCGTGCAGCGTCCGCGCCAGCCAGTGGGTCGTGTCGATCAGCGCCTGCAAGGGCGAGTCCCCGCCGTCGAGCAGCCCCCGGACCGCCTCGTCCAGCAGGCCGCAGCCGCGCTGCTGCACGGCGTCCGCCAGCTCGTCCTTCGAGGCGAAGTGAAAGTACAACGCCCCCTTCGTCACCCCGGCCGCACCCGCGATCTCACCGAGTGTGGCGTTGGCGTACCCGTTGCGGTGGAACAACTCGGCCCCGGCGAAGACCAACCGCCTGCGGGTCCGCTCCGACCTCTCCTGCACCGCTCCGTCTCCCTTTCGCCCCCGCTCCGTCCCTGTACCTACCGCTGACCGGCGCTCCCGGCACCGGCCGCGCGCGGGTCAGGCCCGTACGAGCCGCTCGGCCCGCGGAACCGCCCCGGTTCCCGCACCGGCCACCGCCGCCGCCTTGCCCACGCCTTCCGGACCCGCCATCAGGATCGAACGCTGGAGCCTGCGCAGCGCCGTGGACGGCTCCAGCCCGAGGTCCCGTACGAGCGTGGCGCGCAGCCGCTGGTACACGTCGAGCGCCTCGCCGCGCCGGCCCGAGCGGTGCAGGGCGAGCATGAACTGCCCGTGCAGGTTCTCGTGGGTCCGGTACCGGCTCACCAGCACCGTCAGCTCCGCCAGCAGCTCGCGGTGGCGGCCGAGCTTCAGGTCGGCCTCGATGCGCTGGTCGAGCGCGCACAGCCGGGTCTCCTCCAGGCGGCGCGTCTCCATGTCCAGCTGCACCCCGCCCTGCACGTCGGCGAAGGCGGGCCCCGACCACAGCGCGAGCGCCTCGCGCAGCCGCTGCGCGGCGACGGGGTGATCGCCCGCGTCGATCGCCCGGTAGCCCATCCCGGCCAGCCGGTCGAACTCCCGGACGTCGCTGGTGCCGCCGCCGCTGTTCAGCAGGTAGCCGCCGGGCAGCGTCACGAGGACGTCCTTCGCCGTGCGGTCCTCGTCGCCGTTGCCCTCCAGGGCCGCCGCGATGAGCGCGCGCAGCTGGAGCACGTACGTCTGCAGGGTGGTGCGCGCACTGCGCGGCGGCATCGAGCCCCACAGCTCCTCGATCAGCGCCGACACCGGCACGACCTGATCGGCGTGGAGGGCCAGGAGCGCCAGGACCTGCCGGGGCTTGGGGGCGGTGGGCGTGATGGAGATCCCGTTCTCCCGCACGGCGAGTGCGCCCAGTACATCGATGTCCACGTCGTACTCCCCTGTCCTTTGGATGAGGTCGCAAGAGTCAGTAGAAAACAGGACGGACGGTTTGTCAATGAGTCGCCCATCAACCGGTCTTCAAGCTGACGAATCCTCGGCGCCCCCCAGGAATCCACTCTGACCTGGGAATTCGAGAATCACTCGGGCACCCACGGCAGCTTGGGGCCCTTCAGCCGCCTCGCAACTGGGGCCATATAACACCCATTCGGACTCAAAAATCAAACCTTTCAGTCTGTTTCTTGTTCCGTGATCGCCGTCTCGTCGGGCGCGATGCCCGGCAGCACCACCGTCCAGATCCGGGCCAGCGCCTGCCGGGGGGTCCACTCCGGTTCCACCGCCCCCAGCGCCCTCAACCCGGCCGTGAAGGCCACCACCACCCGTGTCGCGTCCTGCGGGGCCAGCCCCTCGGCGAGGAGCCCGGCGCGGTCGGCGGTGACCATCAGCTCCTCCGCCCACTGCAGGCACCCCCCGCGCAGATCCACCCGGCTGTGGTGCGCCGCGTCGGCGCCCAGCGCGAACCCGGCCCGGACGACGGCGTCCCCCGCGAGCAGTTCCAGCAGCGCGTACGTCGCCTCGACGAGCACCCTCAGGGGGGCTCCGGCCCGCTCCGGCTCGCCTTCCGCTTCCGCGATCCGCTGCAACGCCCGCACGGCCCGCGCCTCCACGGCCCGGGCGAGGGCCGGCTTGCCGTCGAAGTGGAACTGCACCGCGCCGGACGTCACTCCAGCCCGCTCGCTGATCGCGGCGATCGACGCGGAGGCGAACCCCTGCTCGGCGAACACCTCCGCCGCGGCGAGGACGAGAGATTCCCGCGTGCGTGCCGCACGCTCCTGCTTGACCATGAGGGGCTCCACACCGCAATCGCCGCATCCGCGGGCCGCCCCACACCGAGGGGGTCGAGATCCTGGCCACAGTCGACGCCCGCGCCGGAGCCGGACCGGACTCCCGACGGAGCCGCCGCCCACCGTTAACGCCGTTAACGCCAACGGCCCACACCACCGCCACCCGGACCACACCCGAAGCCGTCGGCCCCCGGACGCACGGCGCCGGTCACCCCCTCCCGCCGTTAACGGCGTTAACGGCGTTAACGCCGCCGACCCCCAGCCCCAGCCCCCGTCCCCCGAGCACCCGCACCACCGGCCCCGTCGCGGCCGTCGTCACCAGGGCCATCAGCACCAGGACGGTGAACAGCTCCACCCCGATCACCCCCAGCCCGAGCCCCACGTTCAGCACCACCAGCTCCGTCACCCCCCGGCAGTTCATCAGCGCCCCCAGCAGCACCGCTTCCCTCCCCCGCAGCCCCGCCACCAGTGCCGCCGCCGTCCCGGCACCCCACTTCGCCCCGACGGCCACTCCCAGCACCGCCGCCGCCCACCACCAGGCCCCGCCGCCCCGCAGCGCCCCCACGTCGGTCCGCAGCCCGCTCCCGACGAAGAACAGCGGCAGCAGCACCGGCACCGCGAACTCCCGCATCCGCCGGGCCGCCGACTCCACGGCCTTCACCCCCCTCGGCACCACCGCGCCGAAGACGAACGCCCCGAACAGCGCGTGCACCCCGAGCGCCTCCGTCGCGTACGCGGCCAGGCACACCCCGCCGAACAGCGCCACCACCCCGCCGCCCCGCTCCGCCGACCGCCCCCACCGTCCGAACCCCCGGGCGAGCAGCGGCCGCACCCCCCACCACATCCCCGCGACGAACACCCCCGCCAGGGCCGCCCGCCACAGCCCGGAGCCCGCCCCGCCGCCCCCGCCGCCACCCCCGGCGACGGCCACCACCACCGCCAGCAGACACCAGGCGACCACGTCCACCACCGCCGCGCAGGCCATCGCCAGCGCGCCCACCGGCGTCCCGTAGAGCCCCTGTTCGGTGAGGATCCGCGCCAGTACAGGAAAGGCGGTGACGCTCAGCGCCACCGCCACGAACAACACAAACTCCCTCCGCCCCACCCCCTCCGGCGCGAAGGTCCCGTACAACCCGAGCGCCAGCAGCCCCCCGAACCCCAGCGGCACCCACACACTCGCCTGGCTCACCACCACCACGGCCCGCCGCAGCCCCCGCAGCATCCCCACGTCGAGCTCCAGCCCCACCAGGAACATGAAGACGACGAGTCCGATGTTGCCCAGCTCCGCCAGATGCGGGAGCACCTCACCGGGCAACAGCCACCGCTGCCCCTCCGGCCACACCCACCCCAGGAACGTGGGCCCGAGCAGGATCCCCACGGCGATCTCCCCGACCACCGCCGGCTGCCCGAGCCTGCGCGCAACCACCCCGCCCGCACCGCACGCGAGGACCACGGCCGCCACGGCGACCAGCACACCACCCGCCACGGCCCAGTCCTGCCCCGGCCACCCCCGCCCGCAACCAGAGCCCGCCCGACTTCAGAAGGTCGCCCGCCCCTCCCCCGTTAACGGCGTTAACGCCGTTAACGCCCCCGGCATCACGCCCCGATGCGGCGACCGACCGCATCCGTTCACGCGCGGCCCAGGTACTCCCGGTACCAGCGGGCGGCTCCGTCCAGGTGCGTCAGCGGACCGGGTCCCGGCGGGCAGCCGGCCGCCTCCCAGATCCCGGCACTGTCGTACCAGTGGTCCTGCGCCACCAGCCTGAACTGGCTCGGGCTCACCCGGCAGCCCGAGACCGCCATCCGTTCCAGGAACTCGGCCTCGGGAAGCTCCTGCTCCACCGGCGGAAGCACCCCCCGGTCGGTGAACGCCCGCACCAGCTCGACGGCGCGCACCGGCACCGGATGGCTCGCGTGCCAGACCGTCCCGCCCTCCGGACCACCGCCCAGTCCGAGACGGGCGACGAGGCGGGCGAGGTCCCCGACCGCCACCGCCGACAGAAGCGCCCCCGCCCCGCCCCACAGCGCGCCGGTGGATCCGAGGATCTGCGCCAGAGCGGGAACCACCCAGCGGTCCCCGGGGCCGATCACCAGGCCGGGACGCAGCACCACCGCTCCGGCGGCCAGCGCGGGCCCTTCGCCCGCCAGCCGGGAGCGGCTGACCGCCGAGACGGGCGCGGGAAGCACCTCGTCCACCGAGATCCCCCGGTGCGGCCCCTGCCCGTAGACGGCCGAGGTGGACAGATGGACGATCCGGCGGACGCCTGCCGCCTCCGCCTCCGCCATCAGCGCCGCGGTCCCCCGGACGTTGACGGTGTCGCAGTCCCGCTCGTCCGATCCGATCCGCGAGGCCAGGTGGAGGAGGACGTCCGCTCCGTCACAACACTCCCTCAGGGAGTCCGGGTCGGAGAGGTCAGCCCGGAACCACTCGTCGACCCGGCCGGCTTCCCGCGGGGGCCTGCGGCCCACCGCCCGCAGCACGAAGCCCCGGGAGCCCGCCTCCGGCCCGCCGCGGAACCGGGCGAGTTCGGCCACCACCGCCGAACCGATGAACCCGGTGGCACCGGTGATCACCAGCCGCTGCGGGTCGCTCATCAGGTACCCCAATCCTTCCCCAGAACAATCCGGACCGTCGCGATCGTATGCGCCGACCGCCAACGGCATTGCGTACCCGCCAGGTGACAATCAGTCGGACAATCGCCCGCGAGCTCCCCGGACCCGGTCCAGAAGGGCCCCACCTTGACCACCTCCTCCGCCTCCCGCCCCCTCGCTCCGCAGCACCCCTCCCCCGTCGGCGAGCCGCTCCGGCTCCCGCCGGCCGGCGGGAGCCGCGGGCCGCTGTCCGCCAGGACCGCCCTGGTCACCGGCGCCAGCCGCGGGATCGGCCGGGGGATCGCCGAGCGGCTGGCCGCCGACGGTGCCCTCGTGGGCGTCCACTACGCACGGAACGACGAGGCCGCCGACAAGGTCGTGGCCTCCATCCTGGCCGCGGGCGGGGACGCCTTCCCCGTGCGGAGCGAACTCGGCGTCGACGGCGACGCGCAGGCCCTCTACGCCGCCTTCGACTCCGAGCTGACCCGGCGGGGCATGGAGCCCACCCTCGACGTCCTCGTCAACAACGCGGCGGTCAGCGGCTCGGCGCGGATCCACCAGGTGACTCCGGAGCTGGTCGACAGGATCCTGTCGGTGAACGTCAAAGCGCTCCTCTTCGTCACCCAGGAAGGACTGAAGCGCATGCCGACGGGCGGCCGGGTCATCAACATCTCCTCCGCCGTCACCCGCATGTCCTACCCGGAGTCCGTCGTGTACTCGATGAGCAAGGGCGCGATGGACACCCTCACCCTCTCCCTGGCCAAGGAGCTCGGTCCCCGGGGCATCACCGTCAACACGGTGGCTCCCGGTTTCGTCGAGACCGACATGAACGCGAAGCTCCGTACGACTCCCGAGGGCGCGGCACGCCTGGCGGGAATGTCCGTCTTCGACCGGATCGGCCAACCCTCCGACATAGCCGGTGTGGTGGCCTTCCTCGCCTCCCCCGATTCCCTGTGGGTCACCGGCCAGCGCCTCGACGCGTCGGGCGGCACGCACCTCTAGCCCGTCCACCGTTAACGGCGTTAACGCCGTTAACGGTGGCGGAGGACCATCTCCACCAATCAGCAACACACCAAACGCCCCACACACCGACAAAAGAACCCCAGCCACACCCAAAGAAAGTACTGGTCGACTGGTTTTCTTTGGCCAAATCCCACTAGATTTCGCCTATATCACCAGGCACGACAGCAGCAGGAGACACACGTGGCGAGGGTCAGGCAGGAACGGGCCGAGATCACCCGACAGGCGATCCTCGACGGCGCGGCCATCGCCTTCGACCGCGCCGGCTTCGGGGGCACCAGCCTCAGCGACGTGGTCAAGCACGCCGGAGTCACCAAGGGCGCCCTCTACTTCCACTTCCCCTCCAAGGAAGCCCTCGCCCGCACCCTGGTGGAGGAGCAGTTCCGGGTGTCCGAGGACGTCCCCACCCTGGTGGACCCCGGCCTCCAGACGGTCATCGACCTCACCCACCGGATGGCGTTCGGGCTGCGCACCAACGTCCGCATCCGCGCCGGCATCCGCCTGGTCGTCGAGTTCGGCTCGTTCACCAGCCCGGACCCGTCCCCGTACAACACCTGGATCGAGACCTGTCGCAGCTGTCTGGCCCCGGCCCAGGAACGCGGCGACATCCTGCCCTCGCTCGACGTGCGCGACCTCTCGACGTTCCTCGTCGGCTCGTTCACCGGCATCCAGGTCACCTCGCACGTCCGCGCCGACCGCGAGGACCTGCACTCCCGGATCGTCGACCTGTGGACCTACCTCCTCCCGGGCATCGTGCCCGCCCCCCGCATCGCCCTCTTCGACCGGGCGGGCTCCGCCGCCTGCCGTGCCGAACTCGGTCTGCCCGCCCCGCAGGCACCCGTCCCCGTCGCCTGACGGAGCATCCAGGGCGGCCTCGCACACGCCGTGGTGAACCACGGGGGTGCTCGCTACGGCGTGTGCGAGGCCGCCCTGTGGCGTTCCCGGGCACCCCACCACCCATTTCGTTAGCAAAACCCAAGCGTGGCGCCCACGCACACCCCAGAACGTTAGTAAAGTCCCTCTCATGACTTCGCCCTCGTCCCAGAACGACCGAGAGAAGGTCGTCTCCAAGCTCCCCCCGTGGCTCCGCCAGGAGTTGAAGATCCGCACCGCCCAACTGCGGGTCGACATCCAGGACGCCGTCCACCAGGGCATCGCGCAGTGGAGCGCCCTCGCCTCCGCCCCCTCCCCCGTCGACACCTCCGGCGCCGAGTCGTTCTCGACCTGGCTGCCCGCCGGCCAGTGGGAGTCCTTCCGCACCGATTCCAAGGACCGCGGAGTCTCCCTCATCCAGGGTCTCGCCCAGGCGGTGCACCTCTGGCTGGAGCTGAACCCGGCCCCCACCGTCAAGCGGCCCTCCGTCGTGCGCCGCATCGTCGTGTGCAACCAGAAGGGCGGCGTCGGCAAGACCGCCGTCACCGCCGGCACCGCCGAGGCACTCGCCGAGGACCCGGCGACCCTCCACCCGGTCCGCGTCGCCCGCCAACTGGCCCGCCGCACCGCCGTCGAGGAGTCGGACGCCGGCCACCCGGCCACCTCCCCCCTCGACCTCGAAGACCTCCCGGGGCTGGGCATGCGCGTCCTGCTCGTCGACTTCGACCCCCAGGGGCACCTCACCAAGCAGCTCGGCCAGCAGCCGCTCCCCATCGGCGGCGACAGCCTCACCTGCCACATGGCGGGCGAGGCCAAGGGTCCCCTCCAGGACCTCATCGCCCCCATCGAGCACGACCGGTTCGGCGACCGCCTCCACCTCCTGCCGGCCTGTACGGACGCCTTCCTCCTCGACGTCCGCCTCTCCACCGTCCGCGCCCGCGAGGCCGCCCTCGAACGGGCCCTCGCCCCCGTCGAGTCCGACTACGACGTCATCCTCATCGACTGCCCGCCCAGCCTCGGCCTGAGCATGGACGCGGCGATCTACTACGGCCGCCGCCGCGACACCGAACAGCCCGGGGCCTCCGGCGCGCTGATCGTCGTACAGGCGGAGGACTCCTCGGCGGACGCCTACGACCTCCTCACCTCCCAGATCAACGATCTGCGCGACGACCTCAGCCTCGACATCGACTACCTCGGCCTCGTCGTGAACCTCTACGACGGCCGCCGCGGCTACATCGCCACCTCGTCGCTCCAGGCCTGGATGGACATAAAGGATCCCCGGGTCGTGGCGATCGTCCCCGACCTCAAGGAACAGCGCGAGTCCGTCCGCCTCAAGCAGCCCCTCTTCGTCTACGCCCCCAACGGCGACCAGGCGGTCGCCCTGCGCGCCCTCGCCCGGGAGATCTCATGAGCAGCAAGGCAGACAAGCTCGGCGTCTCGGCGTCCTTCGCACGGGCCCAGCCCGTCGGCGTCAGCTCCCGCCGCGCCGCCATCGCCGAGGCCACGGGCGCCCCCACCTCCGGCGTCGTCCCGCCCTCCGAGGTTCCCATCGAGGCCCTCGCCCACAACCCGTTCAACCTCCGCGAGGACCTCACCGACCTCGAAGAGCTGGCCCAGTCCCTGACCGTACGCGGCCAGCTTCAGCCCCTCGCGGTCGCGACCCGCCTCGCCTTCATGGAGGCCCACCCGGGCCAGACCGACGGCCTGGGCCGTGCCCCCTACGTGGTCATCGACGGCAACCGCCGCCTCGCCGCCGCCCAGCTGGCCGGGCTCAAGACGATGCACATCCACGTCAACGACGCCCTGTCCGCCTCGGCCGCCGACATCCTCGAATCGGCCCTCATCGCCAACGTCCACCGGGTCGACGTGGCCCCCATGGACCAGGCCCGCGCCCTTCAGGAACTGGTCGACGTCCACGGCTCCCAGGCCCAGGTGGCCAAGCGGATCGGCAAGACACCGGCCTGGGTCTCCCAGCGGCTGACCCTCCTCAACCTGACGCCCGACCTCCAGGAGAAGGTGGAGACGGGCGAGCTGAAGGTCGAACCGGCCCGCCGCATCGGCCGCCTCCCCCAGGAGGAACAGCCGGCCGCCGCCGCACAGACCGTTAACGCCGTTAACCCTCCGCGCCAGCGCACCCGCCCGACGCCCCCGACCGTTAACGCCGTTAACGCCCCGGCTCCCGCCCCCACCCCCGCCGCCACCCCCCGCATCACGATCTCCACGAACTCCCCGGAGACCATCGCGGACGCCCTCACCGCCCACCTCACCCCGGACGACCTGAAGGCCGTCACGGAACTCCTCATGCAGCGCATCTGAGGTGCCGCACCCACGCCGGGGGCGCTGACGGCGTTAACGCCGTTAACGCCCCCACGTGCGTTTCATGTGCGTTCAAGCGTGCGATTCACATATGGTGCTCCTGGAGGTAGTACCAATGAGCGAGACGAACGAACAGACCACCCTCTTCGCAGCGGTCGACGCCCTGCTCGAAGAAGCGGCCGCCCAGGACGGGCTCCCCCACCCCGACGAGCGCAAGCGCCTGCGCGAAGCCGCCGGGCTCAGCCAGGACCAGATCGCCAAGGCGCTCTCCGTCCGCCGCGAGACCGTCACCTCCTGGGAGACCGGCCGCACCGCCCCCCGTCCCCCCAAGCGCGCCGCGTACGCCCGCCTCCTCGAAGGCCTCGCCGCCCTCCACCCCCCGGCCCCCGCCAACGGCGTTAACGGCGTTAACGCCGAACCCCCGGCCACCCCCGCCGCCGCCCCGACCATTAACGCCGTTAACACCGCGCCCCCCACCCCCGCCCCGACCGTTAACGCCGTTAACGCCGAACCGACCCCGCCACCGGCCCCGGCCCCAGCCCCCGAGCCCACCCCCACACCCCCCGCACCCCCCTCCACCGTTAACGGCGTTAACGCCGTTAACGCCCAGCCCCCCACCCCCCACCGCCCACCGCAGCGCCCCGCCCCGGCCCGCACCCCCCTCGCGGGCAACGGCCCCCTCGCCGTCCTCGACGGCACCGGCCACGCCCACGCCGCCGGCGGCCTCCTCCTCCCCCACCCCACCTCCGGCCTCCCCGACCTCGTCGCCTGGGCCCTCGGCCCGGAGGCCGACCTCCGCGCACCCCGTCTCCACCACAACGGCCGGGACGGCGACCCCCTCCTCGTCCTCACCGCCCCCGCCGCCGAACGGCTCGGCCTCCCCCTCGCCCTCGAAGACCGCCGGGCCCTGCGCCTCCCGGACAACCACCCCGTCATCAAGCAGCTCACCAAGGCCAAGTGGCAGCTCACCCGCCGCGGCTTCGGCCCCTGGCCCCGCATCTACCGACCGGCCTCCCCCACCACCGGCCGCCAGTGCGTCCAGCTCGCGGTCCTCCCCTGGGGCGCCCTGGACTCCCGCGCCTGGGGCGAGGACACCGCGGACCTCTCCGCCCCCGAACTCGCCGAGCTGCTCACCACCTATGCCGCCCGCGTCCTCACCCCCCGGGGCTCGACCGCCGTCACCGGCCTGGAACTCATGACGGCCCTGCGTCCGCCCACCCGCGCCGCCCGCAACCCGCAGACGAACACCTGGGAGTCGGCCCCCGTCCCCGGCTCCCTCACCCGCCCCGTCGACCCGGCCCCGCCGGAGGCCCCCGACGAGCACCCGGTGGTCGCCGCCCTTTACCCCCGCGCCCACCAGCGGACCCCGGACGAGGTCCTCGACGAGGAGGCGTACGACTGGATCCGCGATCCGGAGCTCCTCACCGACGCCGAGTGCGCCCGCACCCACGCCGTCGGCATCGACGTGAACATGGCCTTCGCCGCGGCCGCGAACCGCCTCACCGTCGGCCTCGGCCCCGCCGTCCACAGCACTGCCCCCCGCTTCGACCCCAAGCTCCCCGGCTGCTGGCTCGCCGACCTCTCCTCCCTGGCCCTCGACCCCCGCCTCCCGAGCCCCTTCACCCCCCACGGCAAGCCCCCCACCGGCCCCGCCTGGTACGCGACCCCGACCCTCGCCTACGCCCAGGAGCTCGGCCACGAGGTCCGCCCCGCCGAGGCCTGGACCCGCCCGGACAACGGCCCCTACCTCGACGCCTGGTACACCCGCCTCCGCGACGCCTACATGGCGACCATGGCCGACCTCGGCATCACCCCGTCCCTCACGGAGTCCGAGTTCCTCACGGCCATGACGACGTACAAGACGGACGCCTCCCCCACCTCGACGGCGGTCCTCTCCGCCATCAAGTCGACGGTCAAGGGCGGCATCGGCAAACTCCGCGAGCGCCCCCAGGGCGCCGCCTACCGACCCGGCGAAGCCTGGCCCGCCCTGGAACGCCCCACCTGGCGTCCCGACATCCGCGCAGCCGTCATCTCCACGGCGCGCGTCAACATGCACCGCAAGATGCGCAAGCTGGCCACCGAGGCGGGCCTCCACCCCATCGCGGTCCTCTCCGACTGCGCGGTCTACCTCTCCGACGGCCCCAGCCCGCTGGACTTCCTCCCCCACACCCCGGAGGGCAAGCCGCTCCCGGGCGGCTTCCGCCTCGGCGTCAGCCCCGGCATGGTCAAGCACGAGGGCACCCAGCCCCTCCTGTGGGCCGTGCAGCTCCTCGACCAGCAACTCAACCCGGCCCGGCACATCAAGGGCCACGACGCGGCAGCAGACGGCGAGTAACCGATGTCCGACATCTCAGACGGCCTCACCAAGGCCGACGAGCTCCACTTCACCCGCCCGATCCCGAAGTCCGCGGGCGCCCAGATGCGCTTCCTCCTCAAGCAGCTCAAGTCCACGAAGGCCGTGGCAGCCACCCTGGGCATCTCCCAACGCACGGTCGAGCGCTACGTGAAGAACGAGATCAAGCAGCCCAAGCCGGCCCTCGCCGCCCGCCTGGAAGCCGAAGTACGCCGCCGCTGGCAGCCCCTGGTCCGCAAGCGCGCCCGCGAACAGGCGGCCCGCACCACCGGGCTCGTCATCGAGACCCGCGCCCGCTTCGGGTTCACCGCGGCCCCCGGCACCACCGACGACGGCCGCATGCGCCGCATCACCCAGCACCTCCCCCCGGAGTACGCCCGGCGCCTCTTCGCGGCCCAGGAGACCGGGGCCACCGAGGCCCAGCTCCGCCACATCACGGCCGAGGCCCTCCAGGAGATGTACTTCAAGGACAACGGCGCCCGCGCGACGTCCCTCCTGGTCGAGTTCACGGACATCGACTACGTCGACTTCGCCTTCTGACCCCTACCGCCCGGACCTCCGTCCGGGCCCCCACTCACATACTAGCCATGTACATAATAGCCATGTACAGTATTTTCCATGAGCACAGCAGCCGAGAACGCCACGGCCGGCTTCCTGGTCTGGCGCCTGTCGATGAAGTGGCGGGTTGCCGTCGACCGGACGGTCGCACCCCTGGGCATGACGCACGCGCAGTACTCCTTGATGGCCTCGCTGTACGGCATGTCCCGCTCCGGCACACGCCCCAACCAGCGCGAGCTCGCCGACCACACGGGTCTCGAACCGCTCTACGTCTCCAAGCTCGCCCGAGCCCTGGAAGCCTCCGGCCTGATCGCCCGCACCCGGGACCCGGACGACCCCCGCGCCGTCCGGCTGTCGCTCACCGAGCAGGGCCGCGACGTCACGGAGGACGCCGTCAAGGCGGTCCAGAGCCTCCTGGACCAGCTCCTCGCACCACTGGGCGGCCAGGACGGCCCCCGCGCGTCCCGCTTCACCCGCGAACTGGCGACCCTGCTCGACGCACCTCTTGATCCAGCACCTCTTGACCGGACCGCCGAGAACGAGAAGGAGCACCCGTGACCACCACCGCCCCCACCCTCAACGCCCGCGTCATAGCCCTCGCCCACCACGCCGCCCGCACCCTCGCGGAGGGCGCCCTGACCCGCCACGGCATCACGTTCCACCAGAGCGTCACGCTCCGGGCGGTCAGCGCCGCCGGCGGCTCCGTCCCGCACGACGAACTGGTCGCCGAGATCCGGGACTCCCTCAAGACCACCGAACCGCTCGTCCGGACCGTCGTCGGAGAACTGCTCACCGCCGGGCTCCTCGCCCAGGAGGACTCCCTCCTGCACCTCACGGAAACCGGCCGCGACCTCTACGGGACCACCGCCGCCGCGACGGCCGAGATCGCCGCCCGCCTGTACGCCGACATCCCCGCCGGGGACCTGGCGGTGGCCGGCCGCGTGCTGACCCTCATCACGGACCGCGCGAACGCCGAACTGGGCACCGGCTGAACCTCAGCAGACCAAACCCCCAGGAGCCCCCTCAGGCCCCTGAAACCCTTTGAGGGCCCCGGGGATACCCCGGGGCCCTCAAAGGCTCTTGAAACACCCTCAGAAGCCCTCTACGGGGCCCCTTCCTGGCATGTCACCCAACAGCGTGCAGCGTCCGCCGCCGCTTCGACTCCGCAGCCTTCTTCGCAGCGGCCTGCGCCGCACGCTTCTTGCGCTGCTCCGCCAGCTGGTCCTGGTACTCCGCCACCGCCTGGTGATAGCTGGCGACGTACCCACGCGCGTCCAGCCGCTCGTCCGCGGCCATCTCGTTCACCGCCGCGACGGCGTCCTCGAACGAGTTGTATCCGGCCAGCATCGGGTTGATCTGGTACACCCCGTTCCTGACCTTCCGCACCAGCTTGGCCAGCTCCAGGCTGCGCAGGGCGGCGTTGACGCTCGGCCTGCTCAGCTCCAGCAGCCCACCGATGGTGGCCTGGTCGATGAGGATCCGCCCGCCGGGCTCACTCAGCGAACGCAGCTTCAGCAGCACACGGTACGCGGCAGGCGGGAGGTCCAGGTCGGAGAGAAGCCCGTCGGCGTTGACCGCAGCGAATCGCAAGGTGCTCACTGAGCTGTCCCTTCTTCCTTGCGCTGCGCCCGGCTCAGCCGGCGCGCAGCGCGCTCTTTGGAGCGTTCGGCCCGCAGTTCCTCGATTGCCTGCCGCATGTGGTCCAGCGACGGGAACCGCACCAGGTCCGGCAGGCTCGTGTCACTGCGAATCTGCGAGATGGTGCTGTGCTGCTCCACCTTCACGAACTCACCCGCCGTCTCCGTCCCCGGGATGAACTCGGCCACCCGGTAACTGTAGGGCGGGTTGAACTGGTACACACCCCGCCGCACCTTGAAGACGATCCCATGAGACATGACGGTGTGCAGAGCCTCCGAGGTCTTTGTCCGACTGACGTCGAGGATCGTAGCCATCTCCTCCTGCGTAAGTGGAATCCGCCCTCCCGCACGCTGGCACGCGATCAGCAGCAGGATGAGCCTCAAGGGCAAGGCTTCCCTGAAGTACTGCGCAATCACCAGGAAGAACTCGAGGCTGTCCATCGAGAACGCATTTGGCTGACTCTGCGTCCCGTAGAACTCCAGCGGCTTGCGCTCACCTTCCAGCGTGAGCTTCCGGCTGGGGTACCGCTTCGCCAGGCTGTCCAGATCCTTGACCGGAGCCAGCGGCTGACTCCACGCCGAGATCGCGTCATCAACGGGGAGATCAGGACGCGGCGCGCGCGACGGACTCTGCCGGCGGCGCTGTGCTTCTGATGACACGAGGATGCTCTCCACTTCGTTGATCTGGAGAGAGAGTATGTCAACAAGGGTGACACTAATGTCACGCTCGTTGACGTTCGGCGTGTCTTGTGTCCCCCCAGGAGGGACACATCTCGGCCAAGGCCCCTCTCCGGCCGCTTCCGGACCTCCCCGCCCAACCCCTCCCCACCCTCACGCAGTTCGGCGACGTATCTCCGCTAAAACGTCAGCCTCCCTGACGTTTTAGCCCAAAAAGCGTCAGCCTCACTGACGTTTTGCAGGAGTTCTGTCCCCCTACCAGCGACACATCACCCGAGTTATGTCCCTTCTGAGGGGACATAACTTTCCCCCCGCACCCCGCCTGACCTGCGACAACGCATATCCGTACCCTCTATAGGCCGTCTCCTGCCGCGCTGCGCGTACTCAACGCCGGCTCCAACCCCTGCCGTGACCTGGTTTCCTGACGTCACGGCAGCACGGGCGCCGAACCGGTGACCTCCGGACACCGTGTCCATAACCACGCAGAATCTGACCGATTCCTATCTCTATCCCGTTACCACTTTGAATCAGGCCCTCATCGACCATTAACGGCGTTAACGTTCTGGCCTCCATCTCCAGCACTTCTCCGGCTGCTTGCGTGTGGTTATCCGTCGGCTCTTCTGAAAAGGGGGATGCAGCAGCGTTCAAGTTCTGTCCTCAGCAGACCTTTGATGGGAAAGGAATGGTCTACTCCGAAGCGAAGCTGAGCCCGATCTCCTGCCCGGAGCGGGGTGGAGGACATCTGGGGCAGAACCCCCCTCGGAGCACAGCAAGGCCGGATCTGTGAGCGCAGCGAGCAGATTTCTATCCAGCCGCGGAGCGGCTGGGCTCACTCGGCTCGAGCGAAGCAGTAGCCGAGCTCCTGCCGCCGGGGCAAGGCCAAGGTCATCCCCCTCAAGGAGGGTTATGGGCCGCGGAGCGGCCCGACTCCCGAGCACAACGAGGCAGGTCTCCGCACGGCGGGGCCCTGGCTTTCTGAGGCCTCGGCTTCACGGGCGCGCAGCGCCCGGGGTCTCAGAGCGAAGCGGAGAGATCCCCGGCCGAAGGCCGGCTCTAGGCCGCGAAGCGGCCCGCCGCCGAGCGCAGCGAGGCAGGGTCTGCGAGCGCAGCGAACAGATCTCTTCGCGGCCGCGGAGCGGCCGGGTTCCTTTGGGCGGAGCGAAGCGGAGGCCATTTCGCTTCAGGGCCGGAGCGAAGCGGAGGGCATCCCCCCGAAGGGGGCTCTGGGCCGCGGAGCGGCCCGGATCTCGGAGCGAAGCGGAGAGAGCTCCGGCCGAAGGCCGGCTCTGGGCCGCGGAGCGGCCCGCCGCCGAGCGCAGCGAGGGGGGTCGCTTCCCAGGCGCGCAGCGCCTGGGGA
>NZ_JBIVEG010000050.1:0-34645 GCF_044747545.1 Streptomyces sp. NPDC090077
TTCATCTTGGCCATGTCCGCGGCCATGATGATGTCCTTGTTGCCCGTCGTGGTGACGAAGATGTCCGCCGTCTCCACCACGTCGTCCAGCGTCGCCACCTGGTAGCCGTCCATCGCCGCCTGCAGCGCACAGATCGGGTCGATCTCCGTCACGATCACACGCGCGCCCTGGCCGCGCAGCGACTCCGCACAGCCCTTGCCGACGTCGCCGTAACCGAACACGACCGCGACCTTGCCGCCGATCAGCACGTCGGTGGCACGGTTGATGCCGTCGATCAGCGAGTGGCGGCAGCCGTACTTGTTGTCGAACTTCGACTTCGTCACCGCGTCGTTCACGTTGATCGCCGGAAAGAGCAGGGCGCCGGCCTGGTGCATCTCGTAGAGGCGGTGGACACCGGTGGTGGTCTCCTCGGTCACACCGCGGATCTCCGACGCCAGCTGCGTCCAGTCCAGCGTGCTGCGGTGCAGCAGTTCGAGGACGAAGCCCATCTCCTCGTTGTCGGCCGTCGACGGGTCGGGCACGGCCCCGGCCTTCGCGAACTCGACGCCCTTGTGGACCAGGAGGGTGGCGTCACCACCGTCGTCCAGGATCATGTTCGGGCCCGCGTGGCCGGGCCAGGTCAGCGCCTGCTCGGTACACCACCAGTACTCCTCCAGCGTCTCGCCCTTCCAGGCGAACACCGGGATCCCGGCGGCCGCGATCGCCGCCGCGGCGTGGTCCTGCGTCGAGTAGATGTTGCAGGACACCCAGCGGACCTCCGCGCCGAGGGCGACGAGGGTCTCGATCAGGACGGCGGTCTGCACGGTCATGTGCAGGGAGCCCGTGATCCGGGCGCCGGCCAGCGGCTGCGACTCCGCGTACTCCTTGCGGATCGACATCAGACCCGGCATCTCGTGCTCGGCCAGGGTGATCTCCTTGCGGCCGAAGGCGGCAAGGGAAAGGTCGGCGACCTTGAAGTCCG
Organism: Streptomyces sp. NPDC090077; assembly: GCF_044747545.1. Lineage (NCBI taxonomy): Bacteria > Bacillati > Actinomycetota > Actinomycetes > Kitasatosporales > Streptomycetaceae > Streptomyces > Streptomyces sp. NPDC090077. Next base: position 962 of record NZ_JBIVEG010000050.1, read on the forward strand.
TGAACCCGTCAGACATGGGAAGTGCTCCTTGAACTCGTCCGGGGCCGGAGGTCATCGGCGGCCTCCCGCATTGAAGTAGCCGGCCTCGGGGTGGTGGATGACGATGGCGTCGGTGGACTGCTCGGGGTGCAGCTGGAACTCCTCGGAGAGCCGGACGCCGATCCGCTCCGGCCGGAGCAGGTCCGCGATCTTGGCCCGGTCCGCCAGTTCGGGGCAGGCCGGGTAGCCGAGGGAGTAGCGGCAGCCCTGGTACTCGGTGCGGAACATGCCGTCCATGGCGGCCGGATCGGATCCGGCGATGCCCAGTTCGGCGCGGACCCGGGCGTGCCAGTACTCGGCGAGGGCCTCGGCGAGCTGGACGGACAGGCCGTGGAGTTCCAGGTACTCGCGGTAGGAGTCGGACTCGAACAGCTTGGCGGTGGCCTCGCCGATCCTCGACCCGACGGTGACCACCTGGAGGCCGACGACGTCGACCTCGCCCGAGTCGTCCGGGCGTACGAAGTCGGAGAGGCACAGCCGGCGGCCACGGCCCTGGCGCGGGAAGGTGAAACGGGTCCGCTCCCCGCCGTCCTCGTCAAGGACGATCAGGTCGTCCCCCTTGGAGACGCAGGGGAAGTAGCCGTAGACCACCGCAGCTTCCAGGAGCCGTTCGGTGTGCATCCGGTCCAGCCAGCCGCGCAGCCGGGGCCGGCCCTCCGTCTCGATGGAGCCCGCGTCCTTGAGGCCCCACTGGCCCTTGAAGAGCGCCTGCTCGTCGAGCCAGCCCGCGTACTCCTTGAGCTGGATGCCCTTGACGACCCGGGTACCGAGGAACGGAGGCTCGGGTACCGGGTTGTCGACGGCCACGTCGGAACGGCCGCCGGTCTCCTCCGGCTCGCGCACGTCGAGGACGGCCGCCCGCTGCGGGACGCGGCGCTGCTTGAGGGGCGGGAGTTCGGCGCCGGGGACTCCGCGCTTGACGGCGATGAGGGCGTCCATCAGCCGCAGGCCCTCGAACGCGTCCCGCGCGTAGCGGACCTCGCCCTCGTAGATCTCGTGGAGGTCCTGCTCCACGTACGCGCGGGTCAGGGCGGCACCGCCGAGGATCACCGGATAGTCCGCCGCCAGCTTGCGCTGGTTCAGCTCCTCCAGGTTCTCCTTCATGATCACCGTCGACTTCACCAGCAGGCCCGACATGCCGATCACATCGGCCTTGTGCTCCTGCGCCGCCTCCAGGATCGCCGAGACCGGCTGCTTGATGCCGATGTTCACGACGTTGTAGCCGTTGTTGGTCAGGATGATGTCGACGAGGTTCTTCCCGATGTCATGGACGTCCCCGCGGACCGTGGCCAGCACGATCGTGCCCTTGCCCTCCGCGTCCGACTTCTCCATGTGCGGCTCCAGATGAGCCACCGCCGTCTTCATCACCTCCGCCGACTGGAGGACGAACGGCAGCTGCATCTGCCCCGACCCGAACAGCTCACCGACGACCTTCATCCCCTCCAGGAGGGTGTCGTTGACGATGTCCAGGGCGGGGCGGTCCTGGAGGGCCTCGTCGAGGTCGGCCTCCAGGCCGTTCTTCTCCCCGTCGATGATGCGGCGCTGGAGGCGCTCGTCCAGCGGCAGCGCGAGGAGCTCCTCGGTCTTGCCGGCCTTCATCGACTTCGTGTTGACGCCCTCGAAGAGGGCCATCAGCTTCTGCAGCGGGTCGTAGTCACCCTCACGCCGGTCGTAGATCAGGTCCAGGGCAGTGGTGACCTGCTCCTCGTCGAACCGGGCAATGGGAAGAATCTTCGACGCGTGGACGATGGCGGAGTCCAGGCCCGCCTTGACGCACTCGTCGAGGAAGACGGAGTTGAGGAGGATGCGGGCGGCCGGGTTCAGGCCGAAGGAGATGTTCGACAGACCGAGGGTGGTCTGCACGTCCGGGTGGCGGCGCTTGAGCTCGCGGATCGACTCGATCGTCGCGATCCCGTCCTTGCGGGACTCCTCCTGACCCGTGCAGATCGTGAAGGTCAGGGTGTCGATCAGGATGTCCGACTCCCGGATCCCCCAGTTGGAGGTCAGGTCCTCGATGAGGCGTTCGGCGATGGCGACCTTGTGCTCGACGGTGCGGGCCTGGCCCTCCTCGTCGATGGTCAGCGCGATCAGCGCCGCACCGTGCTCCTGCGCCAGCCGCGTCACCTTCGCGAAACGCGACTCCGGCCCGTCACCGTCCTCGTAGTTCACGGAGTTGATGACCGCACGCCCGCCCAGCTTCTCCAGACCCGCCTGGATCACCGGAACCTCGGTCGAGTCCAGCACGATCGGAAGCGTCGACGCCGTCGCGAACCGGCCGGCCAGCTCCTGCATGTCCGCGACACCGTCACGGCCCACGTAGTCCACGCACAGGTCGAGCATGTGCGCGCCCTCACGGATCTGGTCCCGTGCCATCTCCACACAGTCGTCCCAGCGGGCGTCCAGCATCGCCTCACGGAACTTCTTCGACCCGTTCGCGTTCGTCCGCTCACCGATCGCCATGTACGAGGTGTCCTGCCGGAACGGCACCGTCTGGTACAACGACGCCGCACCCGGCTCGGGGGCAGGCGTACGCGGCACCACTCCCACCCCCCGGACCCGCTCCACCACCTGGCGCAGGTGCTCGGGGGTGGTGCCGCAGCAGCCGCCGACGAGCGACAGCCCGTAGTCGCGGACGAAGGTCTCCTGCGCGTCCGCCAGCTCGGCCGCGGACAGCGGGTAGTGCGCGCCCTGCTTGGTCAGCACCGGCAGGCCCGCGTTCGGCATGCAGGAGAGCGGGATGCGGGCGTTGCGGGCGAGGTAGCGCAAGTGCTCGCTCATCTCCGCCGGACCGGTCGCACAGTTCAGACCGATCATGTCGATCCCGAGCGGCTCCAGCGCCGTCAGCGCCGCCCCGATCTCCGAACCCAGCAGCATCGTCCCGGTCGCCTCCACGGTGACCTGCACGATCAGCGGGAGGTGTCCCATCCCGCACCAGTCCAGGGCCCGCCGCGCGCCGATGACGGCGGCCTTGGTCTGCAGGAGGTCCTGGGTGGTCTCCACGAGCAGCGCGTCCGCGCCGCCTCGGATCAGGCCCTCGGCGCTCTGCTGGTAGGCCTCGCGCAGGGGCTCGTAGCCGATGTGCGCGAGGGTGGGCAGTTTGGTGCCGGGTCCCATGGAGCCGAGGACCCAGCGGGGCCGGCCGTCGCGGGCGGTGTGCGCGTCCGCCGACTCGCGGGCGATGCGGGCTCCGGCCTCGGAGAGTTCGTAGACCTTCTCCTCGATGCCGTACTCGGCGAGCGCGGAGAGGTTGCTGCCGAAGGTGTTGGTCTCGACGCAGTCCACGCCGACCGCGAAGTACGCGTCGTGGACGGAGCGGACGATGTCGGGGCGGGTGAGGTTGAGGACCTCGTTGCAGCCCTCCAGTCCGAGGAAGTCGTCCAGGGAGGGGTCGGCCTCCTGGAGCATCGTGCCCATGGCGCCGTCCGCGACGACGACGCGCGTCGCGAGTTCCTCCCACAGTGGCCGTCTCATTCCAGGGCCTCCAGGTGTGTGGACAGTGCCGTCGCGGTGGCCGGGCCGTACGCGGTGCGGAGCCGGGCCAGCAGGGGTTCCCGCTCCAGGCGGTACTCCTGGGTGCCGCTGTGGTCGAGGACGGTCGCGGCGACCGCACAGCCCAGCCGGGCCGCGTCCTGCTCGGGGACGCCCCAGGCCGTGCCGGCGAGGAATCCGGCCCGGAAGGCGTCGCCGACGCCGGTCGGGTCGACGACGTCCGCGACCGGCACCGCGGGCACGGTGAGGGGTTCGCGGTCCGCCGTGCGGATCCGTACGCCGTCCTCTCCGCGCGTGGTGACCCAGGAGCCGACGCGGGCGAGGACCTGCTCCTCGGTGAGTCCGGAGCGCTCGCACAGCAGGGCGGACTCGTACTCGTTGGTGAACAGCCGCTGTGCGCCCTCGACGAGTTCCCGTACTTCGTCCCGGCCGAGCCGGGCCAGCTGCTGGGAGGGGTCGGAGGCGAAGGGGACGCCGAGCTCGCGGCAGCCCCGGGTGTGGCGGAGCATGGCCTCGGGATCGTCCGGGGAGATCAGGACCAGGTCGGGCCGGCCGCTGCGGGCGAAGACCTCCCGCAGGTCGATCTCCCGGGCTTCGGCCATCGCGCCCGCGTAGAAGGTCGCGATCTGGTTCTGCTCCCGGTCGGTGGTGCAGACGAAGCGGGCGGTGTGGCGGGTGTCGCTCACCCGTACGGAGTCGGTGTCCACCCCGTGGTCCTTGAGCCACACCCGGTACGGCTCGAAGTCCCCGCCCACCGCGCCCACCAGTGACGGGCGCAGTCCCAGTACGCCCAGTCCGAACGCGATGTTCGCCGCCACCCCGCCCCGACGCACTTCCAGGCTGTCGGCGAGGAACGACAGGGAGACCCGGTCCAGCCGGTCCGCGAGCAGCTGGTCCGCGAACCGGCCGGGGAAGGTCATCAGGTGATCGGTCGCGATGGATCCGGTGACAGCGATGCGCATGTCAGACCCCGGCTGCCTTGCGCAGCGCGTGCACCCGGTCGGTGCGCTCCCAGGTGAAGTCCGGCAGCTCGCGGCCGAAGTGGCCGTACGCGGCGGTCTGGGCGTAGATGGGCCGGAGCAGGTCGAGGTCGCGGACGATCGCGGCGGGGCGGAGGTCGAAGACCTCGGAGACGGCTTCCTGGATCCGCTGGTCGGGCAGGGTGCCGGTGCCGAAGGTCTCGACGAAGAGGCCGACGGGCTCGGCCTTGCCGATGGCGTAGGCGACCTGGACCTCGCAGCGCGCGGCCAGGCCGGCGGCGACCACGTTCTTGGCGACCCAGCGCATCGCGTACGCGGCCGAGCGGTCCACCTTCGACGGGTCCTTGCCGGAGAAGGCGCCGCCGCCGTGGCGGGCCATGCCGCCGTACGTGTCGATGATGATCTTGCGGCCGGTCAGGCCGGCGTCGCCCATCGGGCCGCCGATCTCGAAGCGGCCGGTCGGGTTCACCAGCAGGCGGTAGCCCTCGGTGTCCAGCTTGATGCCGTCCTCGGCCAGCTGCGCGAGCACGTGCTCGACGACGAACTCGCGGACGTCCGGGGTGAGGAGCGCGTCGAGGTCGATGTCGGCGGCGTGCTGGGTGGAGACCACGACCGTGTCGAGGCGGACGGCCTTGGCGCCGTCGTACTCGATGGTGACCTGCGTCTTGCCGTCGGGGCGCAGGTACGGGATCTTCCCGTCCTTGCGGACCTCGGTCAGCCGGCGCGCGAGGCGGTGCGCGAGGTGGATCGGCAGCGGCATCAGCTCGGGCGTCTCATCGCAGGCGTAGCCGAACATCAGGCCCTGGTCGCCGGCGCCCTGCTTGTCGAGCTCGTCGCCCTCGCCCTCGACGCGCTGCTCGTACGCCGTGTCCACGCCCTGGGCGATGTCCGGGGACTGGGCGCCGATGGACACCGACACGCCGCAGGAGGCGCCGTCGAAGCCCTTCTTGGACGAGTCGTAGCCGATGTCGAGGATGGCTCCGCGGACGAGTTCGGCGATCGGCGCGTAGGCCGTCGTGGTGACCTCTCCGGCGATGTGGACCTGACCGGTGGTGATGAGGGTCTCGACGGCGACTCGGGAGGCCGGGTCCTCGCGCAGGAGCGCGTCGAGGATGGTGTCGCTGATCCGGTCGGCGATCTTGTCGGGGTGGCCCTCGGTGACGGACTCCGAGGTGAACAGCCGCTTGCTCATGCCTGGACCGCCTCGGCGCCGAAGAAGTGGGTGCGGATGGCGTCGAGGGTGCGGATCTCGTCGACCTCCAGGGTCTCCAGCTGGATGGCGCGGCCGCTGTGCTGCTCCAGCAGGAAGACGAACTCGACGAAGGACAGGGAGTCGATCAGCCGGGTCTCGATGAGGTCGAGGTCGCCGGCGATGTCGTCGAGCTCCTCGTGGCGGGCGAGGAGCCAGTTCTTCACGAGCTGCAGACCGTCGGACATGGTGTCTCTCCTTGAAGTGCTGTGTACGGGTGGGGTGGGGGGCGCGGGTGCGGGCTCCGGGGCGGGGCCAGGCTCCGGGAGGGGTTCCGGGACGGCGTGCGGGTCCAGTACGGGGGCGGCGACCGCCACCGCGTAGTCCACGTCGTGGCTGATGGTGACGGTGATCCCGGCGATGCCGGACCGCTCGGCCATCTCGGCGGCGGACCGGTGGAGTTCCACGAGCGGCCAGCCGCCTTCGGAGCGCCGCACGATGATGTCCCGCCAGGGCAGGAACACGGCGCGGACGCGCAGGGTCTTGAACGCCGCCTCCTTGGCGGCGATCCGCCCGCACAGGCTCAGTACGTCGAGCTTGGCGGAGGTACGGCAGTCGGCGAGTTCGCCGGGGGTGAGCATGCGCTGGAAGAAGTCCTCGCCGTAGAGGCGCAGGAGCCGGCGGACACGGGTGACGGACACGATGTCCATGCCGAGGTTCGCCCAGCCCAGGCCGCCCGCCGGCGGGGCGGCGACGGGTCGGGTCGGCACCTCAGATCGCCGGCCCGGCCGCGTTCGCGCGCAGGACCGCGGCGGTGGCCGCTCCCCAGCTGCCGTGGCGGCGGGTGAGCGCGGACAGCCAGCGCTCCAGGCCGAAGGCGACGCAGCTGGTGAAGGCGGGGCCGCCGCCGGAGGCGAGGGGGATCTCGCACCGGTCGCCGAAGAAGTTGCGGTGGGTGTTGACCGAGGCGATGGCGAGGTCCTCGTACAGGAACTCGTGCTTGACCGGGGTCAGGCGCTGGAGGACGGCCTTGGAGCTGCCCTTGTCGAAGAAGGGGTCGCAGGCGGCCTCGCGGCTCAGCGGGAGGTCCAGGGCCTCGGCGAAGGCGTTGATCCGCCGGGTGAAGGTGGCCAGGTGCGCTTCGGCGTGCTCGCGGGTGCCGATGGCGACGATCTCCCGCATGCGGAAGCCGAGCTGGCGGCGCAGTCCTTCGTAGTGGGCCTCCTTGCGGAAGCACCAGCCGACCACGGTGACGAGTTCGTCGTCGGCGGCCGGGCGGCCCTGGTGGTCGATGTAGACGGCGTAGCAGGACGCGGACGGCAGGCCGAGGGCGGCCGGTTCCAGTGCGTCACAGGGGAAACAGCCGGTGTCGGCACAGAACTCGCTGGTGTCCCGGACGTCCAGGTTCAGCGGGGCGGCGACGACGGCCTGGTGGGGGAAGTTGTCGTAGTAGTCCAGCCGGGCCAGGTCGGCGGCCGGCAGCAGCGGCGGCATGGTCATCGAGCGGGCGCCGGCCTGGACGCCCCAGCTCTCGAACGTGTCGTCGAGCAGCCGCAGCAGGGCGGTGCCCTCGGGCCCGAGGGACGGCAGGCCCCTGGTCTCGGTGGCGGTGGCGGTGGCGGCGGTGGTCATGGCGGTCATGGGGAGTCACCTCTCGGACGGCGGTGGGACCCTCAGACGACGGGCAGGACGTCGTCCGTGAAGATCCCGGTCTTCAGGAAGAATCCGAGCGGCTTGCGGATGGTCTTGCGCTCGAAGGGCCGGCGGCGCTCGTCGGCGACCAGTGCGTTGCGCAGGCCCACCGGGTCGGCGATGCCGGCGTCGCGGTAGACGTGCGGGTTGTAGAGGGAGTTGAGGCTGTAGACCACGTACCGCTTGAGGTACGCCTCGACCTCGGCGACGCGGGCGGCGGGGACGGCCTGGCGCATCCGCTCGAAGAGGAGGGAGACCAGTTCGCGGCCGAAGGCGATGTGCCGGGACTCGTCCTGGTGGTGGATGCGGTTGACCTCGCGGATGGTGTGGCAGAGGTCCTCGTCCCGCGCCATCCGCGTGTTGTAGTGGTCGACGAGCTCCTCGAAGAACAGGATGCGGGCGAAGACCAGGAAGTTCTCCACCTCCGGCTCCCAGGCGGAGTCGGCGCGCAGGGCGGTGGATCCGTAGATCTTGTCGCCGTAGCGGCGGCAGAACTCGGCGAAGAACCACATGTGCTCGTTCTCCTCACCGATGAAGTGGTGGAAGAAGTCCGAGGGCACCTCGAAGCCGGGCATGTGGATGCGTCCGACGACCTCGATGAGCAGTTCGCGGATGCCGTGCACGTTGAGGCTGTAGAAGTTGATGCTCTCCCACTTGGAGAGGCGCCGGAGGGTGTCCTCGCCGAGCTCCTCGTAGAAGGGGGTTCCGTAGACGGTGAGCAGCTCGGGGGTCATCCACATGCGGCCCTCGTCGAGCTTCTCGGGCCAGTCGAACTGCTGGTAGGGGTTGTAGTACTCCTCGATGGAGCGGTGGCTGAGCCGTTCCAGGACTTCAAGGAAGCGGTCGGTGACCGGCAGGGGGGCGGTGACGCCCATGGTGACTCCTCGGGGTGTGTGGTGGTGCCGGGGACGCCGTGGCGTCCCCTCGGCGGCGCGGGCCGGGTGCGGCGGTCCCTACGGCCGGACTTCGTAGACGGCGTTGACCGGGGTCTCGGTCGCGCGGCGCCAGCGGGTGAAGCCGGCCTCTTCGGCGATGCCGCGGAAGGCCTTCTCGCCGGAGTGGTTCCCGAGGGCGTGGGGGCCCCGCTGGGCGACGGCGACGGGCAGGCACATGACGGCGGAGAGGGCCATGAACATGCGGGCGGCCGGGGTCTGGGTGTCGATGTCGTCGGGCGAGACGTTCGACTCGACGAGCATCCAGGTGCCGTCCGCGTCCAGGGACTTGTGGACGTGCCGGGCCGCGGAGACCGGGTCGCCCATGTCGTGCAGGGCGTTGAAGAAGGTGACGAGGTCGTAGCCGGTGCCGGGGTAGTCGTCGGCGGAGGCGACCTCGAAGACGACGCGGTCGGAGAGCCCGGCCTCGTCGGCGAGCCCGCGGGCGATCGAGATGGCCTCTTCGGAGTAGTCGAAGCCGTGGACGGTCGCCTGCGGGAAGGCCTTGGCGATCAGCAGGGTGGTGTGGCCGACGCCGCAGCCGACGTCGGCGACGGTGCCGCCGGCGGCCAGTTTGCCGGTGACCCCGGTGAGGGCGGGCAGCCATTCGGGGACGAGGCGGTGCTCGTAGGTGGGCTGGAAGAAGCTGCCCATGCCGGTGTCGAGGGCCGGGTCGTGCTCGGCCCAGCCGACGCCGTCGCCGGTGCGGTAGGCGTCGACGAGGAGGTCCTCGGTGCCGTAGAGGGCCTTGAGGGCGGTGAAGAACCCGGCGGCGAAGGTGACCGCGGTGGGGTCGGCGAGCACGGGGGCGTGGTCGGCGGGCAGCGTGTACGTGCCGGCGCTCGGGTGGCGCTCCACGTAGCCGGCGCTCAGCTGGGCGTGCAGCCACTCCTCGGCGTAGCGGGTGTTGATCCCGGTGCGCGCGGCGAGCTGGGCGGGGGTCAGCGGGCCGGCTTCGGCGAGTGCCCGGTACAGGCCGAGGCGTTCGCCGAGGGCGACGGTCAGGCCGCGTACGGCGGCGCCGGCGTCGCTGATGACGCGCTGGTGGAAGTCGTTGACGGCGGTCATGCTGCCTTCACCTCGGCGGTCGGGAGGTCACAGGTGAACAGGAAGGAGCGCGGGACGCGCGGGACGCTGCGGGCGGGCACCGGGTAGGGCCAGCGGCCGAAGTCGGCGCCGTCCTCGCCGGGCTGGCGCACCTCGCGCACCTCCCAGCCGCATTCGGCGAGGAGGTCCTCGGGGGTCTCCGTGCCGAAGAGCCACGGGTTGCCGTCCTCTTCGAGGGAGTTGAGGAAGGGCCGGGACAGCGGGTTCTGCAGGGCGGCCTTGCTGATGACGTCGCCGAGCAGGACCGATCCGGGCGCGGACTGGCCGGCCAGGGTGGAGATGAGGCCGCGTACGGCGTCCTCGGGGAGGAAGAAGAGCAGGCCCTCGACGACCCACAGCACGGGCCGGTCGGAGCGCCAGCCGGCTTCCCGGAGGGGGCCCGTCCAGTCCTGGGTGAGGTCGACGGGGACGGTGACGCGGGTGCGTCCGGCCGGGTCCGGCTCGTCGGCGAGCATCTCGGCCTTCGCCTCCAGGAGGGCGGGCCGGTCGAGTTCGTAGACGGTGACGCCGTCGGGCCACGGCAGCCGGTAGAAGCGGGTGTCCATGCCGGCGGCGAGGAACACGACCTGGCGGATGCCGGTCTCCTGGACGGTGCGGACGATCTGCCGGTCCAGGTAGGTGGTGCGGATGGCGAGGAACGGCACGGTGCCGGCGCCGGCGTAACGTTCCAGCAGGTCGAAGCCGATGGTGTCGGCGACGGTGCGCGCGTACGGGTCGGCGAACAGCCGGTCCTCGCGCTCGGTTTCCAGGGCGCGCGCGGCGGCGGTCCACTGGGCGGTGCGGGATACGGCCTCCACGGGAGGCTCCCTTCACTCGTCGGGCAGGGGAAAGGGTCGGACCCTCGGGCTCGGGTCAGGCCAGGGAGCGCACGCGGACGACCGGGTCCTCGGCGGCGGCGGGGTGCGGTGCGGCGCACTCGGCGGGCCGCCGCTCGAAGATGCTGTGCAGGACCATGCTGAAGACGACGTTCCCGTCGGCGTCGGCCAGCGTGCACTTGGGCTGGACGACGCCGGTGCGCGGGTTGAACGGCGAGGGGCGCGAGCCCAGGATCTCGACGCGCGCCGTGAGCACGTCCCCGGGGCGGACGGGCCGCAGGTAGCGGATCTCGTCGACGCCGGGGGAACCGGTACAGGCGCTGTAGGCGAGGAGCCCGTCGACGTAGCGGCGCATGAACATCGAGGCGCTGTGCCAGCCGCTGGCGATCAGGCCGCCGAACGGGGTCTGTGCGGCGAGCGCCGGATCCGTGTGGAAGGGCTGCGGGTCGAAGCGCCGGCCGAACTCCAGCACCTCCTCCGTCGTGACGGTGACGGTGCCCAGTTCGTGGACGTCACCGGTCCGGAAGTCCTCGAAGTAGCGCATCACGCAACCCCCTTGACGGAGAGGAGTGGTTTCTCTGGCGTGAACCAATCTACGAATCAGCCGATTATTTTGTCAACCCAAAAGAAGACCGCCCTGCCTGTTCTATCGCAGCGCCTGTTCCACGTCCTGCCAGATGTCCTCGGGGTCCTCGATGCCGACCGACATCCGCACGAGGCCCGGACCGATCCCGGCGCGCGCCAACGCCTCCTCGTCCAGCTCCCGGTGGGAGGTGCTGGCAGGGTGGGTGACCAGCGTCTCCACGCCGCCCAGGGACAGGGCGAGCCGCGCGAGCCGCACCCCCTCGACGAAGGCCCGGCCCGCCGCGCGGCCGCCGTGCAGGTCGAAGGAGAGCAGCCCGCCGCCGCCGGAGAGCACCTTGCGGGCCATCGCGTACGAGGGGTGCGTTCCCAGCCACGGCCAGTGGACGGCCGCCACCGCGGGATGGGCCGCCAGCCGCTGCGCCAGCAGCCCCGCGTTGGCGCAGTGCTCGCGCATCCGCAGCGGCAGCGTGGCGATCCCGCGCAGCGTCAGCCAGACGGCGAACGGGTCGGGGCTTGCGCCGAGTTCGACCGTGCGCGGCCACACCTCCCGGCGCAGGGCGTCGTCCGCGAAGACGGCCGCGCCGCCCAGTACGTCGGAGTGCCCGGCGAGGTACTTGGTGGTGGAGTGGAGCACGATGTCGGCGCCGTGCTCGATCGGCCGGCACAGCACGGGCGAGGCCAGGGAGTTGTCCACGGCGCTGGTCACCCCGAGGCGCCGGGCGGCCGCCAGCAGGCCGGGCAGGTCGGGAACCTGACCGGTGGGGTTGGCTATGGTCTCCAGCACCAGCAGCCGGGTGCGCGGTCCGGCGAGCGCCTCGAACTCCCGGGCGTCGTCACCGCCGATGTGGTCGACGCGCACGCCGTAGCGCTCCTTCAGGTCGCTCAGCGCCGCGTACGTCCCCCCGTACAGGCAGCGCTGCGCGATCACCTGGTCGCCGGGGCGCAGCAGGGCGAGCAGCACCCCGCTGATGGCGCCCATCCCGGAGGCGAAGGCGATGGCCGAGGCGCCGCCCTCCAGTCCGGCGACGGTGCGCTCCAGGGCGCGCACGGTGGGGTTGCCGCGGCGGCTGTAGACGTAATCGCCGTCGGGGCCCTCCATGGCCCGCGCCAGTGCGTCGGCGGAGTCGAAGGCGAAGGCGGAGGACTGGACGAGCGGTACGGACAGCGGCCGGCTCGCGGGGACTTCGAGCTCGTGGGCCACGTGCACGGCGCGGGTGCGGATGTCCTTCATCGGGGCGTCTCCTTCGGGTGCGGGTGCAGGTGCGGGTACGGGTACGGGTACGGCGGGGGCGGAGGCCCGGGCCGGGCAGCGGCCTCCCGGTACGGGAAAAGGGGCCGCCCGACGTCCGGGTGCGGACGTCGGGCGGCCCCTCGGGTGCGTGCGGGCGGTCCCCCGTCCGTCACACCCCCGCCGTCTCGCTGCGCGACGCCGGGGCGTCGGCGGCGGGAGCCGCGGCCTGGGCGGCGGACTTGTCGCCCTTCATCACGAGCAGGGTGATCACCGCGCCGGCGGCGGCGATGACCGCGGCGCCGATGAAGGCGGCACTGAACCCGTCGGTGAGGGCGGGCAGGTTGCCCAGCTCACCGGCGCCCTGGGTGGTGGCGAGCGCCGTCAGCGCGGCCAGGCCGAGGGCGGAGCCCACGTTGTAGGTGGTGTTGACGATGCCGGAGGCGAGGCCGGCCTGCTCCTGCGGGGCGCCGGACATCGCGGCGATCATCGCCGGGATGTAGGCGAGCGCCATGCCGAGCGCGGCGACGAGCGAGGCGGGCAGGACGTCGACGAGGAAGGTGCCGGTCGGCTCGACGGCGGCCAGCCAGACCAGCCCGGCGGCGAGGGCGAGCAGACCGGTGACGATCAGCGGCTTGGCCCCGAAGCGGCCCATGAGGCGGGCGGTGATGGCCGTCATGAAGATCATCAGCAGCACCGTCATGGGCAGCAGCGCCGCGCCGGAGGCGAAGGCGCCGTAGTTCAGCACCTGCTGGAGGTACAGGTTGAGGAAGTACCACATCGGGATCCAGGCGGCGCCGAGCAGCGTCATGGCGAGGTTGGCCGAGCCCAGGCGCGGGATCCGCCACACGCTGAGCGGCATGAGCGGCTCGCGGACCGTCTTCTGGATCACGAAGAACAGGGCGAGCAGGACCGCCGCGCCGATCAGCTCCAGCACGGTCGCGGTGGCGCCCCAGCCGACCTCGGGGGCCCGGACGACGGCGAACACGGCGAGCGCGAGTCCGGCGGTGACGGCGACGGCGCCGAGGACGTCGACGGAGCCGCGGCGGGGCTGGACGGCCGGCAGCAGCTTGGTGGCGGCGAGGGTCGCGACGCCGATCGGGACGTAGATGATGAAGACCCACGGCCAGCTCACCCATTCGGTGAACACGCCGCCGAGGAACACGCCCGCCGTACCGCCGGCGGGGGCGGCGGCGCCGTAGAGGGCCATCGCCTTGCCGAGTTCCTTGGGGTTGTGCCCGAAGAGGATCATCAGCAGCGTCATCGCCGAGGGCGCGATCAGCGCGCCGCCGACTCCCTGGACGGCGCGGCCGGCGATCTCCACCGAGGCGCTCTGCGCGGCGGCCGCGAGCACCGAACCCACGATCATGACCACCCAGCCGGTGGCGAAGATCTTGCGGGCCCCGAACAGGTCGGAGAGGCGCCCGCCGAGCAGCAGTAAGCCGCCGAAGACGATCACGTAGGCGTTGAAGACCCACTGGAGCTCGCCCTGGGAGAAGCCCAGGTCCTTCTGCATCTCGGGGAGTGCCACCCCGATGATCGAGGTGTCCATGATGACCATGAACTGAGCGGCGGCAAGCACGCCAAGTGCCCACCAGCGCCGGGGATTGACGGTTGACATTGCCCTGACCCTCCTCTGCCATATACCCCTGGGGGGTACCTTCGCGTAGCAACGTAGCATACCCATGGGGGGTATGTAAGAGCGGTGTCGGAACGCGGAAGGGCCCCGCCCCGGCCGAAGCCGGGACGGGGCCCTGACGAGGTGTGCTAACGCCCCGTCACCGTGGCGGCCACCGCCGCGGGGACGGGAGCCAGGCCCGCCGGACGGCTGGTGAAGCCGCCCCGGCCCTGGGTGCGGCCGCGCAGCCGGGACGCGTACCCGAACAGCTCGGCCAGCGGCACCGTCGCCGTGACCACCGTGGTCCCGGCCTGCCCGGCCGAGCCCGTGACCCGGCCACGGCGGGCGGCGAGGTCCCCGAGGACCGCGCCGACACCGTCGTCCGGAACGGTCACGGTGACCTCCGCGACCGGCTCCAGCAGCTCCACCGCGCAGACCCGCAGGGCGTCGCGCAGCGCGAACCGGCCCGCCGCCCGGAACGCCATCTCCGAGGAGTCCTTGGAGTGGGTCGCCCCGTCGGTCAGGACCACCCGGAGCCCCGTCACCGGGTGCCCGCCGAGCGGCCCCTCGGCGAGGGCGTCACGGCAGCCGGCCTCCACGGCCCGCGCGTACTCCTGCGGGACCCGGCCGCCCGTGACCGCCGAACGGAACTCGAAACCGGGTTCCTCCAGCGGCTCCACGTCGAGCACGACGTGCGCGAACTGGCCCGCGCCGCCGTCCTGTTTGACGTGCCGGTACACGAAGCCGGCCACCCCGCGCACGACGGTCTCCCGGTAGGAGACCCGCGGCCGGCCCACCGCGATCTCCACCCCGTGCAGCCGGCGGACCTTCTCCACCGCCACCTCTAGGTGCAGCTCGCCCAGCCCCGACAGCACGGTCTGCCCGGTCTCCGCGCCGGTCCGCACCACCAGGGAGGGGTCCTCCTCGGCGAGCCGGGCCAGCGCGGCGGCGAGCCGCCCGGTGTCCGTACCGCGGCCCGCCTCGACCGCGACCGACACCACCGGGTCCGCCACCACGGGCGGTTCGAGCAGCAGCGGCGCCTCCGGCGCGCACAGGCTGGTGCCCGCCCGCGCCGCCTTCAGTCCGACGACGGCGACGATGTCACCGGCCACCGCCTCCTCCCGCTCCTCGTGCCGGTCGGCCTGCACCCGCAGGATCCGTCCGACGCGTTCCGTCCGGCCCGTCGCCGGGTCCAGTACGGAGTCTCCCTTGCGCAGGGTCCCCGCGTAGACCCGCAGGTAGGTGAGCCGACCGGTCGCCGTCGCCGTCACCTTGAAGGCGAGCGCGGCCAGCGGCTCCGCCGGGTCTGCGGCCCGCTCCCGCACCGGCGGCATGTCGACCGGCGCCGGCAGGTACGCCACCACGGCGTCGAGCAGCGGCTCGATGCCCCGGTTGCGGTACGCGGAACCGCACAGCACGACCACGCCGTCCCCGGCGAGGGTCAGCTCGCGCAGCGCCCGCACCAGCGTCGCCCCGCTCAGCCCGGCACCGGCGCAGAACTCCTCCAGGGCCTCCGCGTGCAGCTCGGCCACCGCCTCCTCCAGCTCCCGGCGCCTGCGCCGCGCCTCCTCCGCCAGCGGTCCGGGAACCGGCAGCGTCGCGTACGAGCCGTCGGCGGCACCCCAGACCAGGGCGCGCATCCGCAGCAGGTCGACGACGCCGGTGAAGCCGTCCTCCCGCCCGACCGGCAGCTGCACGACCAGCGGAACCGCGCCGAGCCGCTCCCTGATGGAGGCGACGGCCGTGTCGAGGTCCGCGCCCGCCCGGTCCAGCTTGTTGACGAAGGCGATCCTCGGCACGCCGTGCCGGTCCGCCTGCCGCCACACGGACTCGCTCTGCGACTCGACCCCGGCGACGGCGTCGAACACCGCGACCGCCCCGTCGAGCACCCGCAGGGAACGCTCGACCTCGTCGGCGAAGTCCACGTGCCCCGGGGTGTCGATCAGGTTGACCCGGTGCCCGTCCCAGGCGCAGCTCACGGCCGCGGCGAAGATGGTGATGCCGCGGTCGCGTTCCTGGGGGTCGTAGTCGGTGACGGTGTTGCCCTCGTGGACCTCGCCGCGCTTGTGGATGGTGCCGGTGGCGAAGAGGATCCGCTCGGTGACGGTGGTCTTGCCGGCGTCCACGTGGGCGAGGATGCCGATGTTCCGCACGGCGGCGGTCGCGTTGTCGGTGTGGGTATGGGTGTGGGTGCGGTCGGTGCGCATGGCCCGGGCCTTTCGGATGCCTGGGAGGGAAGAGGGCGGCGCGATTCCCGGGACGCGAGCGGGCCACCCCGCGGCAGGGCCGGCGGGGTTCCGTCTTCAGGGGTGCGTCACGGGCGTACGGTGACAGCCGCGCGGCTGCTACCGCGCGCTGCGGGACACCGGGATCACGTCGTACCGGCAGGGGGGAACGACGGCGGCGGTGCGGTGCGTACGCATGGCCCGGTTCCCCTTCTCTTCGCTCGGCATCGGTGCGCACGGCCCTGGCGGCGGCGCGCACCGCGACTGTAGGCGGCGCGTGCCGGCCGGGGCACCTGGTTTTCCTGGCGCGGCTTCAGACGAGGAGGCGCTCCCGCAGCCGGGCCGTGGTCTGCGGGGTGATGCCGACGGCCTCGGTGAGGTACGCGGACGGGGACCCGTATCGGGCCGTCAGGTCGGCGAGGACCAGCTCCATGACGGTGGCCGGGGCGCGGCCGTACGCGGGCCAGCGCAGGGTGCGGCCCGGGTGGGCGGCGTGCCAGTCGGCGGTGAGGCGGCCGGTGGCGAGCTCGGTGAGGGCGAAGTCGGCCAGGACCTCCTCCTCGGGCACGTCGAGCAGGGTCAGGACCAGGGCGGCGATCAGGCCGGTGCGGTCCTTGCCGGAGGTGCAGTGGAACACGGCGGGGCCGGGCCCGTCGGCGATCAGCTCGATGGCGCCCCGGATCTCCTCCACCCCGTCCTCGGCGACCTCCGCGAAGCGGTCGGCGAGGTAGCGCCAGGGGTCGAGGGCGGGGTCGATCTCGGCCTGGTCGTAGGGGCGGTGCTCGATGCTCAGGTTGGCGTACGCGAAGCGCTCCGGCTCCGGTATCCGGCCCTTGGCCTCGATCTCCCAGGGGTAGCGCAGGTCGATGACGGTCCGGACGCCGAGCCCGAGGAAGCGGTCCCAGTCGGCGCCGCTCAGCTTCCCGAGGGAGTCGGCCCGGTACAGGACCCCCCACCGGACGGTCCGGCCGTCGGCGGAGCGGTAGCCGCCCAGGTCGCGGAAGTTGTGGAGGCGGTCGAAGGGGATGTGGCGGGGGCCGGCGGTCTGGGTCAACTGGTGCTCCTGGGACGGGCATTGGCTCTGACCTGGCCAGAATGCCTCAGGCTCCGCCGGGTTCCGGGCGCTGGGGGGAGGTGATCTCCCACACCCTGTCCGCCTCCACGGCGGTCCAGCCGCCTGGGAGGCGGAGGGGCCGGGCGAGGGTGACCTCGGTGAACGTGACCTGCCCCTCGACGACGACGTCGGCCAGGGAGAGGCCGGCCCGGAAGTCGCAGTCCTCGAAGGTGACGGCGCGTTCGACGACGGCCCCGTCGAAGGAGGTGTCGCCGGTGAACTCGCCCCGCAGGAAGTGTGCCGAGCCCTGGAAGACCGCTCCGGCGAAGCTGCCGCGCGCCGTCTCCGTTTTCGAGTCGAGCCACTCGAGGCTGCCCTCGAACACGGCTCCGTCGAAGGTGACCGACTCCGCGTACACGCTGCTCTTGATCAGTACCGAGCCCTGGAAGACGACGCCCTCGAAGCCCGCCCTCTCGCCGAACCAGGTCGTGTCGAACACCGTCGTGCCGTGAAAGAGGACACCGGCGAAGGCGGCCGGTCCGTTGAAACGGGTGCCACGGAACTCCGCCACCGCCTGGCAGACCATGGACTCGAAGTCCGCCTCGCGCGCGAAGCGGGTGCCGATCGCCGAGAACACCCCCTCGCACACGACGCGTGCGAAGGAAACCGGTCCCCGGAAAAGGCAGTCGCCGAGCGACGCAGTCCCCTTGAAGGTGACCCGGTCGAAGTCCGCCCCCGCCCGCAGCTCCATCCCGTCGAACACGGCCGCCCCCTCCATGACGGCGCGCCCGAACGAGACGTCCCCGTCGCAGGTGCCCCGGGCGAACTGCGCCACTCCCGCGAAAACGGCGCGGTCGAAGGAGACCGGCGCCTCGAAGGTGACGTCGTCGAACGCCGCCGCCTGCTCGAAGACGGCGCGGTCGAAGGAGACGGCGCTCGCGAAGGTGGCCCCTTCGAAGCCCGCCACCTCCCTGAAGACGACACGTTCGAAGGACACGTCCCAGCCGAAGGTCGCCGCGGCGAAGGCCGCCGCGCCCTCGAACACGGCCCGGGTGAAGTCGGTTTCGCCGTTGAAGACGGCATCCCCCGCCGCCCAGTCGTCCTTGAAGCACGCCCTCGCGAAGGCGGCCGAGTCCAGCACGACCGACCCCGTCCGCGGATCCCGCAGCGCGTCCAGGACCCTCCCCAGCAGGCCCCCCTCGAAGGTGGTCCCCCGGAAGTCGACGGACGAGGCGGGCTCCAGGGTGCCCAGGTAGGCGTCCTGCTCGGAACGCGGCAGGTGGGCCAAGCAGCTCCGGCGGTCCGTCACCCTGATGCCGATGCACCCTGCGGGGCCCTCGTCGGTGGCGCCGAAGCCGCACCGGGGCCAGGCGGACTCCTCCAGCCGGTACGCCTCCGCGTCCGCCAGCACCTCCGCCAGCCGGCCGGACGCCGCGGTGAGGAACCATCCCCCGTCCTCCTCCGCCATCGGCAGGAGGGGGCGCAGCGCCAGCGGGCCGACGAGATCGTGGAGCTCCTCGCGCAGCGACGGGGAGACCACGGCCACGAGACGCTGCGCGTGCCCGGGGCCACCGGACGCCAGCAGGTCCGTGATCACGGGGCTGCCGAGGATCGCGTCGGGATCCTCCGCCGGGTCCTCGGGTTCTCCGGTCGCCAGAGCCACGACGAGCGGCGGCCTCAGCCCCTCCGGCTGCCCGTCGCCCAGCTGGGCCAGGGCCCGGGGCAGCGCCGCCAGTACGGACCCGGCCCCGCCGTAGGCACCCGCCCCGGAGAACGAGAACCGCAGGTCGCTCTGCATCCCCCCGGTCACCCGGCCGTCCGCCATCTCCCTCAGCAGGATGGCGCCCAGCTCCGCAGAGGCGCCGGAACCCCCGCCGACCCGCACCGCCAGACGGACCCCGGTCCCGTGTCTCCGCTCACCCAGCGCCTCCCGGAAGCCGTCCTGCGCGAGCAGGGCCTCGGCCGTCAGGAAGACCATCCGGTCGGGGCGGACCGTGTGCACGATGCCGATCAGCCCGCCGTCGCGGGAGACCGGGGCACCCCGGAACTGGTGCCAGTCCCCCAGCTCGACGGGGAACCGGAGCAGTTCGCCGTTGCGGGCGCCGCCGGACAGCAGCACGTGGCCGAAGAAGGCGCGCCGGGCGCCGACCTCCTCGAAGCCGTCCACGACGGCCTCCGCTTCCTGGTCCGCCGACGGCGCCCCCCAGCCCGGAGGAACGAACCGCCGCGGGTCCGCCAGGTCCGCCTCGCCCTCCAGCAGCAGCACCCGGGGGCTCGCCCCGTCCCACCACACGGGCCGGCAGACGACCTCCCTGCCGTCCGCCCCCCGCACCCAGGCGACGGCGTCCCGGGGCTGCTCCACGTCGCCGACGGTCAGCACCAGACGGGGGCCCAGCAGGGTGCCCACCTCGCGCGGCTCCGCCAGCGGCTCGAAGCGGACCTGGACGACCGCGTCCCGCACCCCGCGCCGGTCGGGCAGCCGGACCTCGAACGACCCTTCCACCGCCGGCCGCTCGGCGAACGGCAGGGCCCCCGCCGGGACCCTGCGGCGGCCCTCCGTGCCCGTCGTGACCCGGGTCGCGGAGAAGTCGGGGCCGGTGCCCCGGTGGCGGTACATGTACTCCCAGACCCGGCGCCGCACGAGTTCCCGTACCGCCGCGACGTCCCCGCGCAGCTGGGAGCCGAGCAGCACCTCCCGTACCCCCGGCAGGAAGTCGAACTCCGCCGCCTCCGGCCGCTGCCGCCCCTCCCACGGGGCGAACAGCCCCCCGAGGGCCACCTCCGCCAGGTGCCCGTGCTCGGAGTCCCGCAGCAGGGAGCGTCGTACGAGGGTCATCACGGGCAGCGTGAGCGGTACGGCGGCCAGGTGGGCGGCGAGCTGCTGGGCGGTCGGGGAGGCGCTCGCCCGGAACCGCTCGACCGCCTCCAGCGCGGTGGTGTCCCGGCGCGGCGGGGCCGTGCCGGGGGCGGGGGCGGCGTCCAGGCGCAGGCAGGCGAGGCGGCGCCAGCGCCCGTCCCCGGACACCGTCCGCACGAGCCGGGCGAGGCTGCCGGACGCGAGCCCCACCACCGGGACCACGGGCCCGCCGCCCCGCGCCCGCCGGGCGGCGGGCACCCGCTGCCAGGAGCGGGTGGCGGCGGCGGGCCGGTCGGAGCGGACGGCGAACGGCACGGGCCGCACCGCCCCCCGGGTCCACAGCCGTTCGGGCAGGACGTTCAGCACGGCCACGGCGTTGTGGGTGCTCCAGTGCCGCAGCACGCGCAGCAGCGGGGTCTCCTGCCAGCCCCCGGCGACGGTGTCGGAGACGAGGAGGATCAGCCGCCGCCCGGCGGGGTCGACGAGTTCCATCGGGTTGCGGGGCGGGCCGTCGGGGCCCCGGGCGAGCATCGGGGTGCCGCCGGGGCCGGTGCCGGTGAGCTGCCAGGTGCGGACGTCGCGGAAGACGCCGCTGCGGGTGAACACCCCGCGCAGTTCGTCCACCAGGTCGGCCCACAGCAGCATCGAGGGGTGGGTGTCGACGACGAGGGCCAGGTCGAGCCAGCGGCTCTCGGCGGGGCGCAGCACCGGGGTGGGGACCCTCGCCTCGATGCTGCGTTCCACGGTGAGCTGCTCGTCCAGCTCCTCCCCCGGCCCGCCGATGGAGCGGCGTCCCACGGGGCGCAGCGACCGCATCAGGGCGAGCGGGTCGTCGAGGGAGGCGGTGCGGGGCAGCCGCAGCGGTACGCCGCGCCGCGCGGGCGCTCCGGCGGCGGGGCCGGGCGCGCCGGGGCCGGGGCCGGGGGGCTGCTCGGGCGCGCCCTGGACGGCGGGGAAGAGCTGCACGGCCCCGGCGCCGGGCGGGCCGGACCGGGCGGGGCCGGCCGGGCCGGTGGGAACGGGGGACGGTGGCGCCCCGGCCGGCTCCGGCCGGTCCGGCGCCGCGGCCGCGTCCCGGGACGCGGCGGCGGCCGGGTCCACGCGGGCGGCCAGCCAGAGGATGTCGGCGATCTCCTCGGGGCCGACGGCGGTACGGGGTGCCCCGCCGTCCTCGGCGCCTTCGGCGAACGCGGCGAGCAGCCTCTCGATCACGCGGTGGGCCCGGTGAGGTGCTGCATGACGGTGGCGAGGAAGCGGTCGCGGTCGGCGGGGGCCGGCCAGGCTCCGGCCAGTCGCAGCTGGATGGCGTTCAGCAGCTGGTCGGTGGCCAGGTCGCCGTCCTCGGCGCGTTCGAGGAAGCTCCGGACGAGGTCCTGGTACTCGGCGGCGCCGGCGCCGGTGATGTCGACGCCGAGCCGTCCGCGCACGATGCGGGCGAGTTTCTCCGGCCCGGGTGCCTCCAGGTGGAGGCGGACGCAGCGGCGCAGGAAGGCGGGCGGGAAGTCGCGTTCGCCGTTGCTGGTGAGGACCACGACGGGGAAGTAGCTGCACTGGACGCGGCCCTGGGTGACGGCCACGCCCGCGTCGGGGTCGTCTTCGGTGCCGATGGCGACGGTGGGCTGCTCCTTGGCGAGGCGGGCCAGTTCGGGGATGGGGAAGCCGCCGTCCTCGAAGACGGTGAGGAGGTCGCCGGGCAGGTCGATGTCGCTCTTGTCGATCTCGTCGATGAGCAGGACGCGGGGCCTGCGCTGCGGGAGCAGGGCGGTGCCGAGCGGCCCGAGGCGCAGGTAGCGGGCGATGGAGGGCACCGCTGCCGGGGGCTCGGCGGGGCGGGCGCCGGGGACGCGGACCTGTTCCAGTCCGGCCTCCTGGAGCCGGCCGATGGCGTCGTAGAGGTAGAGGCCGTCGCGCAGCACGGTGCGGCTGGTGATCGGCCAGTGCAGTACGGGGCCCAGGGCCAGGTCGGCGGCGATGCTGTAGGCGAGGGTGGACTTGCCGACGCCGGGCTTGCCGGTGATCAGCAGGGGCCGGCGCAGGTGCAGGGCGGTGTTGACCACGTCCGTCTCCGGCTCGTCCGGGACGTAGCCCTCGCCGCGCCGGCGGGTGCGTTCCCAGGCTTCGCCGGTGCGGCCGGGCGGCCGGTAGGAGGGGTCGGGTTCGCCGGTGAAGTCCCGCCAGGGCGGCGGGGTTCCGGCTTCCAGCCGGGTGCGGCGCTCCTCGCCGGGGCCCGCGCCCCGGTACAGCCACCAGTCCTTCGCCACTGCCTGTGCCTCCATCGTGTGTTCGCGGGTGGTGCGTTCGGGTCGGGGCCCGTGGCGGGCCGGGTCTCGGGCGTCGTGGGCGGCGGGGTCAGGTGGCCAGGGAGCGGAGGTCGACCGTGTCGTCGGGATCGTCCCACAGCAGCACCAACCGGTCTTCCCCCGGCGGGTCCTGGGCGGCGGCCGCCCGGCGCACTTCGCGTACGCGGGCGGGCAGTTCGAACACCGCGGGCGCCCCCGGCCCGGCGTCGGGGGCGAGCAGCGCGGGGAGTCCGCCGGCCGGGGCGCCGCCGCCGCGCCGCCACACCGCCACGGGTACCCCGCCCTCCAGGAGGGCGTCCAGCAGGGCGTCCGTACGGTGGCCGGAGACGTGCCCGAGGACGCAGCCGGGTGCGGGCCGGGCCCCCAGCCGCATGCCGAGGGCGTCGGTGACGTCCGCGTCCTCGACCAGCCGTACGGCCTCGGGGTGGCGGCCGTCCCGGACGTGCAGCCAGCGCCATTTGGCCAGCCATTCGGCGCGGGTGTCCTCGCGTTCCTGCGGGCAGCGCACCACCACCTCGCAGACCGTGCCGAGCGGGCGGGTCCGGCGGGCGGGTCCGCGGGGGACGGGCCACTGGTCGAAGTCCGTCTCCAGCAGTTCGTAGGGGACGTGGAACTCGACCCGCCCGATGCCCCCGTACGGCTGCCCGGGTCCGGGCGCGCCCTCGGCGAGGCGGCGTACGAGTTCGGCGCGCACGGCGTCCAGGCGTACGGGGCTGCCCTCCGACTCCCACACGTGGCGGGTCCGTTCGCCGCGCAGCCACATCCGGGCCAGCAGGCCGTCCCCGCCGCCGGGCGGGGACTCCAGGCGCACGTGCAGGGTGGTCCGGCGGGCGGGGGCGGGCGGCGGGCGCAGGACGGGCAGGCCGAGCCGGTCGCGGGTGGCGCGTACCCAGCGGGCGAGGGCCTCGGCCCAGTCGGGGTCCTCCGGTCCGCCGCCGGGACCGCCGCCGGGGCGGGCGGTCCGGTCGGCGAGGAAGTGCACGAAGGGCACGGCGAGCGGCATCCCGCTCCGGCCGCCCTGCCGTTCGTCGAGGTCGGCGACCACGTCGAGGAGGGTGTCGGCGGGCAGCCCGCCGTCGACGGGGGTGGTGCAGCCGGCGGCCTTGAAGGCCCAGGCGTAGGCCTCGTAGGCGCAGCGCGGCAGGTCGCGGCCCTCGAAGAGCGCGCCGAGGCCGTCCCATCCGGCCTGGTCGAGGCGGGGGGCGCCGGGCAGGGACGGTCCGGGCGGTCCGTCGCCCGGAAAGTCGAGGAAGGAGTTGGCGTCCCAGTCGCGGTCGACGAGGAACTGCGGCAGCTGCCAGCCCTCGCCGCGGTCGCGCAGTCCCCGGAAGGCACGGTGGATGCTGCGGGCCGCGTCGGGCAGGACGGCGGCGCCCTCCGCCACGGACCGTTCGCCGAGCTCGCCGAGCAGGGCCTCGGTGAAGCGGCCCGCGCCGCGTTCGGCGTCGTTCTGCGCGGCCTCGCCCTCCCGGGAGGCGTACAGCCGGAACTGGCGCCGGCCGGGGACGGTGTGGCCGCCGCCGTAGTCGGCGCTGCCGAAGTTCCAGCGGCTGTCGCGGGGCGCGTCGACGCGACAGGCGTCGACCAGTGCGGCCTGGAGGGGGAACCTGCGGTGGGCGACCAGGTCGGTGCGCCACCAGCGCAGCGCGGAGTCGAGGTTGAGGTGGCGGATCTGGCCGGGGCGGGCGTCGGCGCAGGGCAGCATCAGCTCCCGGTCGCGTCCGAGGTAGCCGTGCCCGGCCCAGAAGATCCACAGGAAGTCCCCGTCGCAGGCGGGGAGTTCGTCGAGGAGGGCGGTGCGGGCGTTGGCCTCGGTCGCGGGCCGGTGGGCGGTCCGCAGCGCGGCCAGGCCCTCGGACGCGGACCAGTCCAGGGTGTCGGGGTCGTCGAGCGGGGACAGCAGCAGCCGGACGTTCGCGGCGGGCACCTGGCCGGGCCCGGTCAGCCACCGGGCGAAGCGCAGGGCGTCGCGGGCGGGGCCGCGCAGGTTCCAGTGGTGGCTGATCTCGTACCGCTCGACGCCCGCGACGAGCGCGAAGGTGCGCCGGGGGTCCACGTCGGGGTGCGGCCGGCCGAGGGCCGTCACCCGATCCCCGCTTCGTTCACCGCCCGTTCGATGCGCTCGTAGAGGGACCGCTGTTTCCAGTAGGCGCTGTGGCTGGCGGGGAAGGGCTGGCGGCTGACGGTCTCGTGGTCGGTGACGCGGGGGTCGCCGGGGAAGACGGGTCCGGCGAGGTAGGAGAGCACGTCCTGGCGGTCGTACACGTTGAGCCAGCGCGGGAAGCCGTACGGGAGCCGGCCGCCGGGGGCGAGGGCGGTGAGGGCGCCGAGTTCGTGGAGGTACGGGGCCTGCGAGCCGACGGTGACGAGCAGTTCGGCGCCGGGTACGGGGGTGCCGTCGGCGGCGGCCAGCGCGAGCAGGTCCACCAGGGCGACGCCGCCGAGGCTGTGGCCGATCAGTACGGTCGGGCCCGGCCGGGCGGTGATCCGCTCGTGCAGGTACGCGCGCAGGCCGGCGCCCCTGGCCTGGTAGCGCAGGATGTCGCCCAGGGCGGGGGCGGCGCCGGTGGTGAGGGAGCCCCGCCAGGCGTTGAGCAGGGGCTGGGTGGTGACCCGCAGGGCGAGCCGGCCGAGGACGGCGGCGGCGCGGGCCCCGGGGACGCGGGCGCCGCCGCCGAGGCGGGTGGTGAGGAGCTCGACGAGCCGGTCCCGTTCGGCGGCGGTGCAGTCGGCGTCGGCCCCGGCCGCGGCGAGGGCCCCGGCGGTGACGGCCCGGCCGAGGGCGGTGGCCAGCTCGCGGGCCTGCGGTTCGGCGGTGGCCCGGGCGGCCGCGCGGGCCGCTTCGGCGGAGCCGGCGGCGGCTTCCAGGGCGGGCCGGAACCCGGCGGCGAGGCCGGTCCCGTCCAGCAGGGCGCGCAGCTCGTCGGGGCCGTCGCCGGGGCCCCGGGAGGTTTCGGCGAGCCGGTGCAGCAGCTCCGTCACGCCTTCCCCGGCGGGACGTAAGCCGGGCATCGCGAACGGGTCGCCGCCTTCGCCCTCCCCGGCCCAGCCGGCCTCGGCGAGGACCCGCAGCTCGCACAGCGGGTCGGCCAGCAGCAGCCCCCACTCGGCGGCCTCGTCGCCCCCGTCGGGCCCTTCCGGCGCCCCGGGTACGGAGCGTGCGCCGGCGCCCGGCTCCGCGCCGAACCGCTCGCCCCAGAAGCAGGATTCGGCCTCCGCACCGGGGAACCGCTCCCCGAGCCGCTCCCGCACCAGCCCGAACAGCGCGTCGTGCCGCTCCCGCCGCACCCCCGTACCGTGAACGAACAGAAACCGCATGACCGCACCGCCCCCTCGTCGCTCTCCCCCGCGGGCACGATAGCGCCGGGCACGCGACCCGGCCCACGGAACGCCCGCTTCGGCCACCCGCCGCGCCTGTCCGGCCGCACTTCGGGGCACACTTGACGGCCGGGCCGTGTGCGTCGGGCACGGGGCCGGGGGACTCGACGGAGTGGGTGGGTGGATCTCAACTCGGTGGTCATCGCGGTGGCGGGGGTCGCGGGAACGCTGGGAGCGTCGCTGCTGACCCAGCGGGGCTCGGAGCGGGCGAAGCGGCGGGAGCTGGAACTCGTCCGGACGCAGGAGGAGGTTCGCGAGAGCCGCTCGCTCCGGCGCACCTGTTACGCCGAACTCAACCGGGAGTCGCGGCAGTTCACCACCGCCCTCAGCCACCACCTGCACGTCATGCGGGAGCGCGCCGTGCAGGACGCCGACCGGGAGGCGCTCGACGCGGCGAAGAGCGCGCACCGCGACCGCTATGCGGAGGCGCAGATGATCGCCCCGGACGCGGTGCTCGTGACGGCGGGTGCCGTCAACCACGCCCTGAACGGGGTCTACGGCCAGGTCAAACGACTGGAACGGGACGCCCCCGGGCCGGGCGAGACGATGGAGACGGCAGCCGCCGCCCAGTTCGCGGTGTGGGAGACCCTGAAGGCGATGCGCACCGCCATGCGCCACGACCTCGGTGTCTCGGACGACGGCTGACGACTGACGACTGACGGCCCTCGAACGGCGGGCTCAGATCTTGCGGGCGAAGATCAGGCCGTCCGCGACGGGGAGGAGGAGCGACTCGACGCGGTCGTCGGCGCGGACGTGGGCGTTGAACGCGCGGACGGCCCGGCCGTGGCCCTGTGCCTCCGGGTCGGCCGCGTCGCCGCCGAAGAGCGCGTTGTCGGCGAGGAGCAGGCCGCCCTGCCGTACGCGGGGCACCAGTTCCTCCCAGTAGTCCCGGTAGCCGTCCTTGTTCGCGTCCAGGAAGACCAGGTCGACGACCGGTTCGGCCGGCAGGGCGCGGAGGGTCTCCAGGGCGGGCGCGAGCCTCAGCTCGATCCGGTCGGCGAGCCCGGCCTCCTTCCAGGCCTCCTGCGCGATCTCCGTCCACTCCGCCGACACGTCGCAGGTCAGGACCTGCCCGCCGGGGAGCAGGCCGGCGGCGAGGGCGAGGGTGGAGTAGCCGGTGAAGGTGCCGACCTCCACGATCCGGCGGGCTCCGGTCAGCTTCGCGAGGAGGGTGAGGAGGACGCCCTGCTCGTGCGGGATCTGCATCACGGCCCGGTCCCCGAGGGCGCGGGTGCGCTCGACGAGCCGCCGCTGGACCTCGCTCTGCGGTTCGGCCTGGGCGAGCAGGTACGCGTACACCTCGGGGGTGAGGGGGACGGTCTTCACTTCATCGGGCTTCAGGTTCACGGCGTACGTCCTCTCGGGGCCGTTCGGGCGGGGCGGGCTGTGCGGGCAGGGGTTTGCCGAGGGGGTCGCGCGGGATCCGCTCCACGAGGCGCACCAGGCGGGGTTCGGCGCCGAGGCCGCGGGCGGCCGCCCGTACGCCGTCCGCCGTCAGGGGGCCGCCGCCGGCGACGAGCACGTCGTACGCCTCCCCGTGCGGCGGGCCGGCGGGACCTGGGACGCGTACGCAGGCCACGTCCGCGCCGGGGAGCGCGGCGCGCAGCCGGGCGGCGACGGCTCCCAGGTCGCGCCGGACCCCGTTGATCCGCACCAGCTGGGCGCGGCGGCCGAGGCGCAGGAACAGCCGGTCGCCGAGGCGGCGGACCACGTCGTCCATCTCGTGCCGGTCGGGCCGGCTGCCGTCGGGGAGGGCGGACAGCCGCGGTCCCGTCACGGTGAGCGGGCCCTCCCCTCCGGTGCGGGGCGCGGCGAAGGCGACGTCGTCGAGGAGGGTCCAGGGCCCGGCCGGGTCCCAGCCGGTGCGGTGGGCGACGGAGCCGGTCTCGGTCGAGCCGAGCAGCTCGATGAGCACGGTACGGGCATCGGCTGCGAACCGGCGCGCCTCCGGCGGGAGTTCGGCGGATCCGTGCAGGAAGGTGAGCTGCTCGAAGGAGTCGGTCCAGCGGGGGTGTCGGGCCAGGGCCCGGAAGGCGGCCGGGATGGCGACGACGGCGATCCGGCGGGCCCGGACGGCGGGCGGCGGGCAGTCCCCGGCGGGCCAGAACCACACGGGCAGCCCGGTCACGGCGGGCAGCAGCACGGTCGCGGCGGCCCCGTAGGCGTACCGGGGCGGGGCGAAGCTGACGATGGCCTCGGGCGCGTACGGGGCGAGCAGGCGGGCGGTCTGCTCGGCGTCGGCGCGCAGCCGGGCCCCGGTGAAGATCCGCCGCACGGGGCCGCCGGTGGCCGCGTCGGACGCCTGGAACTCGTACGCCCGGCCGTCGAGCCCCTCCCGCGTCCGGGCGGCTTCGGCGGGCGGCAGCCGGTCCCACGGCAGGTGCCACGGCCCCGGCGGCCCGTCGGCGGCGGTGGCGCCGATGCCGGGACGCTCCCAGGGGGCGTCGAGGGGCAGTGCGGGGTACGGCGGTTCGAGGGGCATGCGCGCGTCTCCCCCTGTGCGTTCGGGCGGCTACCGGGACGGGGGCGGACCGGTGCCCCGGGAGCCCTCAGGGGCACAACGACGCCACCCCCGGCCGGGACACGGCAGGAGGGAACCCTTCCGCCCCGCGGCCCGTTCGATCCCCCACAGGAGCACCGCAGGCCGTCGGCCCCGGGGCCCCACCGGGTGCGCCCGCGCCCGTGGGCGGACCTGGCAGACTCCGGTGACGGGTCCGCCGGATCCGGCGAAGCGGCTGATGGGGGATGGCGGCATGGGTGTCGTGGACCTGCTCGACCTCGGTGGGCTGAAGGTCCCGCGCGCGGGAGTGAGCCGGGTGGAGCTCAACCGGTCCTGGTCCGGCGGGGAGCTCCTCGAGGCGGTCCTGTTCCGGGACACGACCGCCACCCTGCAGCTCCAGGCCTACAGGACGTTCGGAGGGCCGGAGTGGGAGAGCGTCTGCACCCGGCTCGAAGCGGACGTACGCGCCCGTGGCGGCGAGGCCGAGCGGCGGACCGGGCCCGCGGGCGTCGAGCTCAGGGCGGTGGTGCCGGTCGTCAGCGACGTCCGCGGGCGGGACAGGGTGACGGTGCGGTTCATCGGACGCGACGGTCCGGGGTGGCTCCTGAGGGGCGTGGCGGGCGGAACGGTGGCGCAGCACGACAGTGGTGACGACTGGGCGTACCGGTGCTTCGAGGGCGTGGTGGTGGACCCCTCGTTCCACGGGGACGCGGCAGCCGTTTCCACCTCCCCCGCCGACTGGGCTCCGAGCGTGCCGCGCGGGGCGGGCCGGGCGATTCCGCTCAGGTTCCCCGACTGACCCGCGGTGTGAGGACGGACACGTTCCGGGCGGGAACCCGTGGGCGGACGGGGGCGTTGGGCGGGGGTGGCGATCTTCGGGAGCGGGGCATGACGGGCAGGGCCGTGCGGGTGTGTGTGCTGGCCGGGGTCTGTTGTGCGCTCGTGGTCGCCGGGGTGGGCTTCGCGGTGGGGCGGTTCGGGACCGTCGCCGTGGGGGACGCCGACCGCGGGAGCTACGTGCAGGGCGAGAAGGTGGGGGACGAGACCGCGGCGAAGGCCCTGGAGACCCTCGTCGAGGGCGGTGGGGAGCGGAGGGCCGCGGACGGGGCGGAGTGGAAGGCGTCCGAGCCGCTCGAAGCCGCGGACGTCGAGCCGGAGCCGGCCATCGGGGCGCTGTTCTCGCCCGGGATGGACTGGGACGACGAGCACCACTGTTCCGGGAGCGTGGTGCATTCCGCCGACGGGGACCTCGTCGTGACCGCCGCGCACTGCGTGTACGGCCGCGGGTTCCGGACCAATCTGGCGTTCGTGCCCGGGTACGCCGAGGGGAAGGCCCCGTTCGGGGTGTGGGTGCCGACGCGGATCGACGTGGACCCGCGGTGGGTGTCGTCGGCGGATCCGGATTACGACGTGGCGTTCATCCGGGTACGGCGACCGGGCCATCCCGGGCAGCGGCTGGAGGACGTCACGGGGGCGCACGCCGTCCGGTTCGGGCAGCAACTGCCTTCCCCCGCACGGCTGGTGGGCTACCCCAACGACGCCGAGCAGCCGTTGGGGTGCGCCAACACGGCCGTGGCCGCCGGGTCCACGCAGCTGCGGCTGGACTGCGCGGACGTGCCCAACGGGACCAGCGGCGGCCCCGTCCTGACCGCAGCCGGAACCCTGATCGGGGTGATAGGCGGCCGCGACGGTGGCGGGGACGAGGTGACCTCGTACAGCAGTTACTTCGGGGACGGGGTGCGCGAGCTCTACGAGCGGGCCGTCCGGGACTAGGCCGTCTCTTCCGGATCTAGCCTGACCCGCGCCGCCCGGCACCGCACCTCGCCGCGTTGGCGGAGCACCCGAGTACGTCCAGTACAAGGGCGCCCCGCCAACGCGCCGATGCACGGCACCGGACGACGCGGGCTCAACCGGCAAGATCCGAAAGAGACGGCCTAGACCGGCCCGTGGTGCGGCGGGTAGGACGCCGTGGTGCGGGGTGAGGTGGGCAGGCGCCACTTCGACAGGACGCGGAGCATCGTGCCCGGGGCGAGCAGGGCGTTCGGCGGGGTGGAGAGCGAGAGGACGCCGAAGAACGGGGCAGAGATGGCCGGGTCGGTGTTCGCGCCGGCCATGACGCGGGACATGTACGCCTGGAGGACGCGGGTCGCGCGGTCCGGCGGTGGGCCTTCGGTGCCCGGGTAGCGCAGGTCCTCGCTGGTGGCGATCTGCCAGGCGACGTTCGCCGCGGTGACGGTGTGCCGCTGGACGCGGCGCGCCTGTGCCGGGATCTGCGCGGTGCCGAGGCCCCTGATGGCGTCGCCGAGGGCCTGGGCGGTGATGGCGGCGACCGTCATGCCGTGCCCGTAGACCGGGTTGAAGCGGCAGGCCGCGTCGCCGACGACGAGGAGGCCCTCGGGCCAGCGGTCCATTCGCTCGTAATGGCGCCACTCGTTGGCGGTGGCCCGGAAGCCGGTGGGCGGGGCCAGCGGTTCGGCGTCGCGGATGGCGTCGTAGAGGGCGGGGCTGCGCAGGGTGCGGGCGAAGCCGAGGAACTCGGGGTCCTTGGTGGGCGGGGCGTGTTCGCCGTTGCCGATCAGGGTGACCAGCCAGCGGTCCCCCTCCAGCGGCACCAGCACTCCCCCGCGCGGGCTGTCCGGGCGGCCCTGTACGTACATCCCGTGCCAGCGGCGCTGCGGGTCGTCCAGCACGGCCTTGGGGATGGCGTACGGGCGGCTGGCGTAGCCGAGGTGGGAGTCGTAGCAGGTGACCGCCGGGGCGGGGTAGCCGAGGGCGGCCAGCCAGGCGGGGGCCTTGGAGGTGCGGCCGGTGGCGTCGACCACGAGCGCGGCGGCGAGCCGGCCGCCGTCGCGCAGGGTCACGCCGGTGACGGAGCGGCCGTCCGCCCCGCCGACGAGCCCGGTCGCGAGCCGGCCGCCGAGCATCCGGACCCGGCCGTCGCGCAGCACGGCGCGGCGCAGCGTCCAGTCGAGGAGTTCCCGGCTGCCGATCAGCACCCCGGCCCCCGGTACGGGCCGGAACCAGTCGGCGGGGCTCAGCCAGAGGAAGTCGCGGGGCGACTCCAGCAGGGAGGCGCCGGCCGCCAGCAGCTCGGCGGTGGTGCCGGGCAGCAGCTGCTCCATCAGCTCGACACCGCGCGCCCACAGCACGTGCGCGTGCCGGGACTGGGGCAGGCCGGGGCGGAACTCCGGCCCGTGCAGGGACAGTTCGTCCCGCTCGACGACGGTGACGCGGGCGAACCGGCCCGCCAGGACCCGTGCCGTCAGCAGCCCGGCCAGGCCGGCCCCGAGGACCACGGCGTGGTCCCCGGGGGATTCTGTGTGGTTGTCCGGAGTGTCGTCCATGGGACGAGTGTCCGGCCGCCGGGGCGGCCCGGGTCAGGCCCCGGCCGGGGCGGACGGTTGCGTGCCGGGGCGTGGCGGGGGCGCGGACGTTGCGGAGGGGGCGGCCGGGGGCGCGTGCGGGGGCAGCCGGAGGGGGTGTGCGACCCGGGCGCGGCCGGGCGGCCGGGGGCTACAGGGGCGGGTACGTGATGCCCGTGGACTTCTCCGAGGCGGCCCAGAGCCGCTCTCCGGCCATGTCGTCGAGGGTCCAGCCGGCCCGCCAGGAGCGTACGGGCGCCCCGCGCCAGCCGAGCCGGGGCCCGAAGAAGCCGTCCTGCGGGACCCCGGGCGCGGTGGCCGCGTACAGGGTGGGGAGGGCGCCGGAGGCGGCGGGCTGGGCGAGGACGGCGTTCCCGAGGGCCAGGACGCGCGAGAGCGGGCTGCGGCCCTCCAGGGCGGCGGCTCCGGCGTGGAGGTTGGTGGAGGCGTAGCCGGGGTGCGCGGCGGCGGCGGTGACCGGGGAGCCGGCGGCCGTGAGGCGGCGGGCCAGTTCGTGGGTGAAGAGCAGGTTGGCGGTCTTGGAGCGGCCGTAGGCCGTCCAGCGGCGGTAGTCGTGCTCCTCGCTCCCGAAGGGGCCCTCGGCGCCGGCCCGGCCGAGCACGTGGAAGCCGCTCGACACGGTGACGATCCGGGCTCCGGGGGCGGCCGCGAGCAGCCGCGGCAGCAGCAGGCCGGTCAGCGCGAAGTGCCCGAGGTGGTTGACGCCGAACTGGGTCTCGAACCCGTCGGCGGTCCGCCCGTACGGCAGGGCCATCACCCCGGCGTTGTTCACCAGCAGGTCGAGGGCGGGGTGGCGGCGGGTGAAGGCCCGCGCGAACTCCCGTACGGAGGACAGGTCGGCGAGGTCCAGCTCCAGGAACTCCGCCCGGGCGCCCGGCACTTCGCCCCGGAGCAGGTTCAGCGCGGCCCGGCCGCGGGCGGCGCTGCGGCAGGCCAGGACGACGGTGGCGCCGTGCCGGGCGAGTTCCCGCGCGGTGACGTGGCCGATGCCGCTGTTGGCGCCGGTGACGACGGCGGTGCGGCCGCTCTGGTCGGGTATGCGGGTGGCGTTCCAGCCGGTCACTGCAGCCTCCTCGGACGCGGCCGCCTCCTCGGGCCGTCGCGCGGCCCACCCTACTCAGGGGTACCCGCGGCCGACACCAGTACGTCCCCGGCCGCGACCCGGCTGTACAGGACGCTGCGGCCCGCCCGCCGGCGCAGCACCAGCCCCGCGGCGAGCAGCACCTTCAGCTGCCCGGCGACCGCCCCCAGGCTGTACCCGGTCAGCGCCACCAGCTGCGTCGTGGACTTCGGGCTCTCCAGCAGCACCAGCACCCGCGCCCTCACCGGCCCCAGCAGCCGTACGAGCGCCTGCGGCGCGGCCGGCCCGGGACCCGTCTGGGCGAGCTGGCCCGCGCAGGGGTACACGAGCGCGTGGCGGTGCGTACCGGTCCAGGCGACCCACCCGTGGGCGTGCGTCACGGGTACGAAGACCAGCCCGGCCTCCCCCGACAGTTCGCGCGGCCGCCGCTGCTGGAGGTTGACCCGCAGCCGCCCGCCGCCCAGCCAGGCCATGCCCGGCCGCATCCCCGACAGGGCCGCCGCCCAGCCCTCCCGGCCGAGCTGCGCGGTGCGCAGCAGCACGTCCGCCTCCGCGATCCGGCGGCGCCGCTCCCAGTCGGGGCGTACGGCCTCCTCCCAGACCCACTCCAGCAGTTCGGCCGTCCTGGGGCCGAGGCCGCGCGCCCGGTCGAGGCCCTCGGGGAGCCTGCCGGTGGCGGCGCGCAGGTCGGTGCGGACCACCGCGTCGGGGGCGGCGCGGACGGTGGCGAGCTCCTCGGCGAAGGCGCGGCCGTCGCGGTGGGCCGGCGGGGTCAGGTACCCGGCGATCCACAGCCGCCCGAGGGCGGCGCGCACCAGGGCGGCGGTGAGCGGCTCGGCGGCCAGGTGGGCCCGGTAGTGCGGGAGCCGGTCCGCGAGCCAGGTCCGCTCGGCGGGGTGGGCGGGGGTGCGGCGCTCCAGGGCCATGAGGGCGGCGGTGGTCTCGGCGAGGGGCGACACGACGAAGCGGCTGCGCGCGAGCGCGTCGGTGTCGATCCGCCACCATCCCACGGTGTGACGCCCCCTGCCGTGTCCGCGCCCCGGGGGTCCGGGGCTGCCGCCCCGATCATCCCCCGCCCCTGGCGGCGGGCCGCACGGGGGGGCGGTGCCGCCGCCGCTGCGCGGGGCGAGGGTCCCCTACCCGCCCTTCCACCGTTCCCCGGGCGCTGCCCGGACCCGCGCCTCAAACGCCGGCGGGGCTGATTCAGCCTCGCCGGCGTTTGAGGCGCGGGG